>JBAVUQ010000062.1:0-4393 GCA_049696855.1 Candidatus Aminicenantales bacterium
CTGCCTCATCGGCGCGCTCGTCTCCGGCGGCCTGAGCGACCGCTTCGGCCGGAAGAAGCTCCTCCTCCTGGCGGCCTTCCTCTTCACGGTCACCGGCATCCTCACCGCCCTCGCTCCGAGCTTCTCCCTCTTCATCGCCAACCGCCTCCTCGGCGGCGTGGCCATCGGCCTGGCCTCGAACCTCTCGCCGATGTATATCGCCGAGATCTCTCCGGCCTCCATGCGGGGCCGCTTCGTTTCGGTCAACCAGCTGACGATCGTCATCGGCATCCTGGCGGCCCAACTGGCTAATTGGCTCATCGCCGAGCCCGTGCCGGCCGGCGCGACCGCCGCCGAGATCCTCGCTTCCTGGAACGGCCAGGCCGGCTGGCGCTGGATGTTCGGCGCCGAGGCCGTGCCCGCGTTCCTCTTTTTCCTGCTGATGTTCTTCGTCCCGGAAAGCCCGCGCTGGCTGGTCAAGAACGGCCGCGCAGAAGAGGCCGGAAGGATCCTGGCCAAGGTCGGGGGGCCGGGCTTCGCCGCCGAGGCCCTGGCCGACATCCGCACGACGCTCGCCGCGGGCGAGATCGGCCGGGTCCGCTTCCGCGACCTGCTCGAGCCCGGCCTGACCAAGGTCCTTGTCATCGGCATCGTCCTAGCCGTCTATCAGCAGTGGTGCGGCATCAACGTCATCTTCTATTATGCCCAAGAGATCTTCACGGCCGCGGGCTACGGCGTGAGCGACGTCCTGTTCAACATCGTCATCACGGGAACGGTCAACCTGATCTTCACTCTCATCGCCATCCGACTCGTCGACCGTCTCGGCCGCAAGCCCTTGATGATGGTCGGCTCGGCCGGGCTGGCCGTGGCCTTCGGTTTGATCGGGGCCAGCTTCGCGGTCCACAGCCGCGGCCTCCATATCCTGGTCCTGGTCGTTGCCGCCATGGCCCTTTACGCCCTGTCCCTGGCCCCCGTGACCTGGGTCCTTCTCTCCGAGATCTTCCCCAATCGCATCCGCGGCGCGGCCATGTCGGTTTCGACGTTCGCCCTGTGGTCGGCCTGCTTCGTCCTGACCTACACGTTTCCTCACCTGAACAAGGGCCTCGGCCCCGCCGGCACGTTCTGGATCTACGCCGGGATCAGCGTCCTGGGCTTCCTCTTCATCAAGTCCCGCGTCCGGGAAACCAAGGGCAAGACTTTGGAGCAGATCGAGCGGGAGCTCGTCAACCGGTAGCAGTTAAGCGGGCTATGCGGTCTAGGGCACATTAGCCCTGGCAGATAATCCCCGGTTGCTTCAATGCTTGGGAATGCTGCTTTCAAACGCTTTGATAATCTAATAGAATAATGCCTCGGTTCCAAATATATCCGAGCTTAGGGTAGGAACTTAGATACGCAGATGAGAAAAGATTCACCCTCAAATTCGTCCTTAATAAGTGCACTCAGAAAAAAGGACGATAGGATATTCCAGTCCCGAATGGAAGGAACACTCGTTCACAAGCGGAAAAGATATAAACTTATTGACTTGTTCGCAGGCGCAGGAGGTATGTCTCTAGGTTTCTCCAAGATTTTTGGTCATTTATTCGAACCGATCTGGGCTAACGACTTCGATATAGATTGCGTCAACACTTACAACCTCAATTTCGGGCCACATTGTTTTTTAGGAGATATCGAACAAATCCTAAGTTCGAGCCATGAGAGGATTCCTGACGCTGACGTGGTTATAGGGGGTCCCCCCTGTCAGGGATTCAGCCTATTAAATAAAAAGCGAGAGGGCGACGCAAGAAAGCAGCTTTGGCGCCCGTTCTTAGAAATCGTTAAGAAAGCGAACGCCAGCGTTTTCGTAATGGAGAATGTTCCCCAATTGCTAGGCTCACTTGAGCACGGAGAGATAATAGGGGCCGCCGAAGCCCTGGGTTATAAGGTTTGGGGAGATATCCTTACCGCTGCTGATTATGGCGTTCCGCAGACCAGGAAAAGGGCATTTATCGTTGGATGCAAAACCGTGGATCCCAGGCTCCTTTTTCCGCCTCGAAAGACCCATTATGATCCGCGCAAATATGATGGAATTACTCTTTCTATCGATGAAAGAACATCGGATTTTGTTCCCATCGCCCAACCCTGGTGCACCGTCAGGAACGCTATTGGAGATCTCTCTAAGCCTGTCGGCACAGAGCTCAGAAAGGTGCCGCCTCCCCTTGACCTACATTTCGGGCGGACCCCGACCGCAGAAAGTCTTGCCCGGTACAAGGCGATACCAAAAGAAGGAATGAACAGATTCGATCTTCAGAGAAATGCCCCTGAGATAACGCCTAAATGCTGGATAAATAAAAAAAGTGGGGGCACAGATCTATTCGGCCGCCTGTGGTGGGATAGGCCTGCATTCACAATAAGAACCGAGTTTTATAAGCCCGAAAAAGGGAGATACTTGCACCCCATTCAGAACAGACCCATTACTCACCGAGAAGCTGCTAGACTACAATCATTTCCTGATAGTTTTATATTCACGGGCACAAAAATAGAAATCGCGCGTCAGATCGGCAACGCCGTACCCCCACTCTTGGCTGCGCGAGTGGCTGATATAGTCTATTTATTGTTAACATCAGATTAAGAGATGACCGATAGATTCCTTCCTCAAAAAAGAAGTCAAATCATGAGCTCAATTAGGAGCTATGATACCCTGCCCGAACGAATGGTTCGGTCCGTGTTGCACCGTATGGGCTACCGGTTCAGAATTCGACGGAGTCAACTCCCGGGAAATCCGGATATCGTACTTCCCAGATATAAAAGGGTTATCTTCGTTCATGGGTGCTTTTGGCATGGCCATAAGAACTGCAGGAGGTCGAAAAGGCCAGATGCAAACGCTACTTTCTGGGCCCACAAGCTTGACAACAATATCGCCAGAGACATCCGCCAGCAAAAGGAATTGAAGAAGCTGGGATGGAAAACGTTAATTATTTGGCAATGCCAAATTAGGGACGACACAAGACTACGGAAAAAGATAGCGCACTTCATGAAAGATGCGAGAACGGATAAGGGGAGAAGATACAATGCCTAAACGAAATCCTGAGTCAATAAGAAAAGAAATTTCAGACTTGATCGCCAACTTTGAAATGGAGCTTAAGGGGCCAGACCTCAGAAGAAAGGTCCTCTCGATAGTTCCGATATTCCACGGTCTAAGGGATTTGGGCAAATCGCTAATTCCAAAGGATATGGCGAGCTCCGCAAGGGATCGCATCCTGCACTATTTTAGAAAATACCCGTTAACCTTGATTCAGGGAGACGAGCTCCTGGTCGTTTCAGGAATACAAGAATGGGCAAGGAGGCTCAGAGAGCTGAGGGTCCAATTCGGATGGCGCATCATCAATGGGATAACGGCAAAACAGATGCAAGAAGAAGGTGATTTTGACTTACATAAGATCGATGCTGGGCAGCTGAAGCCGGACAGTTATATCCTTCTTGAATCGGCTCAGGATCGCGATGGGGCCCATCGGTGGAATATCGCAAATGGTATCCGGAGGAAGAAATTATCTGTTCGAGATAAGATTTTGGAGTTTTTACGTGCAAATGTGGGGAAGCCCGTAAGCGGAGAAGAACTCCGCTATGTGGCAAAAGAAAGAACAGAATGGGCGCGAAGGACCCGCGAACTCAGAACCGAGCAAGGTTGGCCTGTTGCGACGAGAAATACGGGGAGGCCTGATCTTCCCGTCGGGATATACGTTCTTCAGGCCGATAGGCAAAGCCATGAGCACGATAGAAATATTCCCGATTCTACAAGGAGCATGGTACTAAGAAGAGATAGGTACAGGTGTACCAAATGCGGGTGGTCCTATCCCGAATGGAATCCTTCAGACCCGAGGTTTCTCGAATTGCACCACAAAAGACACCACGCCAAGGGCGGAGACAATTCGGAGGACAATCTATTGACTCTCTGCGTGAAGTGCCACGACGATTTGCATCATAAAGAGCCGAATTAGAGGACGTTTCTTGATCTGAGGAGTCTATCATTAGGGCACCCTTTAGCCGCACACCGTTGGAGAACCCTGGCGGCCAATCTTCTGACACTGTACGCCCGCCAGGACTCGTCCGACGCCTCTATCGCGAGGAAGGAGTGGCCTGGCGCAAAGAGTACCGGAAATATTTCAAGTATGCGGCGCGCTCCCTCGGCCTGGGATTCGTCGCCGGATACGTCTTCTTCAGCCTCTGGCCGGCCCAGGAAAAGAAGGCCCTCGATTTCGTCGTCCAGTCGCTCAAGGACATCCCTCTCCAGGCGTCTCCGTTGGTCCTGGCGCTGACGCTGTTCTACCACAACGCCCGGGCCTCAGTCATCGCCGTGGCGGCCGGGGCGGTCCCTTTCCTCTTCCTGCCCATCCTCGATCCGCTTCTCAACGGCGGCGTCCTGGGGCTTCTCGTGTCC
>JBAVUQ010000063.1:0-7034 GCA_049696855.1 Candidatus Aminicenantales bacterium
GGGTCATGGAGGCGGCCTGCCGCGGCGCCCGCGAAGAGGGCGGCCTCGCGGTCGGCATCCTGCCCGGCGGCTCGCCCGCCGACGCCAACCCCTGGGTCGACGTGCCCATCGCGACCGGCCTCGGCTACACCCGCAACGCCCTGGTCGTCATGAACGCCGATGCCGTCGTCGCCGTGGACGGCGAGTACGGCACGCTCTCGGAGATCGCCTACGGCAAGATCCACGGCAAGAGAGTGGTCGGGCTCGGCACCTGGGACGTCAAGGGGATCGACATCGCGGCGACGCCGGAGGAGGCCGTCAGGATGGCCCTCGAAGGACTGGCTCGTTAAGGTGAAGAACTACCGGCTCATCGTCGGCTACGACGGCACGAATTTCCGGGGCTGGCAGCGCCAGCCCGCCTCGCGGACCGTCCAGCAGGTGCTCGAAGAGGCCCTGCGGAAGATCACCGGGAAGAAGACGGTCGTCCACGGCGCGGGCCGGACGGATGCCGGGGTCCACGCCCTGGGCCAGGGGGCGAGCTTCCGGGGCGCGTTCAAGCTCTCCGACGAGGTCCTGCTGCGGGCCCTCAACGCCGTTCTTCCGCAGGACGTCCGCATCTTCACTCTCGCCGAGGCGCCGGCGGATTTCCACGCCCGGCGGTCGGCCCGCTCGAAGCTCTACCGCTACAGGATCGTCAACGCGCCCCAACCGAGCCCGCTCGACCGCTCGTTCGTCCTCCACTGGCCTTATCCCCTGAGGCTCGGGAAGATGCGCCGGGCGGCCCGGCTCTTTGCCCGGACGGCCGACTTCACCGCCTTCTCCTCGAACCGCGACCGCTCCCCTGTCCGGACCGTCATCCGCTCGGAGCTGCGCAAGTCGGGCGACGAGATCATTTACACGATCGAGGCGGCCGGGTTCCTGCGCTATATGGTCCGGACGATCGTCGGGACGCTGCTCGAAGTCGGACGCGGGCGGATGGAGCCGGAGCAGGTGGAAGAGATCTTCCGGCGCAAGGACCGCTCGCTCGCCGGGCCGACGGCCGCGGCCAAGGGCCTGACGCTCGTCCGCGTCGATTATTGACCAAGGACGAGGGCCATGACGTAGGCGTCCTCGTCCGGATTGGTGTAATAGTTCTTCCGCGTGCCCACGATCTCGAAACCCAGCTTTTTGTAGAGGGTCAGGGCCGGCGTGTTCGATTGCCGGACCTCGAGGGTCAGGAACGTCACCGCGGTCTCGCGGGACTTGGCGATGACATAGCGCATCATGGCCTCGCCCAGGCCCAGGCCGCGGCAATCGGGGTGGACGGCGATGTTGTTGACCTGGACGTCGTCCCGGATCTGCCAGTAGATGACATAGGCCACGACCTCCTCGTCCGCGACAACCGGGTTGCCCGGCCGGCGAACGACGACCATGGGGAACGAGATCGAGGTGTTCTGGATCTCGCCCCGGAAGGTGTTGTCGCTCCAGGGATTGGAAAAGGACAGGGCCTCGATGGCCCGGACCGCGGGCAGGTCCTCCTCCCTCATTCGGCGGATAAAAAAGCGGTCCTCGCCATTGATCAGGTCCGGCATGTCTCCTCGGCCTGCGATCTCCGGAAATAGAGCGGCTCGAGCGAGGCGGCATCGACGCCCTGGCCGGCGCGAAGGAGACCGGCGCCGATCCGGCCGACCTCGGCGGCGATGAACCGCGACCGCTCGGGGAAGCAGGCCCGGTCGCCGACATGGGACAGGATGGCCGCCCGGTAGGCCGCAAGCCCGCTCCCGGCGAAAGCGATGGCCCGTCCGGCCGGAAGACGCGCGAAGAACCCCTCCGGATCGTAAGCGCCCTGGGGAATGATCTCCACGAGGCCGCTCGTCCCCGCCTCGAAGAGCCCGGCATAGATCTCGCCCTTCTTGGCGTCGAGGAGCGGGCAGACGAACGGGGCGCCGTCGCAGGCGAGTTTCGAGGCCAGGGCCATGAGCGTCGAGACCGGAGCGACGGGCTTCCCGGAGGCGAAGGCCAGGGACTTGACCGCGCCGACTCCGATGCGGATGCCGGTGAACGAGCCGGGCCCCGCAGCCACGGCGAACGCATCGATATCCTTGATGTCCTTGCCGAGCGCGCCGACGAGGAAGTCGATGGACCGGAACAGGCGGGCGGAATGGGTCGCCGGCGACTCGACGTTGGCCTCGCCGAGGAGGGTCTCGTCCTCGAGCAAGGCCACGGAGCCTCCGGGCGTTGTCGTATCGACGGCGAGGATCAGCACCGGATGACGCCTAGAGCTTCGCGGCGACGGCATGGCCGAGGTCAAGGCTGGTCGACCGGCCGCCCATGTCGTAGGTCCGATCCTTCCCTTCCCGGATGACCTCGGCGACCGCGGCCTCAACGGCCGCGCCCTTGACCGTCTCGCCGAGCCAGTCGAGCATCATCTTGGCCGCGAGGATCGTGGCGATGGGATTGACCTTGTACAGGCCGGAGTACTTGGGAGCCGAGCCGTGCGTCGGTTCGAAGACGCCGTACTTGTCACCGATGTTGCCGCTGCAGGCGAACCCGAGGCCGCCGACGAGCTGGGCCGCTAGGTCGGAGACGATGTCGCCGAAGAGGTTCTCGGCGACCAGGATGTCGTAGTCGAGGGGGTTCTTCAGCAGCCACATGCAGATGGCGTCAACATTGGCGTCCCAGAACTTGATGTCGGGATAACCCTTGGCGACCTGGCGGGCCGTGTCGAGCATCAGGCCGCCGGTCTCGCGCAGGACGTTGGGCTTCTCGATCAGAGTGACCGATCTTCGTCCGAACTTGCGGGCGAACTCAAAGGCGGCCCGGACGATGCGGGCGCAGGCGGACTTGGTCATGATGCGCGTCGAAACGGCGATCTCGTCCGGCGGCACGTCCTTGAATCGCTTGAACTTGGGGTTGGTCAGGAGGGCGTCGCTGACGACCTTGGGCAGGGGGAAGAACTCGACCCCGGCGTACAAGCCCTCGGTGTTTTCGCGGAAGATGACGAGGTCGATCCCTTCCTTATAGTTCAGGGGGTTGCCGGCATAGGCCTTGCAGGGCCGCAGGTTCTGGTAGAGGTCGAACTCCTGGCGCAGGCGGACGATCGGGCTGAAGTAGGACAGGCCCTTGCCCCGGAGCGACGGGTCGAGCTCGCAGTCGGCGTCCTCCTTGGGCTTCGAGGTGATCGCGCCGAAGAGGCAGGCGTCGGTCTCGCGGAGGAGATTCAGGGTCCGGTCGGGCAGCGGGTTGCCCTCCTTGCACCAGAATTCCCAGCCGATGTCGCCGTAGAGATAAGAGGCGTCGAGGCCGGTCTTTTCGAGGACGATCATGGTCGCTTCGACGACGTCCTTGCCGACGCCGTCCCCGGGGAGAATGGCGATCTTGTACTTGGGCATGGTCACTCCTGTTCCTTTTCGATCTCGTCTTCTTCGAGCTTGGTCTTGGTGTATTCGATCAGGCCGCCGGCCTGGATGATGCCGAGGACCGAGGCCGGGAGAGGCTTGAAGCGAAAGGTCCCTTTGGTCGACCGGATCTCGCCGTGGGCGAGCTCGATGTCGACATGGTCGCCCGTGTCCAGGCGGTCGGCGGCCTCTTCGCTCTGGAGGAGGGCCAGGCCGAGGTTGATGGCGTTGCGGAAGTAGATCCGGGCGAAGGATTTGGCCACGACGGCCTGCACCCCGGCCGCCTTGAGGCAGGCCGCGGCCTGCTCGCGGGAGGAGCCGCAGCCGAAGTTCTTGCCGGCCACGATGACGTCGCCGGGCTTGACCTTGGCGGCGAACCCGGGATCGAGGTCCTCCATGGCGTGCTTGGCCATCTCGTCGGGCGTCATGATCTGATAGGTGTAGCGGCCCGGAAAGATGACGTCGGTGTTGACGTCGTCGCCGTATTTCCAGACGATGCCGTGGCTCATGTGAACTCCCTCGGATCGGTGATCTTGCCGGTGACGGCCGTGGCCGCGGCCGTGGCCGGCGAGGCCAGGTAGATCTCGGAATCGCGGTGGCCCATCCGGCCCCGGAAGTTCCGGTTCGAGGTGCTCAGGGTGACCTCGCCGGCGGCCATCAGGCCCTCATGGGCGCCGAGGCACGGCCCGCAGCCCGAATTGAGGATGACGCACCCGGCGTCGACGAGGACGGCGAGCGCGCCTGACCTGAGGGCCTCGCGGTAGACCTCCCACGAGGCCGGAAGGACGAGGACCCGCACCGACGGATGGACCTTGCGGCCCTTGAGGATCGCGGCCGCGGCTTCGAGGTCCTCGAGGCGGCCGTTCGTGCACGTGCCGATGAGGACCTGATTGACCGGCCTGCCGGCAACGGCCGTGACCGGCTTGACGTTGTCGACCGTATGGGGGCAGGCGACCTGGGGCTCGAGCGCGCCGAGGTCGTAGGCGAGAACCGATTCGTAGCGGGCGTCCGGATCGGAGGAGACGGCGACGAAAGGCCCGCGGGCCCGGCCCTCGAGCCATTTCAGGGTCTTGTCGTCGGGGGCGAAGTAGCCGTTCTTGGCTCCCATCTCGGCCGACATGTTGGCCAGGGTCAGGCGCGCTCCGACGCTGAAATCGTGCGCGGCCGGGCCGTCGAACTCGACGGCCTTGTAGTTGGCCATCTCAGCGCCGTGGTCGCCGATGAGCTTCAGGCTGAGATCCTTGGCGAAGACCCCGCGTCCCATGCGGCCGGAGAGGTCAATGCGCATGGTCTCGGGCACGCGCAGCCAAATCTCGTCGGTCGCCCAGGTGCAGGCCGTCTCGGTCCGGCCGATGCCGGTGGCGAAAGCCCCGAGGGCCCCATAACTCGGGGTGTGCGAGTCGCTGCCGACGATGACCAGGCCGGGCAGGGCGAACCCCTGCTCGGGCAGGACCTGGTGGCAGATGCCGGCGTTGATGTCGAAGAAGTTCGGGATCGCCTGCTCGGCGACGAACTCGCGGATGGTCTTGTGGTTCTGGGCGTACTTCTCGTCCGCGGCCGGGACGATGTGATCGAGGACGATGACGATCTTCCCGGGCGCCTTGACCTTCTTGACCCCGAGCTTCCGGAACTCCTGGATGATGGCCGCGGAATTGTCGTGCGACAGGATATAGTCCGGCGATACGGTGACGACATCGCCGGCCTGGACGTCCTTCCCCGCCTTGCGGCCGAGGATCTTTTCCGTCAGGGTTTTTCCCACGATCGACCTCCTCGCCCCCCCATTTTATGGGCGCCTCGAGGTCTTGTCAACGGAGCCATCCTCAGGCGAGGCCGCCCTACAGGTGTAAGGGTTTTCCCCGGAAGGCCGCGTCAACGGGGCCGAGGGATCGTCGGAGTGAGCATAAGCGCTGATTTAGCCGGGCCGGAGCCGGACGAGGGCAGTTTCACGGGAAACCGCCTACGGGGAGCGAACTCTTGGGAGCGGACCTCAGAATCATGGCTGAGCACTCGAAGCCATGATTCTGATAAATATCTTAGAAGAGGATTTCCAAGATACTTCCCAGAAGCGCTCCTCCGAGCTGCTCCGTCGCGCTTCTGATGGTCGCTTCCAAGGCTCCGCTCCCTGCCGGCCGAGTCCGGCGTGCGGCCTGGCGTGAAAAATCAGCGCAGCGAACGGAGATGATCCCGAGGCCCAAAGCGGGCCTTACGGAAGCTACTCGAGCCAGACCTTGACGACGGCCCCTTCGTCCTCGATCTCGACGAGGGCCATGGGGCCGGCTTTCTTCAGCTCCGTCCAGAGGGCCTTGAGGTCGACCTCGCAATCGCCGTGCCGGCCGTTGTCGAACTTGACATGACGGGTGTCATCGCAGCTGAGGATGAGCTCGATCAGGGCGACGGGCAGGGTCAGCTTGAGCGCGGCGTGGCCCGATTTGCTGTCCTGGATGAGGACCTTGAACCAGCGGACCTCGCGGCCCTCGACGTATCCGGGATTCGGGCTCTTTTTGACGGCCGCCTGGATGATCTTGAAGTCGTTCCGGTTGGCCGCAACCGCCGGGGCGGCCAGGGCGCCGATGACGAACAGGGCCAGGATGACGATCGTGGTTTTTCTCATGGGGTTTCTCCTCTCCGGTTCTTTCAGTCGATCCAGATCTCGAAGATCGTGCCGTCGTCGCCGACGATGCGCAGGATGCTCTCCTTGGACTTGGACAGCTCGTCGATGATCTTGGCGACGTCATAGCCCTGCCTGCGGATGGCCGCCTTGTCGTTCTCGTCCATGGCGCTCAGGGCCAGGTCGGCCAGGGCGAAGGGGATGTTGAGCGAGAAGACGGGCTCCCGCTGCCCCGCCTTGCGGACGCGGATCCTGAGCAGCCGGGCCGTCGACCCGGTCCGGGGCTTTCGATCCTCGGCGGTCTTCAGGCTTTCCGGCGAGACGCGCAACAGGGCGATGCGGGCCCGGTCGAGGAGCTCGGGGTCCTTCTCGGTCTCGATGATCCTCGACAGGACCGGCGCGGCCTTGGCCGCCTCCTTCTTGTCGGAGACGAGGCTCAGCTTGTAGGCCGCGTAGTAGCGAATGACCTTGTTCCCATGGTCGAGCCGGCTCTCGATCTCCCGGAGGGCGGAGCCGTTCCCCGCTTCGTACAGGTCGAAGGCCAGGTCGACGATCGAGCCCTCGGATTCCTCGACGAGACTCGGCTTGGCGTCGTCGAGCGCGATGTAGTCCTCGTAGGCGCGCAACGCCTCCCTCTCCCGGCCGCCGAGGCCGCTCAAGCACTCTCCTTTATAAAAGAGGGCCTGTCCCGCGAGCGGGCTCGACGGGAATTTATCGACGAGCTCGTCGATCTTTTCGAGGGCCGCCTTCCAGCTCTTGTCGAAGACGAGGAGCTTGGCCTCGCGGAACAGGGATTCGTCCGTCGCCGCCTGGATCCCGGCTTGGCCTTCGGCAACCCGAGCAGAAGTCCAAGCCGGGACCGCCCCCAGCCCGAGGGCCAGGACCAGACAGAATGTCAGGGTGGTTTTTCTCATATCAGACCCCGCTTTGCAGTTCTTTCTTGACCAGGTTGATCTTGAGGAGAAGCTGGCGCTCCTCGACATAGCTTCGGATCCTCCCGAGCTCGGCGGCCGGCAGCTCGTTGTCGATCTGGGAGAGCTCGAGGAAGAGCGTCTCGATCTGGTCGCAGA
>JBAVUQ010000064.1:0-5270 GCA_049696855.1 Candidatus Aminicenantales bacterium
GGTCACCATGAGCGCGGCGACCTCTTCGGTCATGGCCTCTTCGAGCGAGGCGAGATCGATCGTCCCTTTCTCGTTGGACTTGATCTCCTTGACCGTGTAGCCGCAGATGTGGGCCGATGAGGGGTTCGTGCCGTGGGCCGAGTCCGGGATGAGGACGTACTTCCGGGCGTCGCCCCGGGCTTCGAGGCCCGCCCGGATGAGCATCATCCCCGTAAGCTCGCCGTGGGCCCCGGCCGCCGGCTGGAGGGTGAACGCGTCCATGCCGGCGATCTCGCAAAGAAAAGTCTCGAGCTTTTTCAGGACCTCGAGGTTGCCCTGGATGAGGTCGGCCGGCGCGAGGGGGTGCGAGCCGGCGAACGCGGGGTGGGCCGCGAGGCGCTCGTTGATCTTGGGATTGTACTTCATGGTGCAGGAGCCGAGCGGATAGAGGCCCATGTCGACGCAGTAATTCTTCGTCGATAGCCGGGTGAAGTGCCGGGTGATCTCGGTCTCGGAGACTTCAGGGAAATCGCCGATCTCGGGGCGGAGAGCGACGCCGGCCAGCAGGTCCTTCTTCGCCGGGACGTCGAGCGGAGGCAGCTCGGACGCCCGCTTGCCCGCTGCGCTGATCTCGAAAATGAGGGGTTCGCGGATCTCTTTGATCATGACAGGACCTCCTGGAGCGTCCGGGCCAGCCGGTCGATCTCGTCCTTGGTCCGCAGCTCGGTGACGCAGACGAGGGCGGCGTTCCCGGTCTCGGGATACTCGGCGCCGAGGCCGTAGCCGGCGACGATGCCCTTCGCCCGGAGCGCGGCATCGACCGCGGCCCAGGGCTTGGCGAGCACGACGGCGAATTCGTTGAACACCGGCCCGGTGAATTTCCTCCTCACCCCGGGGATCGCGCCGAGCTGGTCGGCAGCATAGGCCGCTTTCTGGGCGTTCTGCCAGGCCAGCTCCCTCATCCCCTGCTTGCCCAGGGTCTCCATGAAGATCGTCGCCCGCAGGGCGCAGAGCGCTTGGTTGGAGCAGATGTTCGACGTCGCTCGCTCGCGGCGGATGTGCTGCTCGCGCGTGGAAAGCGTCAGGACGAAGCCGCGCCGGCCGTCCTTGTCCTTCGTCTGGCCGGTGATCCGCCCGGGCATCTGCCGGACGAATTCCTTCCTGCAGGCCATGAAGCCGAGGTACGGCCCGCCGAAGCTCACCGGCAGGCCGAGCGATTGGGCCTCGCCGGTGACGATGTCGGCCCCGAGCTTCCCCGGCGCTTCGAGGAGGGCCAGGGACAGGGCCTCGGCGACGACGGCCACCGAGAGGGCCTTGACCCCATGGGCCGCATCGGATAGGGCCTGGACGTCCTCGATGACGCCGAAGAAGTTCGGAGACTGGTAGACAAGGGCGGCCGTTTTGTCGTCGAGGAAGCGGCTGATCTCGGCCGCGTCGATACGGCCGTCGGGCCCGAAGCCGACTTCGACGGCTTCGATGCCGAGGTTCTTGATGTAGGTCCGGACGACCTCGCGGTACTGCGGATGGAGGGAGCGGGCCAGCAGGACCTTGTTCCGGCTCGTGACCCGGTGGGCCATCAGGACGGCCTCGGCCGCGCCGGTGGAGCCGTCGTAGAGGGAATCGTTGGCGATGTCGAGCCCGGTGAGCTGGCAGATCAGGGTCTGGAACTCGAAGATGAGGTGGAGCGTGCCCTGGCTGACCTCGGGCTGGTAGGGGGTGTACGGGCTGACGAACTCGCCGCGCGAGCTCAGGTAGTCGACGACCGTCGGGATGAAGTGATCGTAGGCCCCGCCGCCGAGGAACGAGAGGTGGCCGCCATAGGCGTTCTTCCCGCCGACGGCGTCGATCGTCCGGACGAGCTCGAGCTCCGACTGGGCCGCGGGCAGGTCGAGCAGGCCTTTAAGGCGGACGGCCTCGGGAATGCAGCAGAAGAGGTCGTTCACGGTGGCCGCGCCGGTCCGGGCCAGCATTTCGGCCTTGTCTTTGTCGCTGAGAGAGAGATAGCTCATGGGAAAATCCCCTGTCAGGCCGGCGGCGGCCTCAGTGTTCGAGTCCCTCCAGGAATTTCTCGTAGTCCCCGGCCTTGAAAAGGCTCTCGACGTCCTTCTTGTCCTTCATCCGGATCCGGACGATCCAGCCCTGGCCGTGAGGGTCCTTGTTGAGGAGATCGGCGGTTTGGGCCAACGCCCCGTTCACGGCCGTGACGACGCCGGGGACGGGCGCGTAGACGTCGGAGACCGACTTGACGGATTCGACGACGCCGAGCGACTGACGGGCGGCCAGCTCCTTGCCCACGGCCGGCAGTTCGACGTAGATGATGTCGCCGAGCTGGTTCTGGGCGAAATCGGTGATGCCGACGACGGCTTCATCGCCTTCGACCTTGATCCACTCGTGATCCTTGGTGTAGCGAAAATCGTTCGGATACATGCGAACCTCCTAGGGAATTGGACTCGTTATTTCTTGGCCCTTTTGTAGAAGGGCGTGGGGATGACGCGGGCCTTGGTTCTCTTGCCCCTGATCTCGACTTCGAACTCCGTCCCGACACCCGTTCCGTCGATCGGCAAGTAGACGAGGCCGATGGACTTCTTGAGCAGCGGCGAGAAGGTCCCCGAGGCGACGTCGGCCACTTTTCGGCCCTGGTAGTAGACGGGATAGTGGGGCCTGGCGATGCCCGGCTCGGCCAGCTCGAAGCCGACGAGCTTGCGCGTCAGGCCTTCGGCCAGCTGCTTGAGGATGACGGGCTTGCCGAGGAAGTCGCCCTTCTCGAGCTTGACGATCCACTTGAGGTCGGCCTCGAGCACGGTCGTCTTGTCCGTGATATCGTTGCCGTAGAGCATGAGCTTCGATTCGAGGCGCAGGGTGTCGCGGGCGCCGAGCCCGATGGGCAGAAGGCCCAGGGGCTTGCCCGTCTCGATGAGGGTCGTCCAGATGACGCCGGGGTCCGGGTCCGTCGTGTAGATCTCAAAGCCGTCCTCGCCGGTGTAGCCCGTCCGCGAGACGAGGCAGGCCTTGCCGGCGACCTTGCCCTTGGCCCAGTGGAACGAGTTCATGGCCGCCAGGTCGATCTCGGTGAGCGGCTGGAGAATCTTCTCGGCCGACGGGCCCTGGAGGGCGAGCTGGGAGTAGGCGTCACTCTGGTGCTCGACCTTGACCGCGAAGCCCTTGGTGTGGCCGGCGATCCAGGCGAAGTCCTTGTCGTCGTTGGCCGCGTTGACGACGAGGAAATATTCCTCGGGCCCCATGCAGTAGACGAGCATGTCGTCGACGAAGGTCGACTCGGGCGTCATCAAGGCGGTGTATTGGACCTGGCCGGGAGCGAGCTTGGCGGCGTCGTTCGGGGTCAGCCACTGGACGTAGGCCAGGGCGTCCTTGCCCGTGACCAGGACCTCGCCCATGTGGCTGACGTCGAACAGCCCGGCCTTGGTCCGCACGGCCATATGCTCGGGGATGATGCCCGAATATTCGACCGGGAGCTCCCAGCCGACGAACTCGATCATCTTGCCGCCGAGCTTCTTGTGAAGCTCGTTGAAGCGCGTCTTCTTCATGGTGACTTCCTTTCTCGAAACGAAGCCCAAAATTATCACAACTCGCGGCATCGTTCAAGCGGCGCGGGGCGCGAATGCGGAGAAAGAGGGGGGACCCGGCTTGCCCTCGGACGACTTTTTGCTATAATGATTGCCAACTATGATCGCCATGAAATCCCGTTTAAAAGAAGCGATTTACGAACGGCTGAAGCCCGCCTTCCCGGTCGTCCTCGAAGACCTCGACATGACCCCGACGCCGGACCCGAAGATGGGCGACCTGGCCCTGACCTTTCCCTTTCAGCTGGCCAAGAAGCTCAAGAAGGCCCCCCGCGTGATCGCCCAGGAGGCGGCTCCCCTCCTCGCCTCGGTCGTTGGCGTCACCAAGGCCGAGGTCGCCGGCGGCGGCTTCCTCAACATCTGGCTCGACAAGGGCGCCGTCCTGGCCGAAGCCGTGCGCACCGCCGGCCGGACCTCGCTCGGCCCGGAAGAGGGCAAGATCATCATCGAGCACACGAACATCAACCCGAACAAGGCCGCCCACATCGGCCATCTCCGTAACGCCTGCCTCGGCGACAGCCTGGCCCGCTGCCTGCGCTACAAGGGCGAAAGGGTCGAGGTCCAGAACTATATCGACGACACCGGCGTCCAGGTCGTCGACGTCGTCTTCGGCTTCATGGAGCTCGAGAGGAAGACCATCGAGGACCTGGAGCGGTTGCCCGGCAAGTTCGACTATTACTGCTGGGACCTCTACGCCCGTGTCTCCGCCTACCTCGCCGGGCATCCCGAGGCCCAGGCCCGCAAGTCGGACATCATGAAGCGGATCGAGCACGGCCTCGATCCCGAATATGGCCTGTCTCGCTACATCTCGCGGCGCATCGTCAAGGCCCACCTGGCGACGATGGCCCGGCTGGGCGTCTTCTATGACGTCCTTCCCTGCGAGAGCACCATCCTCCACCTGAAATTCTGGGATAAGGCCTTCGAGCTCCTCAAGAAGCGGCAGGCCATCTATCTGGCCGCCGAGGGCGAGAACAAGGGCTGCTGGGTCATGCGCCTCGAGGAGGACGAGGAGCGGGAGAAGGTCATCGTCCGCTCGGACGGCACCGTGACCTACGTCGGCAAGGACATCGCCTATCAGCTCTGGAAGTTCGGCCTGCTCGGCCGCGACTTTTTCTATGAGCCATTCGCCGAAGAGGACGGACGGACCTTGTGGATCTCGACCCCGACCCCGACCACGGGCTTTCCGGCCTTCGGGGGTGCGACCAAGGTCTACAACGTCATCGATACGCGCCAGTCCTATCTCCAGAAGGTCGTCGTCCAGGGCCTGCGCTCCCTCAAATTCGAGGCCCAGGCGGCCAAGTCCGTCCACTTCTCCTACGAGATGGTCGCCCTCTCGCCTAAGAGCCTGAGCGAGCTCGGCTACGCCGCGTCGGACGAGGAAAAAGACCGGGCCTTCCTCGAGGTCTCGGGCCGCAAGGGCCTCGGCGTCAAAGCGGACGACCTCCTCGACCGGCTGGAGGCCAAGGCCCTGGCCGAGATCGAGAAGCGGGATCCGGACCGGGCCCAGGACGAGCGGCGGAAGACCGCCAGGGAGATCGCTACGGGGGCCCTGCGCTATTTCATGATCAAGTTCGCCCGGAACTCGGTCATCGTCTTCGATTTCGAGGAGGCCCTGAGCTTCGAGGGCGAGACCGGCCCCTACCTGCAGTACACGGCGGTCCGGCTGGCCAGCATCTTCCGCAAGCTCAAGGAGCGGTTCGGCCTGGCCGA
>JBAVUQ010000065.1:0-8036 GCA_049696855.1 Candidatus Aminicenantales bacterium
CCCAGGCGACGAGGAGCACGAGAGTGATGATCGCTTTGAGGGTTCTCATGACGCCAGCGGACGTCCCGGCTTCCGCTTCAGAAAGGCGACGGCCATGGTCGCGGACAGCACGACGGAAAAGAGGACCGCGTTGGCCGGGATATGGGTGCTGAAATCAGTGACGCTGTGGAAAAGGACGCTCAGGCAGGACACGATGCCCCCCAAGGCCAGCCCGCGGACCTCGGGGTCGGTCCGGGACCGCCAGGCGGCGATGGACAGGCCCAACATGGTCAGGATCAGGGAGAGGAGGAGGGCGGCCCCGACGGTTCCGACCTCCATCAGGTATTCGAGGTATTCGTTATGCGCGTGATCGAAGCTGATCAGGGTCCCCTCCACCTCGGAACCGGGGTTGAGCGAAGCGAAGGTGCCCAGTCCGGTGCCGAAAACGGGGAACCGTCCGATCCAATGGATGGTTTGCGACCAGATGATCGACCGCCCTTCGTGGAGCACGCGGTCCGGAGAGAACCTCTGAACGGTCGACCGGATGCCGATCATGACGGACAAGAGAATGACGAGCACGAACATCCCGTTGATGAATCGCCTGATCAGCCTTTTCCGTTCACTGTCCTTTTCCTTGAACAGAGCCGCGAATCCGAAGAAGAAGACGAACGTCAGGGCCATCGTGGCGATGCCTGAACGGGAATGCGAAAAGACGACGGCCACGGCCATGACGACGGTCATGAGGCCGAGCAGGAGATTGACGAGGAGGCCTTTTTCCGTGACGGCGACGAATTTCCGACGCCAGCTGAGGCCGGAAAGTGAAAAGAGGCCGGCCCGGGCCACGATCAGACCCATGACGAGCGGGATGATCATCTCGAGATACCCGGCAAAATGGTTCCGGTTGACAAAAGTCCCCGAAACCGAATCGAGGCTCGATGGCTTCAAATAGAAAAGGATCCTGGGACTCTGCCTGTAGAGCTCGAACATCCCGTAGAGCGCTTCGAGGACGCCCATGGCGATGATCACCGTGATCAAACGTCTGATCTGCTTGGCCGAGGTGAAGGTCCGCAGGACGAGAAAGCCCAGGAGGAAGTAGGCCAGGAGCGCGGACGCGGCCTTCACGGTCTCCGAAGGAACGAGTGAAAGCCCCAGGAAGCGGGAGGCCGAAGACGAAAGGCCATATTGGGCATTGAGCGCCAGGGCGTTGGGCGAGAGGATCCTGAGCAGGAACGGAGGCAAGGGAATGAGCTCGAATGCGATCCAGGAGAAGAACGCCAGGGCCATAACCCGGGGCCACTCGAGAGCCTTCCGGAGCCGCTCGTTCACCAGGCCCCGGCCGGGTGTCAAGATATGGAGAACGGCCAGGGAGAGAACGGCGAGCTGAATGGCCAGGATGGCCCAGGCCTGGACTGAAGCCGCGGGAAGCGGGCTGAGGACGACGAGCGCCAGGATCCCCCACTCCACGGCGCGGCTCATGAGGTCCGGCCGGTCGGCCGCGGATGCGGATGCGTGGGGGCGGAGGCTCACTGGCTCTCCCGCTCTCTCTGCGCCGCCGGGCCGGGCTGGTCGGAATGATAGTAATTCCGATAGTAGAAATCCTGCCTGGTCATCTTGACGTCATTGAGAATGACCCCGATAATCCTGGCATTGGACCTTCTCAGCTCCTCGACGGCGCGGGCGAACGGCTTTCGAGCCGTCTTGTTGGCTTGGACCACGAGGGCCACCCCGTCGGCCATCGAGGCCACAATGAGGGGGTCGACGACCGCCAGGAGCGGCGGCGTGTCAATGAGGACGACGTCGAAGATCTGCTTGGCTTCGTCGATCAGGTCCTTCATTTTTTGGGAATTCAGGAGCTCGGCGGGGTTGGGCGGAAGAGGCCCGCAGGGAAGGATCCAGATGTTCTCGACGGAGCTCGCCTGGGCGGCCTCGATGAGCGGCGTCTGGCCGGCGAGATAGTTGCTCATGCCCTTTATCCTTCGGACCTTGAAGATCTCGTGAAGCCTCGGCCGTCTCAGGTCCGCTTCGATCAGCAGGACTTTCTGATTGAGCTGGGAGAAGGAGATGGCCAGATTGCTGACGATCGATGTCTTCCCCTCTTGGGCCATCGTGCTCGTGACGGCGATGCATTTCATCGGCTTGCCGGCGGCGGAGAACATGATGGACGTCCGGATCGTCCGGTAGTACTCGGAGGGGAGGGAGTCCGCTGGCTGGAGGCTCAAGAGCTCGATGCCCCCCAAATGGTCATGGTGGGGGATCACGCCAAGAGACGGGAGTCCGGCCAGGCGCTCCACATCCTCGGCCGACTTGATGGTGTTGTCCAGATACTCGGCGAAGAAGGCCAGGCAGACTCCTCCGAAGAGACCCAGAAGGAGTGCGAGGGCCAGGTTCAGCTTCGTCCGCGGGAAGATCGGGAACCTGGGGATCTGGGCGCGGTCGACGATGCTGATATAGCTCGACTTGAGACCGCCAAGCCGGGAAGAGACAAGGGTCTCGTTCTGGCGCTGGACAAGGGAATCGTAGAGTTGCCGCTTGGTCTCGACTTCCGTTTTCAGGTTGTTGTAGATGATCGCGTTCTGGTTCATCTTGGCCAGGTCGACCTTCTGTTTCTCCAAAAGCGCCTTGAGCGAATACTCCCGGTTCAAGGCCGATTGGTACTCGGTTTCGGCCGTGGCGACCGCCCGTCTGAGGTCGGTCCGCATGCTTTCCAACCGGGCGGCCAACTGGACCATTTCGGGATAATCCGGCTTGAACTTCTTGATCTTCTCGTCATAGTCATTCTTGGTCCGCATATAGTCCGTCCGGAGCGCCTGGACGACGGGGTTATTGACGAACTGGGGGATCGAATCGACATCCAGGTCCTTGATCTCCCTGTAGGCCGTTTCGGCGTTGACCCTGGCGATGATGGCCTGATTGTAAGCCTGGTTCAGGTCGGCGAACTTGTTGCCCGCGGTGCTCTGCGAATCGCTGAGAAAGAACATGTCCTTCTCTTGCCCGTATCTCTGCATCTCCTGCTCTTTGGCCGCCAGCTCGTCCCGGAGATTGGCGATCTGTTCGCTCAGGAAGTCCGAGGCCTGCTGAGTCGTTTCGTACCGCTTGACGATGGAATAGCTGATGAACTCATCGGCCAGGGTGTTGACGAGGTCGGCCGCCAGCTCGGGCGAATTGGCGACAAAGCTCAGCTCGACCAGCTTGGTTTCCCGAAGCGGCCGGACCTCGATCTTGCTGAGAATCTGTCTCACGATCAGGGACTGCAATCTCATCTTCTTGGCGACCTTCTCGACCAAGGACTTGCTCTTGATGAGCTTGAGCTGGGTGTTGAAGAACCGGAGGTCTTGATAGCCCCGGGACGGATTGCCGAAAGAATCTTCGAGACTGAGCATCTTCGAGGATTCCTCTTCGATGAGCAGCGTCGCCGTGGCCCGGAACTTGGGCGTGGCCAGGAACGAGAAGATCGCGGTCAGGAGAAGGACCGCGGCGGCGAAGGCGATGATCAGGCCCCGCCTCTTGGCGATGACCTTCACGTATTCGAAGAATTCGATCTCTTTCGGGGCCGCTTTGATGTCCATCATTGTCTCCCTGCTTCATGCCGGCGGAAACGACCGCCGGCCTAGAATTCGAACGTCAGATAACCCCCCAGGAACCATCGGCTGACTTGCTCCGCGAGAATATTGGAGTCTCGTTCCCAGTAGTTGGCCTGCAGTCCGACCCCCGTGGTCCTGATGATCCGGACGACGAAGCCGAAGGAATGCGTCTCGTAGGCGTCTCGGCGCAGGATCTCACCCGCCCCTCCTCCCGCCGGGATGGGCTCGGGATAGGAGGCCCGGCCGTTGGAGTAATCGTAATCCAGCCGGAGGAATCCGCCCAGGTAAAATGAAGCTCCGAGGGACCATCGGTTCTCGACGAAATAGATGTTCGTGTCGTCAAAGGAAAAAACGCTGTCCCGGCTGTACTGGGCCCGGGCGGCCAACCGGCCGACCCTGACCCCGATATTCGTATTCCCGATGAGGCCGCTGAAGCTCTTTTTGCCCGGGCTTTTCGGGCTCAGCTTCTTGTAGCCGAGAGAGAAGGCCCCTTCGACCGGGCCGATCTCCGGGAAACGGATCCCGGCTTCGACCTGGGAGGACGTCGAATCCCGCCACCTGGCCTCGGGGAACTCAAAGGCGTAATCCGTGTACCGGCCGTTGAGGAACAGCCGGCTCGCGGAGAAGACCGGGTAGTAGACTTGGGCGGACAGATTCTTTTCGGTCCTGTTCAGGGCCAGGGAGAACCGGAACTCCTGGCCGGGGAGGGTGATATCCTCATATCGAAATCTTTCGATCGCTCCCGCGAAGCCCAGCGCCGTTTGACGCTCCGTCTCATAAAAAATCTGTCCGCCGACCGCGCTCCTCATCTCATTGGCCCGGACATCGAATTCGCTGGACGCCCGCCGTCTTTCTTTCTGGGACCTGTAGCCGCCGCCCAAGGCCAGGCGGTCGAACAACAGGATCTTCAGGCTGGGGGCAAAGAGGTTGTTCAAGGACCTCTCCGTCTTCTGCTCGGAGAAAAAGACGTATTCCGGATTCTCCACGAGCGAAAAGATGATCCAGTCCCGCAGGAAAAGATACGTATTCGCCAGAATCCCCGCCGATGCCGTGAAGTCTCGGGCGGGACCGGCATCCCGGGTTTGAAAATAGACGTTGTTGTCATAGCCGACGTTTCGGAACTGGAGGATCGGCTGGATGCGGAAAGGGCCGACCCTCCATTTGGCCAGCATCAGGATCCTTTCCTGTTCGGCCTTGAACGTCAGGTAGGTTTGTCCGAACACGGGGGCGAGGATGAGCGTCATCCCCAGGCCCAGGAGAAGCGCCCGGAAGAGCCTGCCTGTCATGGGAATTCATAGAACCGGTACTGGAATTGACTGAGGGCGATTCCTCTCTGCCTGCAGAGGTCGACGAGCCTGTCCATCCTCTCCCGGCCGACCTTCTCCGTGGAAATGATGATCTCGAGGACCTGGTGTTTTGTCAGGATTTCGTCCAGATCGCTGGACGAGCCGAGCACCGGGCAGCCGTACGCGAGCCGGCCGATCTTGTTGGGATCGTCGTCGATGAAGCCGATCGGCGTGAAGGCGTAAGAATGATTCCGGCGGATCTCCTGGATGACCGTGTAGGCCCTTTGGCCGGCCCCGAAGATGAGGACCCGTTTTTCCGTTTTCGGGGCGGCCCGGTTATAGACGCCGTAAATGACCCTGTACGAGATCCTGAAGCCGACGAGGAAGGTCAGGGTGAAATAGAAATCCAGAATGAAAAAGATGCTCCCGAAGGCCCTCATCCCGAAAACGAGCGAGAGTCCGATCGTGACCCCCAGGGAGGACAGCGCTATCACCTTCAGAACCCCGAGCAAGTCGTCCAGATTGGACTGGATCCACGAACCCTTGTAGAGCCGCGAAAAATAAAAGGCCCCCAACTTGAACAGGAGGACGAATCCGAGCGTGCCCAGGAACAGGCTCTTGTCCGGAGCTCCGGAGCTCCGTCGGCAGAGCAGATAGCTCAGGGAATAGGCCAGGGCGCAGGCGACGAGATCGAACAACGCGAGAAAGGCGTTCTTGGTGATGACGGGGACGTGGAAGAGCGGCAGAAGGATGCCGGAATCGAGGATCTTGAATTCCTGGTATTTCAGGCTTCTGATCCCAACGAAGACGACGATGAGGATGGCCACCAGAAGGGCCACGACGTTCAGGTTTTCGACCGCGACGGTCAGAATGGCGAAGACGCACAGGGCGGCACAGGATAGATAGAGGATCAGGACGGCCGTTTTGTGAGAGTAGCCCAATTTCAGGAGCCGGTGATGGACGTGCTCCTTATCGGCCTCGAACATGGAGAACAGGATCCTGGCTTTGCCGTTCTTGCCGAGCTCCACCAGTCGCAGGGAGTTCAAGGTCCTCCGGACGATGGACAGGAGCAGGTCCATGATCGGCAGGCCCAGGGCCAGGACGGGAGCGAGGACGGCGATCAGGATCACCCCCTTGGTCGCGCTCCGGATCGATAGGACGGCCAGGGTGAGGCCGAGTAACAGGCTGCCGGAATCACCGAGGAAGATGCGGGCCGGGTAGAAATTGTAGCGGAGGAATCCCAGCAGGGCGCCGCCGAGCGCCAGGGCGATGAAGGCCACGCCCATGTTTTGGGTCACGTAGGAGATGGCGCAGATGGTCGTGGCGGCGATCAACGCCGTTCCCGAGGCGAGCCCGTCCAGGCCGTCGACAAGATTCAGAGCGTTGATGATCCCGACGACCCAGAGCACGGTCAGGGGGATGGCCCAGATCCCGAGGTGGATGATGTTTCCGCTCAAGGGGTTGACGATATCTCCGAAACGGAACCCGAACCCGACGACAAGGAGGCCGATGAGCACCTGAATGAGGAGCTTGGCGTTCGGCGGGAGTCTCTTGACGTCGTCGTAGATCCCCAGGCCCAGAATGACGAGCTGGCAGAGGGGCAGGGCGTACCATTGGCCGGAAAGGGCCGAAAAGAGGTTCTCACCGGAAAAAAGAAGCCAAAGGAAGATGGTCCCGTTGAACGCCAGAAACACGGCGATCCCCCCGAGCAGCGGGATGGGGATCTTGTGGACCTTCCGTTCGGAGGGCGGATCCAGAACACGGAGCTTGATGGCCAGGAGGCGGACGAGCGGGGTCAGGCCGAGCGAGAGCCCCGCGGCGACCAGGAATAAGAAGGCGTACTTCGTCACGTTCCAGGCTCCGGAGAGGCGATGATCTCTTTCAGGACGGCGAACGCATAGCGGAAGACCCGTACGATCCGTTTCCAGAACCGGGCAGGTTCCTTCAGGAAACGGTAGAGCCACTCAAGGCCGACCGTCTGAAGCCAGCGCGGAGCGCGTAAGCTCCTGCCCGACAGGACTTCCATGGACCCGCCGACGCCCATGCAGATCCTGGCCTCGAGGAGCGGCTTGTGCTCATGGAGCCATTTTTCCTGCTTGGGGCTTCCGAGCCCGACAAAGAGGATATCCGTCTCCAGTCCGTTGATTTCCTCCACCAGGCGCCCATATTCCGTTTCGCGGATATAGCCGTCTTTGTGCCCGACGATGTTCAGTGAGGGGCGGCGTTCCAGGCTCCTGAGAGCGGCGTCTCGGACGACGTCCGGCTTGGCCCCGAAAAGGAAAACTCTGTGCCCGCTCCTTTCCGCGACATCCAACAGCCGTCCCATGAGGTCGATGCCGGCTATCCTGGCCGCCCTTTTCCCGCGCAACAGCGTCAACCCGATGACGGCGCCGATCCCGTCGGGGATCAGGAAATCGGCTCCCTGGAGGGCCGTCAAAAGGTCCGTGTCCCCGCGGGCCAGCATGATCTTTTCCGAATTGATCGCAAAGACCGTCTTCGCTCCTTCGAGGCGGAGGGCTCGTCCGAGCTCCGAGAGGAGCTCGTCCGGCGCATAGACATCGACCGGAACACCGAGAAGCGACGTCCTTCGATCAGGCATGATTGAACAGCCGACTGGTCAGGGCGTGGAAGGCCCAGGCCTGTGACCAGCGCATGTAGAGGATCCGATTGGTGAGCCACCGCCCCTTCCGGTAGTAAAAGGCCCCCTGGGGGCTCCTGAGATGATTGACCATCCAGGTCAGGACCCTCTCGGGCAGGGCCTCATCTCCAGGCTTGAAGAGGGAAAAGCTGACGATAGCCTGGGCCGCGGAGTGAATATCGAGGGGGTAAGTGCGGTCGTGATAATATTTCGGCCTTCCGTCCTCGAGGAAGAAGCTGTCTTCGTAGAACCCGGCCCCCCGATCGAAGGCGGCCCGGCATTCGTCGGCCCCCTCTTGGAGAAAATAATGGAGGCTCTGGAGGTTGAATCCGGTATGGAAGGAGTCGATCCAGCTCTGCGTTTTCGAGCGGCCGTAAGGCCAGGAGCCGTCCTCATTCTGGTATTTCAGGCTGTAGGCCAGGCTCGAGAGCGCGGCATCGCGGAGGGATGCTTCTCCGCTGACCGCCGAGAGCCTCATCAGCAGAGACGCGCCGAGAAGATTGGCGTTGTGCACGGCCGAGGAATCCAGGGGAGTATAGCTGAAGCAGAACG
>JBAVUQ010000066.1:0-4884 GCA_049696855.1 Candidatus Aminicenantales bacterium
GAGATCATCGTCATCACCGGGCTGGGCCATCCCGACGAAGCCGAACTGGCCATCAAGAGCGGCGCCTGGGATTATCTGGAAAAACCGGCTTCGTTCGATGCCATCAAGCTGCCCCTTCTCCGGGCCCTGGAATATCGATCGGAACGACGACTGGGGAATACGGCGGCCGCCTTGAAGAGAGACGGCATCATCGGAGATTCGCCGGAGATCACGGCCTGTCTGGAACATGTGGCCGAGGCGGCGGGCAGCGACGCCAATGTTCTCATCACCGGCGAGACCGGCACCGGAAAAGAGCTTTTCGCCAAGGTCATCCATGCGAACAGCCGCAGGGCCCCAAGGAGCTTCGTGGTCGTCGACTGCACGGCGCTCCCCGAGACGCTGGTCGAAAGCGTTCTGTTCGGGCATGCCCGGGGAGCTTTTACCGGGGCCGAGACGAGTGAGGAGGGGTTGGTCAAGCAGGCCGACGGGGGAACTCTTTTTTTGGATGAGATCGGGGAGCTGCCGCTGTTGATCCAAAAGAAGTTCCTCCGGGTCATTCAAGAGCACATCTTCCGTCCCGTCGGAGGACGCCGGGAAATCGCGAGCGATTTCCGTCTCGTGGCCGCGACGAACAGAAGTCTGGAAACCATGGTCCGGGAGGGACGATTCCGGGAAGATCTCCTCTTCCGGCTCCGGACGATCGTGATCGACGCGCCGCCGCTGAGGGAGATCCCCGGAGACATCAAGAAATTGACGATCTTCTATATGAACGACTTGTGCGAGCGGTTTGGGATCGTGGCCAAACGAGCTTCTCCGGAATTCTGGGAAACGGTGACCGCCTATCCCTGGCCCGGCAACGTGAGGGAACTGATCCAGGCTTTGGAGAAAGCGCTGATCTCGGCCAAAGAAGAACCCATGCTGTTTCCCAAGCACCTTCCGACATATATTCGGATCCACGTGGCCCGGAGCGCTTTCCCGCCGAAACCTTCAGGTCCGGGTGAACCCGAGATACGCCCGGGCGTCCCCCAGATGCCGCTCCGATTGAAAGAGATCCGGCGAGCGGCGGTCTCTGAAGCCGAGCGAAGATACCTCAAGGACCTGATCTCCTATGTGGGCGGAGACAACGCCAAAGCCTGCCGGATCTCCGGCTTGTCTCGCTCGAGATTCTATACGCTTCTCAGAAAGTATCGACTGGAGGATATGCGTCAGCCGGAATGACGCCGGTCCCGGCCTTGAAAAGAAACGGGGAACGAATACTCATTTGCAGGAAGGCGTGCTTTTTTAGAGTAATACCAGCCTCCGATCCCGGGCCGAATCGGCTCATTTGATCTCCTGTCCCCCTTAAAGCGCGGATCGCTTGATCTGCCGGATTTGGCACGTTTTTTGAATATGATCGAGGGGACGCTGGGAGAAACGGACATGCAGCTTCTTCTTTATGCGGGTGGGGAAAGCGAGGATGATAAAAGACTCGAGGCCGCCGTTCATAAGGTCATCCCGGAAGACCGAATAGAACTCTTTAAGAGCCTGATGGACCTCAAGGAGAGACTCCGGACGCCCGTGGAACCCAATTCCATCGCGGTTCTCTCGGCCTCGAGCCAGGACGAGCTCCGGCAGATGCAGCTGCTCCGCGGGCTGCTCCCGGAGATCTATGTCGTCCTCGTCATCCCGGATCGAAAGAAGAACACGATCCAACTCGCCCATCTCCTGTTGCCGCGATTCCTGAGCCGGCAAAGCGACGATTTCGAGGATCTCGGCCAGGTCCTCGACAAGATCTACCGGACGGTTCACTGATCCCGCGAGACGGCGGCGGTCCTTCCTCCGTCATCGCCGACAGTCAGGGCCCCGGTATCCTGGGGGTGCTCCGCTATTCGCCAAATCTCCTGTAGAACCAGGTTTTGACGAATTGCGTGAGGATCACATAGCCCAGCAGCATGAGGCCCAGCAGCAGCCAGTAGAGCGGCGGAAGCGGAACAAAGCCAAGCGCGCCGGCCAGGGGCGAGACGGTGAGCCAAGCCCCCGCCGCGACGATGATCAACGACGTCGCGATCAGCGGCCAGCTGGCCCGGCTCTGGATGAACGGGATCTTGTTGGTCCGGATGACATGGATGATCAGCGTCTGGGTGAAGAGTGACTCGACGAACCAGCCGGTGTGGAACAGGGCCGGGTTGCTCCGGGCCTGGAACACCGAGAGCATGACGGCGAATGTCAGGTAATCGAAGATCGAGCTGATCGGGCCGATAAAGAAGATGAACCGCTGGATCGCGCCGATCGTCCACTTGCGCGGCCGGGTCAGCCAGTCGGCGTCCACGGCATCCGTGGGGATGGCCGTCTGCGAGAAGTCATAGAGCAGGTTGTTGGTCAACACCTGGATCGGCAGCATCGGCAGGAAGGGGAGGAACGCGCTGGCTCCCACGACGCTGAACATGTTGCCGAAGTTGGACGACGCCGCCATCTTGATGTATTTGATGATGTTGCCGAAAACGCGGCGGCCTTCGATCACCCCCTGCTCCAGCACCAGGAGGCTGTTCTCCATCAGGATGATATCGGACGATTCCTTGGCGATGTCCACGGCGCCATCGACGGAGATGCCCACGTCGGCGGCCTTCAAGGCCGGTGCGTCGTTGATGCCGTCGCCCAGGAAGCCCACCACGCGGCCCCGGCTTTGCAGGGCGCGGATGATATGTTGTTTTTGAGCCGGCGCCAGCTTGGCGAAGATGCCGGTCGCGTTGGCGGCCTCAGCCAGGTCGGATTCGCTCATCGCTTCGATCTCCGAACCGAGCAGGATCTTGTCCGCCGGCATGCCGACCTCTCGGCAGATATAGGCCGTGACGATCTCGTTATCGCCGGTCAGGATCTTGACGTCCACATGCAGCGCGTGGAGCCGCTTCAAGGCCTCGGCCGCGGTCTCCTTGGGCGGATCGAGAAAGGCCAGGAACCCCAGCAGGGTCATGTCGGCCTCGTCCCGTAGGCCATAGTGCGGCTCGTCGTCCGCCCCGGGCATGACCTTGTAGGCCACGGCGACGACGCGGAAACCCTGGGCGTTCAATTCCTGCACGAGCCGTTTGCGATGGGCGTCGTGCTCCGGCAGGACGTCCAGGACCTCGCCTCCGACTTCCACGCGAACGGACAGGCGCATGATCTCTTCCACCGCGCCCTTGCAGATCAGGATGTGCTGGTCGTGCTGGTCCTCCACGATCACGGACATGCGCCGCCGCACGAAGTCGAACGGGATCTCGTCGATCTTGCGGTAATTCGCTTTCACCTGGAGGTCTTCCTCCAGATGGCCGTGATCGAGGATGGCCTCATCCATGAGGTTCTTGAGCCCGGTCTGGAAGTAGCTGTTGAGGTACCCATAGTGCAGGACGCGCGGGCTTTCCTTGCCGCTGACGTCCAGGTGTTTTTCGAGGACGATCTTGCCCTGGGTCAGGGTGCCGGTCTTGTCGGTGCACAGGACGTCCGTCGCCCCGAAGTTCTGGATGGCGTTCAGGCGTTTGACGATCACCTTCTTGCGGGCCATCATCAGGGCGCCCTTCGACAGGTTGACCGTGACGATCATCGGCAGCATCTCCGGGGTCAAGCCGACGGCCACCGCCATGGCGAACAGGAAGGCTTCCAGCCAATTGTGTTTGCTCAGTCCGTTGATCAGGAAGACGGCCGGCACCATCACCGCGATGAAACGGATCATCAGCCAGGTGAACTTGTTGACGCCCTTGTCGAAGCTGGTCAGCTGGCGCCGCCCGACGATACTGGCGGCCAGCGAACCGAAGTACGTGCGAGCCCCGGTGCGGACGACCACGCCTGTCGCGATGCCGCTCTCCACGCTCGAACCCAGGAAGCCGATGTCCGGCAGGTCCAGCGGATTTTGAATGTCCGCGGAGGCGGAGGCGGCACTTTTCTCCACCGGCAGGGATTCGCCGGTCAGGGCCGCCTGATTCAGGAACAGATCCTTGGCGGAGAGAATCCGCAGGTCCGCCGGCACCATATCCCCGGCATTCAGCCGAATGATGTCACCCGGCACCAGCATCTTGAGCGGCACCTCGGCGTCTTGGCCGTCTCGCACGACCGTGGCCGTGGTGTTCACCATGGCCTTGAGCTTTTCGGCCGCGTTATCGGCGCGCGTCTCCTGAAAGAAACGCAGCACCACGCCCAACACCACCATGACGAAAATGACGGTCGTCGCCCGCAGATCGCCCGTCAGATACGACAGCACGCCCAGGGCGACGAGCAGAAGGACCAGCGGATTCTTGACGTTATTCCCCAGGCGCGCCAGGGGAGACTGACGCTTCTCCCGCGCGATTTCGTTCAGTCCATGGCGCTTGAGGCGGGCCTCGGCTTCCGCCGCCGTGAGACCGCTCGAGCGCGACCCGAGCTCTCTCAGGGCCGCATCGGCGTCCGTCCGCGATCTCTCCAATAATTGATCGGAAACCTTGGCGGCGTTTCCGCCCGCGGACTTCCCGGCCTCTTTAGGCGTGTTCATCGGCCATCCCCTTCATTCCCCGGCCCGGAGGGGCCTCAACTTCCCCGGGAGTGTCACGAGGGACCCGCTCGCCGGAAATCGATAAAGCCCCGCTCGACATCGGTCGATATCAGCTGCACGCGGACCCGGTCGCCGATATCCAGGCCTTCGAAGCCCCGGACCAGCTTCCCTTCCACCGGCACGCGGAGGAGCCGCACCCAGGTGCCCTTATCGGAGGCCCCGGTGACCAGGGCGTCAAACTGTTCGTTGATCCTGGATTCGAGAAGAAGCGCCGCCGCGGACTTGTCGACCTGCCGCTCGACTTTGTCGGCCGCATCCTCCTCTTCGGTGCAGTGTTTCGCCAGGGCATCCAGATCATCCTTGCTGTAGGGCCAGGAATCGCCCTTCAGAGCGGCCTTCAGCAAGCGCTGGGTGATCAGATCGGGATA
>JBAVUQ010000067.1:0-6099 GCA_049696855.1 Candidatus Aminicenantales bacterium
CCACGCCTATAAGATGTTCGCGTACGACATCCTGAAGCTGAGGAATCCCTTCAGATTCGGGAATCCTTTCCGGCAGCTCCGCCTCAAGTCCATCCTCGATTACAATGACTGGCTCCTGGCCTATTGCCGGGAGAACGGCGTCGTCGTCCTGGATCTCGAAGCCGCCGTACGGCGGAGTGCCGTTAAACGCTCTCTTCGCAGCGATTTGGCCAAAGTGGACGGACTCCACCTCAAGCCCCAGGCCTATCAGCTTCTCGATCGGGCCGTCTGGCCCGCGCTGGCCCAGGTGGACCGGGCAGAAAAGGGACTCGGGGATCGGGTTTCGGGGAGCGGACGTTGAGTCGAAGGCCCCCCGCCAGGGGATTTCGGTCCGAGATGGCCTTTTGGGTCAACCGGTTGAGGGTGCTTTATTATCGCCTGATGGGCGTTGAGATCGGAACGGGATCATATATCAGCGGAGGCGCCCGCATCGACGTGAGGCGCGGCCAGATCTCGATCGGCGACAGGGTGAATATCTCCCACGGAACCTATATCCTGAGCCATGCCGGCTTCCAGGACCTCAAGCCCGGCCAGAAGACCGTTATCGAAGACGATGTGAAAATCTTCGTCAACTCGGTGATCCTTCCCGGTGTGAGGATCGGCAGGAATTCGACGGTCGGCGCGTCTTCTGTCGTCACGAAGGACGTTCCGCCGAATGTTGTCGTCATGGGAAATCCGGCCCGCGTCATCCGGCATCTCGAGAACGGGGCCAAATCCCCCGAAGTCAAAGCTCCAGACAACCCCTGAGCGAACGTTGCCAGCAGCCATTCGGGAACAGAAGATGACGGATTCTCCGGAGAGGGATGAGAGCTCGAAGATCACGAAAAACGGAATCCAGGCTCTCATCCGCAAGAACAGTCCCTACGTCGTGCTCGAACGCGCCGTCGGCGCTACGGTCAGCTTCCTGACAACCGTCTTCATCCTCCGGAGCCTTTCGGTCGAGGCCTTCGGCATCTACAGCGTCTTGCTGTCGGTCATGCTCTATGTGGGCCTGTTCTCGTCCCTGGGACTGCCGTCGCTCTTCCAGAGGTTCATCCCGGAGTTCTTTCAGAAGAACGAGATCGGCAAGCTCAAGAATCTCATCGGGAAGGGGCTCTTCTGGAGGTTCCTCGCGGGCGCGGGCTTGATCATCGTTCTCCTGATGTTCTCGGCGCCGCTGGGCAGGCTGTTCCGGATCACGAAGGCCCTGGAATATCTGGGCCTGTTCGCTCTGGCCATCATCTTCTACCTGGAGACCCAGCTCCAGGGCACGATCCTGACTTCCGTTTTCCGCCATAAGTGGTACGCGATAGCCCAGATCAGCTATATCGTCCTGAGGGCGGCCATCCTCTTCGTCCTGATCAGTCTCGGCTTCGGTCTGAACGGTCTGCTGGCGGGAGAAGCCATCGCCTATTTCTTCCTGTTCGTCGTCCAGCACTTCTACTACCGAAAGTTCCTCGCGGCCCATCCGTCGGATTCGGCCAGAATGGAATTGCCCTTCAAGCGGCTCATGAAGTTCGGCGGCTTCACCTTCTTCAACGAGACGGGGGCGCAGATCCTTTCCGATTCGACCGATGTTTTCGTCATCGCGGCCTTCCTCGGCCCCGCCGCCGTGGGGACATACGCCTTCGCGACGAGAGTCATGGCCCTCGCGACGCGCGTCCTGCCGCAGTCCGTTTTCATGAACGTCATTCGTCCGGCCTTCTTCACGATGTACGTCAGCGACGAGGACCAGGATCAGATCAATTCGAGGTTCAACTTCCTGGTCAAGCTCATCGCCTTCTTCTCCGTTCCCCTTGTCTCCGCGATTTTTGTCCTTGGCGACAAGATGATCATCCATATTTTCGATCCCAAGTATCTGAGCAGCCTCAAAGTCCTCTGGGTCGTGGCCGCCTTCACGGGCTTCAATTTCTTCTTCGAGCCGATCGGGTTGGTCCTGCAGTCCATCGAGAAAGTGGAGGTCCTGTTCACCAGCAAGATCTTCGCGGTCTATAATCTGGCCACCTCGCTGCTGTGGATCAAGCCCTACGGGATCATGGGAGTGGCCGTTTCCACGGGTTCGGCGATCCTATTCAAGAACTTGTTCTGCTATTTCCTGGCCAAGAGGCACGTTCGCCTCAATCTTGATCTCAAGGGGATTGGGATCATCGCCGTGAACAGCCTGATCATGGCCGGCGCTTTGATGCTCATGCGCCCCTGGGCCCAGAGCCTGGTCACGTTCTTGCTCATCTGCTTGATCGGCCTTGGCGTCTATTTGGCTTTGGGCTCGCTCAACAAGGCCTTCTCGAAGTCCGAACGGGATTTCATCAACAAGATCTTGCCCAAACCCGTTTTCAACTTCTGAGGATAAACGGAGGAGACCTGCCATGATCGTTCTCAGTGCCATCCGGAGGTTGACGCATCTCTGGAAGATCCGGAGTTCCGAGGCCCTGGTTTCCCACCTCCGGTCGTTGGGAGTCACGATCGGCGAAGACGTGACCTTCTTCGGCGACCTGAACCTCGTCCGCGTCGACGTCACCCGCCCCTCGCTGGTCAAGATCGGGAACCATGTCAAGATCGTCTCGCCGTTCTCACTCCTCACCCACGGGTTCGAATGGACGGTCTTCCGGGAACGATACAAAGAGATCCTGGGTTCTTCGGGCCAGGTCGTCATTGGCGATAATGTCTATTTCGGGCGCGAGTGCTGCGTCTTGAAGGGGACGACGATCGGCGACAACGTCATCGTCGGCGCCAAGTCGCTGGTCAACAAAGACATCCCCTCGGACTGCGTCGCGGCCGGGGTTCCGGCAAAAAGGCTCTCGGGGCTCGACGAATATTTCGAAAAAAGGAAAAAAGTCCAGGCCGACGAGGCCAAAGAATACGCCCGTTCGATCTTCGAAGTTGAAAAGCGGGTCCCGGACCCCGCGGATTTTTTCGAGTTCTTCCCCCTGTTCCTCAAGCGGGACGAGGCATCGATGGCGGCCCTCAATGACCAGCTGAGATCGAAAATGAAGGGCCGCCGGCGCCCCCTGACCGTGCAATTCCAGCTCGGACCGGCCCTCGAAAATTTCCTGAGATCCGAACCGGCTTATCCTTCCTTCGAGGCCTTCCTGGAGGATGCCGGGATCCCTCTGGCCCGCAGAATCGGCCCGTCATGAGAATAGTCTTTCTGCTCCAGGCCTCGAGCAGCGTGCTCAAGGGCGGAGCTGAGATCCAGGCGGACAACATCATACGGGAATTCCTCAGGCATGATCCAGGGCACGAGATCTTCTACATTTCGGACTTGATCAAAAAAGAAACAGGCCCGCGCATCGAGAAGGTCAACTATATTTTTCTTAAGAGCTATGGGACCAAGCACTCATTTCTGAATGCGATCCCTCTTGTCAGGATTCTGAAAAGCCTTGATCCGGACATCGTTTACCAGCGCTGGCGGACCCCCTATACGGGCATCGCCGCCTGGTATGCCGGCCACAACGGCAAGAACCTCATCTTTGAAATGGCCAGCGACAAGGACTCATTGAAAAGCCGAACACCCCTGAACTGGAATTTTCTGCCCAATTGGATCTCCGAGAGGCTAGGCCGCTATGGCCTGAAGCGAGCTCAGGCCATTGTCTGCCAGAGCCGCGAACAGCAGGATTCCCTCAAACGCCTTTATGGCTTGGAAAGCTTGTTGATCCCCAAGGGTCATCCTGTTCCGGAGGGGCCCTTTCTCAAGTCGACGGTTCCTGTTGTCGTATGGGTGGCGAATATCAAACCGCTCAAGCAGCCTGAGATATTCATTGATCTCGCCAGGGCCCTTGAGGGCCTGAGGGCAGAATTCGTCCTTGTGGGACGGCCTGACCTCGGTCCCTATCAAGATCAGATCGAACAAATGGTCGGAAATTCGCCGCATGTGACCTATCGGGGCGAGCTCTCTCACGATGAAACGAATAGGATCATCGCCTCGGCCTCGATCCTGATCAATACGAGTCTGTACGAGGGAACGCCGAACACGTTCATCCAAGCCTGGATGAGGGAAACCCCTGTGGTCTCGCTTAACGTCGACCCGGACGATATCATGACGAGGGAAAAGATCGGCTTTCGGTCGGGAACATTCCAACGACTCGTCGAGGATGTCCGTTTCCTGATCGAGCATGAACAGGAACGGACCGCCCAAGGCCGGAAGGCGAGGGAATACGCCAGGGACCATCATGATATCGAGCTCATAGGAAAAAGGTATCTCGAACTGTTTGAGCGGATGTCCCGGACATGAAGATCAGCTGGGTCATTTTTAGACTGCTCGACAAGTCGACGGACCACGCCACGCATACGGAAATGATCAAAGAAATGAAGCTCCGGGGGCATGATGTCCGTCTCTTTTGCGGCTACCGCGACCGTAAAAGGTACTTCGGCCTGGATGAGGGGACCATCCGTTACTTCAATCTCCCCCGGGTCCGGAGGGTCAGATCCGTGCTGTTCGCGGCGGCCGTCTGGCGGACGGTCATCAGGGCGCTCACGATCGAGAGGCCGGATATCCTGCTCATCGATTACCCGGTGAATCTGATTACGGCGCCGCTCCTCTTGGCCAGCCGGATTTTTCGCAGAAGGACAAGGGTCGTTATGGACGTCAGAACCCTGCCCGTGGATGTTCGCCGCTTCCAGTGGACGATCCGGCTGTTCTTCGCCTCCCTTTTCTTAGCCCGGCTCCAATGCGACGGCCTCACGTTCATTACCGGAGAGATGAGCCGCTATTGCGCGGCCCATGTCTCTTTGGGCCGGACAAAAATAGGGATCTGGACATCCGGCTTCAACCCGGCGCTGTTCGATCCGGAGCGTTTTAAGAAGAGTCCGGCGACAGGCAGGTTCAGGCTCTTCTATCACGGAGGACTTTCGCTCTCGAGGGGGATCGGTTCGCTGGTCCTGGCCGCCAGGTTGCTCGAAGACAAAGGCCTTCCGGTCGATCTGACCTTGATCGGGAACTGCGTCGACGGCGATGCCCTCCAGGATCTGATCAAGAGCAACGGACTCGGGGAGACCTGCCGCATCCTGGCCCCCGTGCCCTATGAGCAGATCCCCGGGCTGATCATGGACTGCGATCTTCCCGTCAGCCCTCTGCCCGATTTCGCGGCCTGGAGGGTCAGCAGTCCGATCAAGCTCATCGAATACATGGCCATGGGCAAATCCATGGTCGTCACAGATATTGCGGCGCACCGCGGCGTGCTCGGGGACGCCGATTTCGCATTCTATGCCAAGGATTCCAGTCCGGAGTCCCTGGCCGACGCCATTGATGGAGCTTATCGGAAACGGGGCGTTCTCGATGATCTGGGCCGGAAAGCCAGGGAGACGGCGCTCGACGGATACTCATGGGGAAGGCAGGCCGAGCGGCTCCTGGCATTCTTCCAATCGGTTTAAACCTTGAACGACCACCCCATTCGAAACGGCCTGAAGATCGCCGTGTCCTATGCTCTTTTTTACACCGGGCTCCTGCATGTCCTGACCAAGCTCTTCGTCCGCAGGGGACTCTTGATCTTCAACTATCACGGCTTCAACACTTTCGTCAACGATTATTGGGACTTTGGCAGCTTGTACACGTCGGGGTACGGCCGGAATTTCGAAAAGCAGGTTCGTTACTACGAAAAAACCTTTCGTAAGCTCAAGGATTTCGGCTCTATGAAGCTATCGGAAGAAGGGCCCACATATTTTCTGACCTTCGATGACGGGTACAGGGACAATTTTGAAATCGCGCTTCCGGTTCTCGCCAAGCACGCCGTCCCCAGCATCTTCTTCATCGCGACGGGCGCCATCGGAACGGACCGCCTGCTCTGGCACGACGCGGTCAGGCGGCACTATGAATCCAGCAGCTCCGGGGGGCGATGGGCCGCGGCAGGCCTGAAACGGAGATGCAGGGAAGAGCTTGAACAGCATAAGCGGATCGCGGGTCAGGACGGCCAATGGATGCTGCGCGTCTCGCCGGAAGCCTCGCCGCGGCTGATGATGAACTGGGATGAGGTCAGGGCCGCAGCGGCCGCCGGCATCCTGATCGGGTCCCATACGGACACCCATCCCATCCTTTCCCGTCTCTCCGGCGATTCCCAACGTGAAGAGATCCGGACATCACTGGAG
>JBAVUQ010000068.1:0-3925 GCA_049696855.1 Candidatus Aminicenantales bacterium
CGTTCGCCCCGACCCGAAAACCCCCGATCCGAACGCCACCGCCGCCTCCGGCCTTCGAATACTCGAACTCATTGACCGTGCCGTAAACGAGGTACCGGGCGCCCAGGATCTTGCCGATCTTCGCGGCGGTCGCCGGATCCACTCGGCCGCCGGCTCCGAAGTCCTGTTCTCCGAGCACGTCATGGATCTGTTGGCGCTCCAGGACCTTGAACTTGCCCGTTTCGACCAGGGCCGTCGCCAGCATCTCGGCCATGCCGTCCCCAAGGTCCCAGCTTGCGTTGGACCAGTAATTGGTGCCTCCGCCCGCGGTCGTCGTGAACTTCATGACCGCCAGACTCTTCTGATCGGCCCACGCGCCCGAGCACAAGATCAGGGCCAGCGCGCCGAAAAGCGTGAACAAACCGAGACTGAATCCCACCCCTTTTTTTCTCATGACACCTCCTGGGCATTACGCCGGAGGAATTATTAGCATGATTTATGCCAAATTGCCAGCCGGGGACGGTGAACGATATTTCCGCCCTCAGCCGGCCGATGGCGGTCGGCCGCCGATCGGCATGTCGCGGCGAGCCCGCATGACGTCCGGGTCGTCCGTCTTGCCTTTTGTTCCGGGCGATGTTACCATGCGGCCAGGACACGAGTTGATGACAGACCAAGGTCATCGACGAGCTATGCTGCCGGGAGAAGGGGCTATTATCGCTCTGCGCGTCCCGGCCCCAATCCATTCAGCGGGAGGTCACGCATGAAACGAAACAGAGGGACTCTGGCCGCGGCATTCCTTGTGGGCGCGCTGCTCGCCAGCGCGCTGCCCGTCGCCGCCCAGGAAGCGGGGGCGTTCAAGGTGGGCGCGGCGCCTCCGCCGCAGGAAGTTTACACCAAGGTCAACCTGACCGAACCCTACAACATCATCGAGGGTTTCACGATCTACCCCTCGCTCACGAGCCCCGACCTGTTCTACTACGTCCCGAAGCCGCGCGTCGCGAGGACCGAGCAAGGACGTCTGGTCTTCCGCTTGTTGAGCTACGCCATGGCCGAGAACAAGAACCAGGTCGGCAGCGCCGACGTCGCCGGAGGCTATCTCCAGTTCGACGTGACGATGTCGCCGAACCCGGATGAGGAAAAGGCCATCAAGCAGCAGCTCCTCAATCCGCCCAAGCGCTTCGCCACGACCAACCTCCAGACGGGCAAGTTCCTGACGATGGCATCGGCGACGGTCCATCCCTACGCCCAGACCTTCGGGGCCGCCGCCAAGCCGAAAAACATCCGCCTGGCCCCGATCCCCATCCACAACCTCAAGGCCAGAGCCAGGATCCCGGGCGTGACGGCCGCCGACAAGACCGAGACCGATTGGTACGACGCCAACGGCGACGCCAGCGGGACGACCACCTTCGCTCTCAACCTCTCCGGCCCCCAGTCGATCGCCCTCTACCAGGCCATCATGAACCCCGCGGCCGTGGAGCCGTTCAACGTCTATTTCTCCGGCGACCTGGGCGGCTACATCAAGTGCAAGGCCAAGCTCACGGTGAAGACGTCGGAGATCTACAACTTCATGCAGTCCCAGGAGGGCTCGGCCACCCGGATCGAAAAGCCGGGCAGCCGCGGCGTCAACCTGTTCGGCATCATCCCGATCAAGAGCGGCTCACAGGCGACGAGCTCGACCAAGGAAAGCCAGGTCAACAACATCGACCTCACCCAGATCCTGAACACGTCGATCAAGATCGAGGGCGACCTCCAGGGATACGACGACGCCCTGATGGCCATGGCCAAGTACGCCTGCGACCAGGCCATCGCCCGGTTCGGCACGCCTATCCCTCTCGACGAGCTGATCGATCCGAAGCGCGAGCTCCGCGAGCCGAACCTGCCGGCAGGCACGAAGCCCGCCGTCTGGGGGTACGCCGCCAGCATCCTCACCGGCGGGCTCATCTCGCAGGGAGGGGACAAGGGCCGCAAGGCTTATTACGGCTACTTCGACCAAAAAACGCTCGACCAGTCGAAGGCGGCGTCGTTCACGGTCGACCTGAACAAGGAGATCGCGGTCACCTGGCAGTTCTCGCCGAGCTCCTCGATCTTCGACGACTCCATCATCGGGGAGATCCAGAAAAGCGCGGCCCAATACGCCCAGAAGCTGGCCCTCAACGACCCGTTCTTCGAGAAGCTGGACATCACCTACACCGCCAACCTGGACTTCGCCGGCGGCCCCTTCACCAAGGTCGTCTTCACGGACCTGTTCAAGCTCAAGGACGGCAGCAACTACAGCGTCCCGGGGCTCCTTCTCGAGTCCAAGGACTTCCTGAGCGACACGGGGGTCCTGCTCGGGGCGGCCCCGCCTCAGAACATGAGGTTCGGCGGCCTCCTTCAGGGGAACCTCTACCAGGGCGACATCGGGGGTTCGTTCAACATCCTGAACCCGGGGTCCCGGCTGACGGCCCTCCGCTCGGGAAAGTGGCCGAAGTTCGCCGACGGGACCGAGGTCAAGGGCATGAGCCACCGCTGGAAATACACCGTCTACTTCCGCCCGAGCGTCAAGGACAACGACTTTCCTCCGTCCTGGACCTCGCCTGAGGCGACGAATTCCGAGACCGTTCTCGCGGCGACGATCCCGCCCAAGATCGCGCTGTTCACCGTGACCGGCGACGGCCTCGACGCGGAAACCGTACGGACCGTGACCGTCAAGGTCAAATACACCAGGAACGGCGGCGACAAGGGCTCGATCATCAAGTCGGCCAAGCTCAAGCCGGGGGCCCCGGATGTCCGGCTGTATTTCTATGACGAGGACCCCAAAACCGACCTGCCGTGCGAATACCAGTACACGCTGATCTATGCGGGAGGCAAGACGTTCACAAGCCCCTGGAAGTCCGAGGTCGGCGGTCTCGTCGTTCCGATCGATCCCGGCGAAGGGGGATCGCGGCCGTAGCCGGGACCCGTCTCGTCACTGTCGGGGCCTGATCCGCCGGAGATCCGGCGGGCGGACAGGCTCTTCGGTCGGCCCGTCCGATACGGGGAGGATGATATGCGCAAGATCGTGACGCTCGCCCTCGTTTTCTTCGCCGTCTCGCTGGCGAATCCGGGGCCGGCAACGCCCGGGTCCGGGGATCCCGGTCAGATGGTCCTGAAGTCCCAGAGGACCCTGACCAGGATCACGCCGCCGAAAACCTCCGCTTCGAAGATGGACCGGCCGGGGCCCGTCAGGAGCCCCGATCCCTATTACACGATCAAGATCGGAGAGGCCGAGGTCTATCGGGACGCCAAAGACCCTGCTCTCGCCTACTACAAACCCGTTATCCGCCTGGCGCGCCGCGCCGGAACTCCCCTCGCCGAGGGGGTCGGCCCGCTGGCCGCGTCGCTCGACGCATTCCGCTTCCAATACTACAAGTTCGAGTCCGGCGGAAACCCCAAGTGGGCCGGCATCCAGGTCGTCTTGGCCCTCGACAGGCCGCAGGACGCGACCCTCGAAGCCGTACAGGCCAAGTGGAAGGGCATCACCCGCCTCATTCCCCTCCCCCTGAAGCTCGACGGCTCGACCGGGACACGGATGACGCTCCCCTATCCGCCCCGCGCCGTCGCTTTCTCGGAGACCGGCCCGTCGGGAGCCGAGGGCGACAGCCGCTGGCAATACCTGTCGACGAACACGCGTCCGCTGCCGCCCGATCTCCTGACCGACGCGGACAACAACGTCCTGAACGAGGCCAAGACGAGGGATTTCGCCTCGCTGATCACGTCCGACCTCGGCGACATGCCGTCGTTCCAGCCCGCGCTCGAGGTCCGGGCGGTCTTTTCGGGATGGACGGGGAGGTCGCCTCTCGCCAGAAACCTCGCGGCCTTCAAGACGGCCGTTCCCCTCAAGCTGCTGCCGAGCGGCGCTCCCGGGACAGGAGCACCGCCGGCCCCGGCGGCGAAGGCGGCCGCCCCGATGCGCCCGATGATGGCG
>JBAVUQ010000069.1:0-7405 GCA_049696855.1 Candidatus Aminicenantales bacterium
ACGCCGACAACTATCTCGACACCTATATCGACAACATCCGCAAGGTCACCAAGCAGGACATCCTCGAAGCCGCCAAGAAGTATATGGACCCGGGCAAGATGATCGTCGTGGTCGTCGGCGACGAGAAACTCTTCGATAAGCCGCTGGCGAGCGTCGGAACGGTGAAGACGATCGACCTCAAGGCCCTCATGGAGGCGGAACGGGGGCCGGGAAAATAGGGTCTAAGGGAGGACAAAACAGGCGCGGTGCCGACGGAGGGGCGAACACACACGCGAGTCGCCCCGAACGGGATTTTGAGTCCAGTGAGCCGATTCCCGTTTCATTTCTAGCGGCCCGCCCTTTCCAGTTCCTTTACGTATTCCCTAATTTTCATCTCGAATCGCGAATTGCCCAGCTTTTCGAGCCCTTTGGATATATCCCCTAAATAAAATAGATCACGTATTACCAACTTCCAGACTTCGGTTTTTTCCAGCGCCTTCACAAACATCTGCGGTTGAGCACAAAATAGCATGGCGGCCTTTTCGAATAATGTCTCACCTTGGACCCCGCTGCCGCAGTGAAGAATCATATGAATCACGATCTTGGTTCTAATCTCATCAACTTCACCGAAGTGGCGATTAAAGAATTCTGTGAGAACACCCGTTGTCAGAGATTGATTTTTAATAAGACTCTGTTCATACCTATCGATCAAATTACACAGGTTCTCTATCTGTTTAATTCGGTCGAAATTTGTTATGGGGTCGTTAAGAAAAGCTTCAATATCATTGAGTTGTTCCTGGTCGACTTCATGCCTGTTGCCCAGATCGTGGGCGTTAACAGGATCATCGAGGAAGGCCTCAAGGGCGCTGCGTTCCTGGGTATTGACGGGCTTGGGCGAGGTCCAATGATTTACCGGCCAAACGACTTGGATCAAGGACATCACAAATAAGACAAGTGTCCTAGTCAATAATAGAATCTCCTTTGTCATAGAGCTTGTGGCGGAATTGGGCCATACCAGAATTTTTCCAAAACTCGCCCACTTCGGATTATATGACCCGAAGTATCTTCGCTTACTTCTCCGGACCTTTGACTCCCTTGGCCTCAAATTGAAGCCACCATTGCCGTCCGTTTCGTTTTTCCCCTTCAGGAGATGTAGAAGAAATTGATGAGCACGGTTGAACGCTGAAGCGATCCGATTCTGCCTGAGATTGATTCATAACGGATTCACGTTGAGCCATTGAATTATGTCATAGGCCTTTTTACAGGCGGAGGGAAAACTATAAAGATGCAACCTCAATTCTGATTGGCTAATCTTGTTGGCTATAGGGTGAACCGCATCATTCCTCTGCACCCTAATCGCGTTAAGAATAGAAAAAAAGGCCTCGCTGCTGTCCTCATGCACTTCATAGGGAATTCTGCTCTGTTTGAGATTATCCAAACTCAAAATTTTTATTACCTTTGCCCTGAGTGCCGAGAGGTCCCGAAATTTCATACTTTTGGAAAGATCCGCCTTAGTTTTGGCGTCCTGGATAGAATTTATGATGCTATCTGCGAGAAGATATAGCAGTTTCTCGGCGGCAGCACCCAACATCACGGCGGAAGCAAAATAACAGTCCGCTTTATATGTATTTAGGGCTTCGCTGATATATTGGATAATAACCGCATCAATCTTAGTAATAGCCCCTCTTAAATAGCTAATATATCCAATCCTATCCTCCGGTATTGGATCATCCTCACGCTGGATCCAGGCTTGTCCATATTCAGTCAGTACGTAGCTCGAAAGATTGCCGTGTTCATAAAGCGATAGCTTTCCGATTAATATTCCATGAAGAAAAAACTCGTTATAGCATTCCGAAAGCCAGCGCGCTACTGCGCTTCCCTTTTGGAATTCACCTGAATATATGTCCGAAAGTTGCCGGTTGGGAGGCACCTCGATCAACCGCGCTCCCGCCATTAAGCCCAGGGCCGAGGTCATAAGCCTACCGCAATCATTGCTCGGTCCGGATTGTCTCAGGGCTTCGCGCATAAACTTGAATATAACCTGCTTATTTATGGCCACGCTCATTTGTCAGTCCCTCCTTATATCTGCACGTCTTAGCATGGCCTCGCCTCATCGTCAAGCCTACGGCGGGCCTCTGATGAGGTGCCCGTGGAGTTTATGGCGACTACCGCCTAGCAGTTGGCGATGATGGGCAGTAAAATTTTGGGGGGCCAAGAAGGCGCGTTGCCCCGGCGGGCGGCCTGGGAACTCGCCCGTTGCGTCGCCGGCAGGTCCGCGGTAGAATCGGAGAAGCAAGGAGGGAAGGCGTGCGCCGTTACATTGGACTTCTTTTGCTGACCCTTGGGTCGATTCTCCTCGGGGCTAGTTCTGTCCACTTTGGGCTGGTCACCAATGTGAAAGATCTTCTGTTACTGAAGCGATTCCTTTTCTGGCTTAGGGGAGGAAGGGCTTATTGGGATAGCCAGCAGCGCAAAGCCGAGATGATGGCGGAAAAGGGAATTCCCCCAAGCCGGCATTGGAGGACGGAGAAGACGCCAACAGTTTTCGCGGTCATCCTCATCCTGATCGGCCTGGCCCTCTCGCTTTGATCCTCCGCCGGCGCTCGGCTAGAATTTGAACCTGGCCAACTGGGAATCCCCCATTGCTTGGAAGGATGGGGGGCTGCAGAAAGGAGATCTGAACATGACAAACAATGCGGATGAGTTAAAGGTTGAGATTCGCTGGGTCTATGTCCCGGCAGAATTTTTTGAAGAAAAAATCGTGTGTGAGTACGATAGTTATTCCGTCGAGATCGAAGGGGGACAAATCACTGCCCGGATGAGCGCCGCCTTTTTTGACTCACAGCCGGGCCTTCCTGGCTCATTGAGGCAGAATTTGAATTCATATTTTCTTGGCGCGCAACCGATCCGGCGAAGAGTGTTTGAGATTCATGGTGGAGCCGTTGATCGTCTGTGGCCCGATGGTCGAAGAGATACGACTTTGGTCGTGCAGGACGTGGTCCTGGCGCACGTGTTAGATCAAGTTGATCTCATTCAAACAGATGATAAGGGTGTCGTGGTCGGAGATACAAAGCGAGATCGGATCGAGGCCACGAAGCATCTAGCGGAGCTTTCGGCTCGTTATTATTTGGCGGACCCGACACTTCGCAAACTGTTGGACAGCTTCGACGCTTCCGTAAGATATCCTGGAAACGAGCTCATTTATCTGTATGAAATTTGGGATGCATTGCAGACAAAGTTTCGAAGGAACAAAAAGGGTCGGAAGGCGCTCGGCATTTCAAGGTCCGATCGTTCGTGGCTTACGAATTTAGCGAATAAGGAACCACTGAATCAAGGACGCCATCGTGGGCGATTTGATACTTTACAGGACGCAACTTTTGAAGACCTCGCTAAGGCTCGGTTAATAGCCAAAGAGATGATTGAGAAGTTCCTGCTTTATCTCGATGGCCCACAAAGGGCCAATTAGCCCGGTGCACCGTTCGGGAGAGGATGAAATGAATAATCAACAAAAACAAATTTATACTATCATAACTGACCCTCCAAATAGTTGCATAATGGAATCAGGAAGTATGTTTGCTGTCTTGCATGAAGAATTGGCCTATATAGAGCACAAATGAAGGCGGGGGCGAATAGGTACGTACGTTGGACCTATCTTTTCTTAATCAGCGCTAATATACTGCCTTTTAATCTTAGTGAGATTCTTCTGCGAATCTAGATGGAAGACACTATTTAATCTCTGAGTTCTGCAGAACGTCCCGGCCTCCCAGAGGGCCTCATTATTTACGCTAATTTTGTGACCACGCCTTTATGGGGCGAAGCAGCGATGTCGAGCTCATAGACTAACCAATACTTGCCCGACTCGTCATATTCCATAATTCGCCACTCGTCTATTTGGTTCCAATAGATGAGGAATGATCTTAGTTTATTGCCGTGCTTCCCAAGAAGTTGTTTCATCGATAATGCTGTCTTGTAGTCAAAAAGCGAAGGAGCCGTACGATTATTGTCAATCGGATGATTGTGATACTGTCTTATTTCTGTACAGCCTAATCGTTCGATGTGCTGTTTCCAAAGCATCGGATTATCTGAAGCAGAACACCGCGAAACAGATCCTATTGACGCAGTAACTCTAACGACTTCTTCTCCTTTTATAAAACAAACAACAAATACCTCCTTTTGCTCTCGGCTCATTCCCACGGCCAGTCTTTTTTCACATTCATCCATCCTTTTCCCAACGAGCTCGTAAGTCCGCTTAAACCGCTCTCCCTTATTTCTCTCCCGATACTTATCATAGATTGCCTGGACGGAACTCTTTAATTGTCTGACTTCTGACTCAACTCTGTGAAGCTCGGCCAGAAGCTTCTTGTAGTTAGGGAAGATTTGTTTGAAAACAAATCGGAAAACGGTCGGGAAGACGAGAAACCCGATGCCGCAGAGAGAGAGGGTTGGCCAAAGAGACAGCCTATCCCAACCGATGAATACACCCAAGGTGATAAGAGTGATCGTTGGAATGAGAGTTATACTTTTATTCAAGAGTTGAAGTTTATTAAGTCGCTTTCTTGCCGCGTCATATTGAGACATTATTTGCTAATTGTATCAGGGCTCTGATAATTGCTACTCAATTCCCTTTTGTAGGGCCAGTTATCAATTTTATAAAAAAGTAAGTCAATGATAGTTCGGGGAAGAAACTCCGACAGGCAACCGCGCTCCTCGGGGGCCTAATAATTCGTTGGGATATCGGTTTCCGGATCCAGAGGCAAAATGGGCTAATATCTCACTTTGGAGGCAGTATCCTCCGTGCCTAAGGCGTCCGCAAAACTCCGTCGACGGGGTTCCGGCGCCTTTTTATCGTAGCGACAAACTTGCGCCTTGTCTGGCCATTCGTCGCGCTTTTTCTGGGGGACTGACAAGCATCTTGCCCCGTGCTTTGCCTGTGCCCATTGCTGGGACATAGATATCCTCGGAATCGGAATCCAGTTCGAACTCATCCTTATCGTAAATCTTGAATGTCACTTGCACGCTAAAGGGCTGGTCACACGAATTTGAGACGTCAACCTTCCAGGCCAACTCGGTGAACACATCGTTTGTGCTTAGGACGCTTGAATCGAAGGTCTCGATCTTGAGGCAACTTTCAGCACCTAGGCGGCTTGAGGCTGCTGGCGCGGCTGCCGTAGAGCTAGCCGCGACGGTCTTCGTTTCCGTCTTAGTCGCGGTAGCCGTGCCCGACGGCGCAGAGGGCATGGCCAACCCGTACTTAGCAATGAAGTATTGCTGCTCCAGCATCGCTAGAGTATTCCGAGCCGTCGCGACGCTGGTCTCGGCCATAGCTTGAACAAGACCGCCAGAATAACGATCGGCCTCGGCACGGGCCTCAGTGACTTTCGTCTTTTGGCCCTCAATTTCCCTGGCAAGTTCGGCAGCCCTTGCGGGATCCGTCTCGACACGATTAACCACAACTGTGATACGGGCGCCGCCCTCAAGCGCATGAATACGTTGCTCGATCAGAGCCGCGTTCGTTTTGAGGACCTCAAGTCGAACTCCAATCAGAGCCTTGATGAGGCCCCCGCTGTATGCCGCATCGTCCTTTGTAGCTTGCTCAATCTCCTGTCGGATTCGACTGAGATCCTGCTTCAGATCAACCACTAACTGTTTCTGTTCGGGCGTTTGCGTGGCGCCACAAGCTAAGCCGAGTAACGTAATCACCAGAAGCAGTCGCCCGACTGATCGTAGCAGTTGCATTTGCGTTGCCTCCTTGACTTCGACTTGGAGATGACGTGATTTTGCCCCCAAAGCATTCGGTTCCAATTAGAACCTACGATTAATGTAACACCTCTTAAAAGAGATTTTCAAGTCCCACTTGGTCAGCCATATGTCCCGTTAAGTATTGCACATTTTCGAGCAGGTTATCCTCGGCCTTTTCCTTGAATGGGGAGTAACGGATTAGTTAGCCAGCCAGGGCTCGCCTTGGCTTCCCAAAGGGCTCAGATCAGCAAGCAAACTTCCCCGCCATGTCACAAATACGTCACAAATAGTGAGTAAACTCGCCTAATCTCGGCTAAAGGTGCTTAAAGGTAACCGATCCCCAAGTGGGAGAAAATCAGAGGAAACCTGGTGCCGGTGGAGGGAATCGAACCCACACTCGAGTTGCCCCGAACGGGATTTTGAGTCCCGCGCGTCTGCCAGTTCCGCCACACCGGCACGGCCCGATAACTATAGGGGAAAAGACGGGCTAATTCAAGAACGGGGACACGTACCAAGGGTACATGTTCCCTCGCGGGTATGCCACCAAAGGCCGTTGTCGGAAATCTGGGGACACGTACCGGTTCCGGAGAATCGTTACATGTCCCCGATTTCCAGCTGCGCCTCAGCCAGATATCTGCGATAGATTTGCGGGCTTTATGCCCCCTCTGCTATAGTCTGCGCATGCCGACGCCCGAACGGATCGAGAAAGTCGAGCGCGTCCTCACCCGCCGCCAGGCCGACCTGCGGGTCGTCCTCGAAGGCGTGACCATCGCCCACAACGCCAGCGCCGTCATCCGGACCTGCGATGCGGCCGGCGTCCTCTATCTCGACCTCGTCGCCCCCAACCCGGAGCTGCTCCGTTTCAACGAGGCCATCTCGACCCGGGCCGACAAGTGGCTCGAGATCGCCGTCCACGCGACGCCCGCGGAGTGCCTCGGGCCGTTGAAGAAGGCGGGCTTCGAGATCGTAGCCACCCACCTCGAGCGGGACGCCGTTCCCTACACGGACATCGATTTCGCCAAGCCCGTCGCCCTCGTCTTTGGCAGCGAGGCCGACGGGATCTCGGAGGACTGTCTGGCCTTCGCCGACAAGGTCGTCCGCATTCCGATGCTGGGCATGGTCCAGAGCCTCAACCTCTCCGTTTCGGTCGCGGTCATGCTCTACGAGGCCCTGAGGCAGCGGACGATGAAGGGATACGCGGGGACCTCCCGTTTGCCGGCCGAAGAGTACGCGCGGCTCCGGAAGGACTGGCTGAGGCTCGCAGATTAGGAAAAAAAGAGGGACAGTCCCCTGTCCGGGGACAGTCCCTCTGAGAAAGAGAGACCGGAGCAGGTCCCTTAGATCCTTCTCAAGTTGCCTTTGAGGGCCAGGCTTTTCAGGCCCTGCCGGACCGCCGGGGAGCTGCTAATATTCCAGTTCCGCAGCTCGTTCTGAAACGCATCGGTATAACCCTGCCAGGATTCGAGGAAGTTCCGCAGGTCGTCGGATCCGAGCAACCCGCCGCTTTCCTCCTCGGCCACCTCGACGTCGAAGGTCATGGGCTTCTTGTCCCGCAACACCTCGAGCCTGACCTTGGCGCCCTTGGGCTTGGCCTGAATGATGTCGATCAGCTCGTACACGGTCTCGACGCGCTTGCCGTCGACGCTGACGATGATATCGCCGATTTGGAGCTTGGCCTTGGCCGCCG
>JBAVUQ010000070.1:0-8195 GCA_049696855.1 Candidatus Aminicenantales bacterium
GGCTCTGAAGGCGACGACCGGCAAGGACGCCGATGTCAAGATAGACGGCAAGTCGGCCGAGATCACGGGAGAGGGGTTCACGCACGAATTCGCCGAAACGGCCGAGTGGCCGGCCGATATGTTCGAGGACGTGCCGAAGTTCACTTTCGGAAAAATCGAACGCGTGAGCAAAGGCCAAGAAGGCGGAATGATGAAGTTCAACATCTACTTTCGCGACATGGAGAAGGGGGGGATCGAGCGGTACATGGAGCTTCTCAAGGAGGCCGGCTGGCAGGCGGATATCAATACCGCGGGGGGGCCGGGCGGGTATGTCTCCGGCGAGAAGGGCGGCCTCGGTCTGAATTTCATGTTCAACATCGAGGATGGAACCGGCGTGCTCGCCGTTTACTCGGGCCTGGAATAGTGGGCGCCGAACAAAGGAGGAATTTATGAAAAAATTGATCGGGATCTTCACGATGTTCATGATCGCCGGCTTCTTAATCGCCTGGAGCTCAGGCGCGATGGATAAAGCTCAGAAGAAGCCAAAGGTGGAGCAAAAAATCATGCTTATCCCCGGAAACAAAGACATGACTCCCACTGGTTTTGCCGTGCACGAGAAGGATCAAGTGACGATCAAGGCCTCCGGATATATATATTTTTCTGATGGAAAAGCGCAAAGCAAAGTAGACCCTGACGGCTGGGCGCGGAGCAATTATGTTGATGATTGGGGGGATAATGCTAATTTCTGCGACGATCCGTTGATGGAAGAAAACCATGCCGCCCTGATAGCCGACGTCGATGGAGAAAAATTCCCTGTCGGTAAAGAGGCCAATTTTGTGGGAAAAGCCGGGTTGCTTTATCTCGGGATCAACGATTGCACGTTCACCGGCGATTTCTACAACACAGGTCAGTTCAGCGTGGTCATCTCGATCGAAAGGGGCGGCGGCTCTCAATAACCGTCTGAACTTTCTTTATCGTTTAATCTGGCTTCCCGCCCTGGATTCCCGGCACATCGGGAACGTTGATTCAAGAAGCGTGCCGCAGCCGCGGAGGTTCCGGAAGTAGCTTGAGGCCGACGACGACGGCGTTCTTCGCACCTCGAGATCGGGGCCAAGAGGCTTAGCGGGGGGCCTTCTTCTTCAGCGCCTCCACTCTCTTCCGGATCTCCGGCTGGTCCGGGCTGAACTGGAGCGATTTCTCGTAGGCCGCCAGGGCCTCCGCGGGCTTCCCAAAGCCCGCGTAGCATTCCCCGATGGCGTTGAGAAGCACGGCATTGACGCCGTAATGGGCGATGGCCCTATCGAGGAGCCCCACGGCCGTCTCGAACTCCCCAGCCTTCTTTTGGGCCTCGGCGGCCAGAACGAGCGTTTCGTACCCTGGCGATCGTTGCGGGTCGACGAAGGCGGCCAGGGTCCGGGTGGCCGAGGCGGGGTCTCCAAGGGCGAGAGAGACCCGGGCCAGGCCGGCCGCGGTCTCCTCCGAGGCCGGGTCCCGGGCAAAGGCCCGTTCGAAGAAGACCCGCGCTTCCGCCGCGCGGCCGAGGTTGAAGAGCTGCGAGCCCAGCATGACCTGATAGGCCGGGTCGCCGGCGTCAGGCAGCACGCGCGAGGAGAGCCACGGCCGCGGGACGCTCTCGGCGAAGGTCAGGTCGAACTCTTCAGAAGCCGAAACGAGCTCCGCCCCCCCGCTGAGGTAAGAGACCCGGACCGTATAGTGCGCCGGCGAGAAGTCGGACAGGGGGACCTCCTCGAGGATGTTGCGAGGGTCGGCGTATTCGACGTGCTTCCGCCGGATGTCGCGGAACGGCTGGCCGTCCTTCAGGAATTCGATATGGATCTCGCCGCCGGCCCGGACCGCCTCGGTCGCGTCATTGACCTGGAAGGCGAGGACCATCGTATCCTGCCTGGTGAACACCCGGCCGGGCTGGCCGTAGATCTGGTACCGGCCGAGGCGGAAGGCCTTGACCTTGAGGGCCGCGGCCGGGTCCAACTTGACGGCCCGGTAGCCGAGGAGCGGCCTGGTCAGGGCCACGGCCGCGCCCGCCTCGGGGATGCGCAGGGCCTGCTCGACGGAGGTGAACTCTTTGGAGACCTCGTTCTTGATGAGGACGGACATGTTGTAGTCGCCGGCGACGAGCGGGAAGAGGTCCTGGAAGTCGAAGGGGACCTGGCTCGCGCTCTTCATCTCCTCGGCGGTCAGACGGATCGGAACGGTCCTGTCGAACTGATAGACGAGCCGGCCGTCCGTGGTCGTGACCCGGCCGTTGACCTTGAGGGTCGTATCGAACGTGTCGCCGGACTGGTTGACCGACAGACGCCGGGGCTCGACGGCATAATGGACGAAGTAGAACCCGGCGGGATCGAGGAAGACCTTGACGAGACTGTCGCTGTCGAGATAGTTGGCGGTGTACTCGACCTCGACAAGATCCTTGTATTCGAGGAACTTCCGGGCGTACTTGGCCTCGACGGAGCGGGCCGGCGACGTTTCGATGCGCCGGATCAAGATGTCGGACGCGAGAGACGGCCGGCCGGAGAGCCCGTCATTCTGGCCCGGCACGAGGGACAGCGAGACGGCGGCCAGATCGGGCTCGAGTCTCAGGAGCTTCTCGTAGGCCGTCGCGTAATTCGGCCCGCCGGTCCAGCCCGCGATCAGGGCCTGAGGTCCATCGCTGGTCGGGCTATAAAGCTTGTATTCCCCGGTGCCGCCTTCCCTGAAGAACACGACGTTGAATCCGGCCGGGAGCCCGAGGTCCGTCTTGCCCTGGTAGAACCAGACCTCGGTGTCGTAGGTCTCGCCCTTCCCTTCGAACCTCTGGGTATCCCTGGGCTCGCCGAGAATGATGTAGATGCGCCCGCGGTCGGTTCGATGGCCCGGTCGGAGCGCGTCGCGCCCGTAGAAGCGGTCGGCGTAGGCGATGCGGCGGTAGTGCTCGGTCTTGGCCTCGTTCTCCGGGCTCCCCGGGCTGGGGTCGCGCTGCTTCCAGAAGGCCTCGATGAAAAGGTCACGCTCCCGGTCGGTCTGGAGCTTCAGGAAGACCTCCCGTTCCATGGGAGCGATGATATCGGCGACCTCGTCGTTGAGCCACTTTCCATAGGTCTCGGGGAGTTTCGGCTTCGCGGCTTTCTGGCCGTCGCCGGAGGCCGCGGCGGCGAGGGACAGGACGAGGACCGCGAGCACGCCTGCCGTCAGTCGCGTTCGCAGGAGCTTCATCCGGCTCTCCCGGCGGGTCCGTCCATGGGGGCGCTCTCTTTGATCCGCTCGATGGCGGCGATGATGTTCCGCGCTTCGGCGGCCGCCGGGCTCTCCGGGTCCATGGCGACGAACGCGCGCAGGTACTCCAAGGCCTTGACATAATCGCCCTTATTCAGGTAAGCCAGGCCGAGCTTGTCGTACGGCTTGGCCCAGCCCTTGCGGATCTGGATGGCCATCAGATAATATTGGATGGCCTCATCGGTTTTCTGGTTGGCGAAAAAGATCTCGGCGACGTTGTAGGCGACCTTCTCGTCCTCCGGCGAGACCTCCAAGGCCTGGCGGAAGAAGGTCATCCCGGCGTCGATGTCGTTCCGCTTGACCGCCGCCTCGCCCAGGCCGGACAACGCTTGGGTCGCCAGGACCGCCTCCTTGGCATAGGAGCCTGACCTTTTCAGGATCTCGTCGAGAAGGGCGGCGAACGACTTTTCGGCCCTGTCCAGCTCGCCCAGCTTGAGCCCGCACTGGCCGATCTGAAGGCGGACCTGGTAGGCGTCGGGATGACCGTCCAAGAACTGCTCCAGAAGCTCCCGGGCTTCCGCGTATTTCTCCTCCGCCAGAAGCTTATTCCCTTGGGCCAACACGTTTTCTGCGGCCTCCCGCGAACCGTCCGCAGCGGCCGCAGCCGCGGCGGCCTTCAGAACGATCACGATCGGCGGATTGGCCCGGAGCTGATGCACGTCGACGTCAAGAGCCGCGTTCTGATACCCGCTCTTGCTGGCGGTAAAGCGCCACGGCCCCGTGCCCAGGCCTCCGATGATAAAGCCGCCCTTGGCGTCCGTCCGGGCGTCGAGCTTCGTGCTCATCGCGGTCAGGCACTGGGCGGTGATTTGAGCGCCTTCGACAGGCTGCTTCCGCTCGTCGATGATCTTGCCCGAGACCCGCCCCCGGCCCAGGTTCTCCTGCCCCCCCGGGGCGGCGGGCAGAGCGAACCAGGCGACAGCCGCGACCGCCGCGACGAGGGGACCGAAGCACTTGCGGCGGGGGCGGCGTTCCGTGTTCATCTTCATCTCCGTTCCAGACTCCATTATGCGCGTGCGGATCGCGAAAAAAAAGGGGGAGGGGCCGGGCCCCTCCCCTGCGGGGACATCGAGATCAGAACGAGACGCGGGCCGAGACCCGGAAGGTCCTAAGCCCCGAAACGCTGGTGATCCGCCTGTAATTATAGCCGAGCGTGCGGGTCCCAGAGCTGGTGTTCTCGTCGGTCGGAGCCCAGACGCCGCCCGGATTCAGGCCGCTGTAGACGTACTTGTTGCCGAGCAGGTTGGAGACGTCGATAAAAGCGGAGACCGTCCCGAAGCCGAACCGGAACTCCTTCTCCAGCCGGAAGTCCGCGTTATCCCACGAGGCTTGCCGGTGCGTACCGTTGGGCTCCAGCATGACGTAGATATCGCCATACCAGGTGACACAATCGTGGGCGATGAGCCAGTCGGTCGGAATGCGGACTCCGACGTCCATCGACTTGTCCCAGAAGTTCCCGCCGTAGTTGAGCGGGCCGCCCTCGAGGTGGCGGTAGATGAAGGATCCCACGAACCCGAGCGGGAGACTGAACGAGCCATAGAGCTTGATGGCCATCGGGACGTCGTTGATGTCGGCGCCCCAGCCGTTGACGAGGTCGTTCGGGTCCCAGGCGGTCTGCTGCTTCGCCTTCGCCAGGGTGATCGAGCCGCCCATGGCCCAGCCGTTGGCGTAGCGCTTGTCGAAGGTCAACTCGATCCCGTTGTAGAGGCGCTTGGAATAAGGGTTGCTGGCCTGCCGCCAGACGACGTTATCCCAATTATAATTGTTCGTCGGGACGTAGACCGTGACCTCCTTCTCCGGCCAGTCGCCGACGCCGGGGACGATGGTGGTGAAGGGGACCCAGAAGCCGGACGGGGCGTCTTTGATCGAGTTCAAGTAGTCTTTGGTCACGGGGTTGTACATCGTGTCCCAGTGGTCCCAGCGGCCTGTCTTGTTGACATACTGGAGCTTGACCACGAGGTTCTTCGCCAGCGCGTGGGAGAGGGACACGACGAGCTCGTTGTTCCAGGGCGCCCTGAGCGCGTACCGCTCGCCCTTGCCCGCGACCAGCTGGCGCAGGGAGGCCGGATCCTGTTCGACGAACTCCACCCCGGGGTCGTCGGACGGGAGATAGGTGTCGATGCCCGGGTCGTCGGGGATGAAGTTGCCGTTGTCGTCCCACCAGTTGAAGCCATAGTGCGCCTGGATGGAGGACTGGGCGTTGCTGAACCACATGACCGGCATGGCCTCGTAGTAGCGGCCCCAGGCGACCTTGAGTGCGGTCTTGCCGTTGCCAAAAAGGTCGTAGCTGATGCCGATCCTCGGCGAGAGGCTGGTGTAGTTCATGGTCTTGGAGATGGGGACCCACGTGGCCGCGGCGTAGGGGTTATAGCCGATCGTCTCAGCGACCTGCTCGCCCACTTTGTAGGCCAGGCCGTCCGGATCGGTCCCCGTCGAGGTCGCGCCCTGGAAGCCACCCCAGTACCAGTCGAGGCGGGCGCCGAGATTGACCGTGACCCTGTTCTTGAGGGTGAAGGAATCCTGCAGGTAGGCGCCGATGCGATTGCCGGGCAGGTCCTTGCTGGAGTCGCCCTTCCCGGGACCCTGATTGGACAGTTCGATGAAGCCGTCGCCGTAGAGGTCCCGCTCCAGGCCTTGCGCGGCGTTCGAGTAGGGATCGCCGTTATAGAAATACATCGTCAGGGGATTCGCCTTGGCGACCGTCAGGCGGTCAAAGCTATAGACGTATTCGAGTCCCGCCCCGAGCTCGTGACTGCCGCCCAGGACATTGTCCATGAAGTGGGTCAAGCGGACCGATCCGCTTTCGCCGTTGCGGAGCGTCCACTGCTCTTCATATTGCTTGCCGCCCCAAACGTAGCCCGTATACCAGTCCACCTTGCCGACGTTGGCCCGCGAGTCCGGCCGGCCGGTGAGCGCCCAGTCGAATCCGTTGAACCCGCCGCGGAAGTAGATGTAGGTATTGGCTCCGAGCATCCAGCTCAATTCGCCGGTCAACGCGCTCCTTTTCGAATTGGACAAGGTATTGGCGTCGGAGGTGACGTAGTAGCCCGCATCATAGATGCTCTTCGTATAGGTGCCGTTGTACATGAAGAAGAGACGCAGATTCTTGTTGATCTGGGTCGTCAGCTTGAAGAACGGCGTCCAGGTCTTATTGGGATTGGTGTAGGGCTGGTACAACGTGCCTTCCAGGGTGACCGGGTCGAAGTTCAGCGTGTATTCGCTCTGACGATAATCGAGCGTGCCGAAGAACCAAAGCTTATCCTTGAGGATCGGCCCGCCGAGGGACGCCGAGCCGTCCACGTCATACTTGGCGAAGGCCGGCTTGGTCCTCCCCAGGGATACGAGCTCTTCGTTGGTGAACAGCATCTGGTTGAGGCCCTTGGCGGTGATGTAGGTCTGGGCCTGGCCGTGAAACTCGTTGCCGCCCGATTTGGTCACGACCGAGATGAACGATCCGCCCGAGGCGCCGAACTGGGCCGGCAGGCCGCCGGTCGCGATCTCGATCTCCTCGATGCTCTCATATTGAGGGTTGAGCTGCATCCCGCCGGTCGTGGGGCTCTCCCCGTTGACGCCGTCGATCTCGTAGGCCGTGGAGCCGGAGTTGCCGCCGTGAATGCTGCCCGAATAGGCGGCGATGGTGCCGGCGCTGCCGGGGATGATGTTGAAGAGGCCGTTGATGTTCCGGCTGAGGGGCAGCGCCATCAGGAGCTCCGTGGTGATGACGTTCGTGATCTTGTTCGACTCAACGTCCACGACGGGGGCCGTGCCGGTGACCGTGATCTCCTCGTTCATCGTGCTCACGTCGGTCTTCAGGTTGACCGCAAAGGTCTGGCCCACCTGGACGAGGACGTCGGTCTGCTTGACGGTCTTGAAGCCCGGCAAGCTGGCCGTGATCGTGTAGGTCCCCGGTGGCAAGTTGATCAGCCGGTACGCTCCATTCGCGTCCGTGACAGCGGCCACCGTCCCCATAAGGACGGGGCTCTCCGCGACGACGTTCGCCCCGGGCAGAGGCGTTCCCCCGGCATCCGTGAGGATGCCCTTGATGACGCCCGTCTGCCGGCTGACCTGAGCGGTCAGGGCGGAGGCCAGGATCAAGAACAAAAACACCGCGCCCAAGAATCTTCGTGACCTCATGATTCCTCCTCTGTGCGATTTCGCCTTGCGTTATCGTTAACTTTGCGTTATCGTACACATCATAACGGGTCGAACCCCCCCGTTGTCAAGCTTTTTTTTCGGGGATCGTCTTGACACGACCGGCAATCGGCCCTATATGATAACGAGCCGGCTGTCCCCGCGGCAGCGGCGGCAAGGAGAACTCACATCGGCACGATCAAAACGATCGCCCAGCTGGCGGGCGTATCCATCGGCACGGTCGACCGGGTCCTTCACAAGCGCGGGCGCGTCTCCCCCGCGACCGAGAAGCGGGTCCTGGGCATCGTCAAGAAGCTCGCTTATAAGCCCAATATCTTCGCCCGGAATCTGAAGCTGGCCAAGACCTTCGTCTTCGGCGTCCTGATGCCGCAGCCGAACCAGGACAGCTCCTATTGGAGCCTCCCCCTCGGGGGCGTGGCCCGGGCCGAAGCCGAGCTCCATTCCCAGAAGGTCCGGGTCCTCCGGTTCTTCTATAACAAGCACTCCGAGGCCTCTTTTATCAGCGTCAGCCGCAAAGTCTCCGCCGCCTCTCTCGACGGCCTGCTCGTCGCCCCTGTCGCGACGCGGCCGTTCGAGAAGTTCCTCCGGAACCTGCCGCACCGCGTCCCCTGCGTGTTCTTCGATTCGTTCATCCCCGGGGTCACCCATCTTTCGTCGATCGGCCAGGACTCCTTCCAGAGCGGCGTCCTCTCGGCCCGGCTGATGAAGATGCTGATCACGGAGCCCGGCCATATCGCCGTCATCCGCGTCCTGCCGAAGGACTTCCATATCGACGACCGGGTCAAGGGCTTCCT
>JBAVUQ010000071.1:0-5696 GCA_049696855.1 Candidatus Aminicenantales bacterium
ATCACTTATTCGGATTTTCGCAGCGATACGGTGACGAAGCCCACGGACAAGATGAGGCGGGCCATGGCCGAGGCCGTGGTCGGCGACGACGTCCTCGGCGACGACCCCACCGTCCAGAGGCTCGAGCGGATGGCTGCCGAGAGGATGGGCAAGGAGGCGGCGCTCTTCTGCCCGTCGGGGACGATGGCCAATTCGATCGCCGTCAAGATGTGGACCAACGTCCTCGAGGAGGTCATCGTCGAAGAGCGGTCCCACATCTACAACATGGAATCGACCCACATGACCTTCATCTCCGGGGTGACGCCGCGGCCGGTGAGATCGGCGCGCGGGGCGATGGACCCGAAGGACATCGTCGCGAACATCCGCAAGCCGAATGTGCATACCCCGCAGACGACGCTCATCTGCCTCGAGAATACCCACAACAATTGGGGCGGGGCGGTCATCCCTCTTGAGAACTTCAGAGCCGTCCGGAAGGTCGCCGACGAGCACGGCCTGAAGGTCCACCTCGACGGGGCCCGGATCTTCAACGCCAGCGTCGCCTCGGGCGTCCCGGTTCGTCAGTTCGCGGACCAGGTCGATTCCGTGCAGTTCTGCCTGTCAAAGGGCCTCTCGGCCCCGGTCGGCTCGATGCTCGCCGGGCCGAAAGAGCGGATCGACTTCGGCCGTCGCCTGCGGAAAGCCCTGGGCGGCGGGATGCGCCAGGTCGGCGTGCTGGCCGCGCCGGGCATCATCGCCCTGACCGAGATGGTCGACCGGCTCAAGGACGATCACGTCCGCGCAAAAACGCTGGCCCGGGGCATCAGCGGGCTTCCGGGAGTCGAGATCGACCCCGTTTCGGTCGAGACCGACATCCTCATCTTCGGCTTCGAGCATCCCCGGATCTCCGTCGCGGCCATGCTCGAGAAGATGAAGGACCGAGGCATCCTGGCCCTGGCCGTAAGCGGCGGCATCCGCATGGTCACCCATAAGGACGTCGGCGACGAGGACGTCAACCGGGCCATCGCGGCGTTCAAGGAGATCCTGGCCTGAGAGCTACGGGAGGGACAGTCCCCTCAGGGGACAGTCCCTCTTTGCTATAATGGACCCATGTCCGGCCCTCTCGTCCGCGAGATCGAAGCCAAGTCCATCCTCAATCCGTCCAAGATCTACGACTACTGCGTCAACCCGTACACCGGCTGCCAGGTCGGCTGCGTCTACTGCTACGCGGCCCTGTTCATGAGGCGGTACAGCGGCCACAGCGAGCCGTGGGGCGAGTTCGTCGACGCCAAGGTCAACGCGCCGGCACTCTTGGCCAAGCAGATCGTCAAGGCGAAGCACGGCACGATCTGGTTCGCCTCGGTCTGCGACCCCTATCAGCCCCTCGAGGAGCGCTACGCGCTGACCCGCCGATCGCTCGAGGTCCTCATCGGCCGCGATTTTCCCGTCGTCATCCAGACCAAGTCCGCCCGAGTCCGCCGCGACCTCGACGTCATCAAGCGCATCCCCGACGTCGAGGTCGGCTTCAGCATCGCCTCCGAAGACGAGACGATCATCCGGATGTTCGAGCGGACCTCGTCCCCGGTCGGCGAGAGGATCGAGGTCCTGCGGGAATTCAAGGCCGCGGGCATCCCGACCTTCGCCTTCGCCGGTCCGCTCCTGCCCGGGGATCCGGAGCGGCTGGCCGCGCTTCTCGGCGGGGCCGTCGACCGCGTCCTCATCGACCGGATGAATTATCTCCCGGCGGTGAAGGCCTTCTATGCCCGCCACGGCCTGCTCGACGCCCTGTCGGATTCCTTCTTCAGGACGCAAGCGGCGAGGCTGGCCAAGGCCCTCCGGGCCCGCGGTATCCGCGTCGAAAAAGTGTTCTGAAAGCTCAGCTGAGAGTCTCGGCGACGAGCTGGGCGACGTCCTTGACAGCGACGGAATCACGGCCCTTGTCCTTGAGCCCGTCGCGGAGCATGGTCAGGCAGAACGGACAGGCCGCGGCGGTGAGGCCCGCTCCCGAGCCGATCACTTCCTCGACCCGGAGGTGATTGATCCGCCGGCCGAGCGTCTCTTCGGTCCACATCAGCCCGCCGCCCGCGCCGCAGCAGAAGCTGTCGTCGCCGTGCCGTCCGAGCTCCGCCGGCTTGCCGCCGAGAGCCGCGTGCAGGATCGCCCGCGGTTCTTTGGTCAGGCCGTTGTGCCGGCCGAGGTAGCACGGATCGTGGTAGGTGTACCTCGCGGCGGCCGCCGGCTTGAGAGCGATCCTTCCTTCGCCGATCAGCCGGCCGATGAGCTCGACATGCGAAACGACCTCGATCGCCCGCAGCTTCGACTTGTCCTCGCCGCTCAGGCCGGGGACGAGGTCGAGGAGCTTCGGGTACTCGTTCTTGAGGGTGTTGTAGCCGTGGGGGCAGATCGTGACGATCTTTTTGACGCCGTATTGCCTGAACAGGCTGATGTTCTCCGCGGCCAGGCCCTGGAAGAGATACTCGTTGCCGAGGCGCCGGGCCGAATCGCCGCAGCATTTTTCCTCCGTGCCGAGCGTTCCGAACGGAACGCCCGCGGCGCGGAGGACCTTGACGAACGAGGTCGCGACCCCTTTTCCCCCGTCGTCGTAGGCGCCCATGCAGCCGACCCAGAAGAGGTACTCGGCACCCGGCACGTCCTTGATGTGGCGGACCTCGAGCGGCTCGCCCCACTCCGCCCTCTTGGAGAAGCCGAGGCCCCAGGGATTGGAGTTCGTCTCCATGTTGCGGAAAAACGCGTTGAGCTCCGGCGGGAACTTGCTTTGCATCAGGACCTGGCTCCGGCGCGCCCCGACGATCTTGCGGATATGTTCGATCTCGACCGGGCATTCCTTCTGGCACGCTCCGCAGGTCGTGCACGTCCAGATCTCGCCCTCGGTGAATGAGGCCGGCACGAGCTCGGGCAGGTCGTCGCGCTTTTTGGCGACGAGCGCCCTGTCGCCGGCCAGGAGCGCTTTCTCCTGGTTGAAGACGATCATCTTGGGCGAAAGGGGCTTGCCGCTGGCGAAGGCGGGGCAAGCGTCCTGACAGCGGCCGCACTCCATGCAGGCGAACGCGTCGAGGTTGTCCTTCCAGGTGAAGTCGGGCAGCTTCTCGACCCCGAAGACCTCGGACTTCTCGAGGTCGAGGGGGGCGAGCTCGCCGCTCGGCGTCGAACGGCGGAAGAAGACGTTGAGCGGCCCGGCGAACATGTGCAGGTACTTCGAGTGGGGGACGTAGGCGATGAAGGCGTAGACGGCGACAACGTGGGCCCACCAGGCGATCCTGAAGTGCGAGGCGACGGCCGCGGCGCTCAGGCCCGAACGGCCGATGAATCCGGCCAGCCACGGACCGAGGAACGACCAGCGGGCCGTCCCGGGATCATGGGCGACAGCGAAAGCCTCGAAATAGAGATAGGTCGCCGTGGCCAGGGTGATCAGGAGGTAGATCGCCGCCGAATCCGCGCGTGTCGTGGCGTAGGCCTTGGGCCGGATGACGAAACGGCGGAAGGCGAGGAAGAGGACGCCGGCCATGACCGTGAACGCGGCGACGTCGATGACGAAGGAGAAGACGAGCCCGAGCCCCGTCCGGCCGAAGAGATAGAAGCCGTCGAAAAAGCCCTCCAGGGTGTGGGAGACGGTCATCGTGTCGAAGGCGAGGGCCCCGTAGAAGATGCCGACGTGCATGAGGCCGGTAAAGAGCCTCTCGCTGCGGAGGGTGCAGCGCTGGAAGAGGACTTTGGTCACGGCGTGAACGAGCCGTTTCCAGAGGTCCCGGAACCGGTCCTCGGGCGCGCCGGCCCGGACGATCCTGATCCGGCGCACGATCGGCGCGAGGAACGCCGCCGCCGTGGCCAGGATCAGCAGGGCGAATGCGAATTTTTCCGGGGTCGTCAGCATGCCGGGACTCCTTAGGCTCTCTGCCGCCCCCTTTTTACAGATTCGCCGTGACCCTGTCAAATCGATGGAGGAGCTGCCCCCGCCTTTGACAGACCTGGCTGGCTGTGTTAAAAAATTCTATTCGGCGCGGGGCCACGGCCCCGCCCGGGAGACCCGCATGAACGTCCTCGTGCTCCTGCTCGCCGCCGCGGCCGTCTTCGTCGTGGCCGGACGGTTCTATTCCCGATTCATCGCCAGGAACCTCGGCGAGGAGGCCGACCATCCGACGCCCGCCGTCACCCGCAACGACGGCCGGGATTACGTTCCGACGAAGAGCTATGTCGTCTTCGCCCACCATTTTTCGGCCATCGCCGGCGCCGGGCCCATCCTCGGCCCGACCATGGCCATCCTGTACGGCTTCGTTCCGGCCTGGCTCTGGGTCGTCTTCGGGGGCATCTTCATCGGCGCCGTCCACGACTACACGACGCTGTTCATCAGCATGCGCGAGGGCGGCAAGTCCATGGCCGAGGTCGCCCGCAAGACCCTCGGCAGCCGCGGCTTCAACCTGTTCATCGCCTTCACCCTGGTCATGATCGTACTCGTGACGTCGTCGTTCCTCAGCGCCACCTCGATCTCGCTGACCTCGCTCTGGCCGCTGGCCAAGATCGGGGTCCAGGAAGGGCAGACCTTCCTCAAGACCGTCGTCCGTGACGGCGTCGTCATGGGCCGCATCGGCGGCATCGCCTCGACCTCGGTCATCTTCATCACGCTCTGCTCGCCGCTACTCGGCTTCCTCCTTTACAAGAAAAAGCTCAAAACCGCCTATGCCTACATCCTGGCTTCCGCGATCTGCGTCGGCTCGGTCTTTCTGGGGATCGCCTTCCCGGTGACCATGGCCCCGACGACATGGATGATCGTCATCTCGGTCTACGTCCTCATCGCCGCGGGCGTGCCCGTCTGGCTCGTCCTCCAGCCTCGCGACTTCATCAACGTCCAGATCCTCTACGGCGGCATCGGGCTCATGATCGTGTCGCTCTTCAGCTGCGGCTTCCAGGGCCTCCGGGTGAGCATGCCGCGGTTCAACCTGGCTGAAGGCACGCTCAACCTGGGCTTCATCTGGCCGATGATGTTCATCACCATCGCCTGCGGGGCCATCTCGGGATTCCACTGTCTCGTCGCCGGGGGGACGACGGGCAAGCAGCTGGCCACGGAGCCCGATGCCCGGCGTGTCGGCTACAACGCCATGCTTCTCGAGTCGCTCTTATCGGTCTGTGTCCTCCTGGCCCTCGGCGCCGTCATGGCCTTCTCCGACTACAAGGCCATCGTCTGGCCGACGGACCCGGCCGTCAAATCCAACCCGATCCTCGGCTTCTCGCTGGCCGCGGGCCGGCTCTTCCACCAGGGCCTGGGCATCCCCGTGGCCCTGGGGACGGTCTTCGGCATCCTGCTCGTCGAAGGGTTCGTCATCACGACGCTCGACGCGGCCGTCCGGCTCAACCGCTACCTCTTCGAAGAGCTCTGGGCGATCGTCTTCAAGAAGGTGCCGGGCCTTTTCAAGCACTACTGGTTCAACTCGGGCCTCTCAGTCGTCCTGATGTGGTGCCTGGCTTACTCGAACGCCTTCAACGCCCTCTGGCCTATCTTTGGCACGGCCAACCAGCTGCTCGCGGCCATGGCCTTGCTCACGGTCTCGGCCTGGCTGCTCCTGCGCAAGCGCCGGAACTGGTTCACGCTCGTTCCGGCCGCCTTCATGGTCGTGACGACCCTCGTCTCGCTCGGCATCCTCCTCGCGGGCTATATCAGGAAGGCGAACTATATCCTCATCGCGGCGGACCTGCTTCTTCTCGCC
>JBAVUQ010000072.1:0-2057 GCA_049696855.1 Candidatus Aminicenantales bacterium
GGACAGCCGGTGACCGTCCGTGCTGACCAGCTCGATCTGCCGGTTCTTCAGGGAGAGCAACGCCCCGTTCAGGTAATAGCGCTGTTCCTGGGTGATGGCGTAGAAGACCCGGTCGTTCATGTCCTTGACGTCCTGGAGCGGCAGGCTGATCCCATGCTCGAACGTCGCGTCCGGGACCTGCGGATAGTCCTCTTTGGCCAGGCACAGGACCTTGAATTCGCTCTCCCCGGCCCGGATCTCGAGGGTCTCATCCTTGAGCTCGACCTCGACGGCCTGTCCCTCGGGCAGGGATTTGACGATCTCGAAGATCTTCTTGCCGTTGACCGTGATCGCCCCGGTCTTCTCGATGTCGGCGCCGATGTGGGTCCTCAAGCCGACCTCGAGGTCGGTCCCGACAAGCTCGATGGCCGCTGCGGACACGTTCATCAGGACGTTGGCCAGGATGGGCATGGTGTTCCGCTTCTCCACGATGCCCTGGAGGATCTGTAGCTCCGCGAGAAACGCGTCTTTGGGGACTGAGAATTTCATGGGGTCACCTTTCGCGCCGTTGTCCGTCGATTCTTTTCTTTCTTCTTATTTAATTCAGAACAAAATCCAAAATCAAGAAGAAGAATAATAAAGTCCTCTGGAAATGTGCAAATCTCTGCCAACCTCGTGACGGTCCTCATTGGATGAAGGCCAGGAGGCTGTTGATCTCTTTGTTGAATTCGGGATCGTCGTTGCGCAGCTTCTCGATTTTGCGGATGCTGTGGATAACGGTCGTGTGATGTTTTCCACCGAACTTCTTGCCGATCTCGGGCAGCGAGGAATGGGTCAGCTCCTTGGCCAGATACATGGCGATCTGGCGGGGAAAGGCGATCTTGGGGGAGTTGTTCTTGGATTTGAGCTGCGACGGCTTGATCTTGAATTTATGGCAGACGAGCTTCTGGATCTTTTCCACAGTGACGATCATGGCCGAGGTGTCGAGAAGGCCCTTGAGGGCCTCTTTGGTCAGGTCGAGGTCGATCCGCTCGCCCTTGAGTGAGGCGAAGGCGATGACCCGCCTCATATAGCCCTCGAGCTCGCGGATGTTCGTCTGGACCTTGTCGGCGATATAAAGGGCGACGCTTTCAGGCAGGCTGACAGCCTCGGCCTCGGCCTTCTTCTTGAGGATGGCGATGCGCGTCTCGATGTCCGGCGGCTTGAGGTCGGCGATGAGGCCCCACTCGAAGCGGGAGCGGAAGCGCTCCTCGAGGTGGGGGATGTCCTTCGGAGGGCAGTCGCTGGAGATGACGATCTGCTTCTGGCTGTCATAAAGATGATTGAAGGTGTGGAAAAATTCCTCTTTCGTCCGCTCGCGGCCGGCCAGGTAGTGGATATCGTCCATGAGCAGGAGGTCGACGGTGCGGTATTTTTCGCGGAACTCCAGGACCTTGCCGTACTGGAGATGGGTGACGAGGTCGTTCATGAATTTTTCGGTCGTGACATAGAGGATCTTGGCCCGGGCGCTCTGCTGGATCGCGAAGTGGCCGATGGCGTTCATGAGGTGCGTCTTGCCGAGGCCGGCCCCGCCGTAGATGTAGAGCGGGTTATAGGACTTGGCCGGGTTCTTGGCCACGGCCGAGGCGGCGGCGTGGGCGAACTGGTTGCAGCTGCCGACGACGAAGTTCTCGAAGGTGTAGTTGGGGTTGAGGTTGGGATTGACGGCCTGGCCCGGCTTGGTCTTCCGGTCGTCCGGGGAGCGGCGCATGAACGACGTCGGCGTGTCCTCGTGGATGTAGCGGATGTCGAGCGTTTTGCCGAAGAGATCGCGACAGCACTCGCCGATGATATTCGAATAGTGGAAGGACAGCCAGTCCCGGAAGTAGGCGTTCGGGACCTTGATGTAGAGACAATCGTGTTCCTGGCCGATGAAGGTCGTCGGATCGAACCAGGTCTCGAAGGAATTCGGATCGACCTTGCTTTCGAGAGCCCGAAGGATTTGAATCCAAGGGTTTTGATTTTCTTTAGGTTCCATGGGAGCTGCTATTTTTTCCACAGAATTTTCCACATCTGTGGAAAATCCCCTCCCGGTGGGC
>JBAVUQ010000073.1:0-19275 GCA_049696855.1 Candidatus Aminicenantales bacterium
AACGTTACGATGGGACGGGCTACCCCGACAAGCTGAAGGGGCGGGAGATCCCTCTCGGGGCGAGGATCATGGCCATCGCCGACACCTACGATTCCATCACCTCGGAGCGCCCCTACCGGAAGGCGGCTTCTCACCGCTACGCCGTCAAGGAGATCATCGGCTGTTCGGGGACGCAGTTCGACCCCGAAGTGGTCGAGAATTTCCTGGAGATCGCCGGAACGTTCGTCCCGGAAAAGGACCAGGACAAGGAAACGTCGAATAACGTCGCCTGAACGGGCCCGGAGCTGACCCTGTTTGGCCGCGCGGGGGCTGTGCTATAATGACCCCTTTTTGGAGGTACTCATGGCCCACATCCAGCCTTTCCGGGGCGTCCGCCCCCGCAAGGATCTCGCCCACCTCGTCGCCGCCCCGCCCTATGACGTCCTGACATCGGAGGAAGCCCGGGAGCTCGCCGCAGGAAACCCCTACTCGTTCCTGCACGTCGGCAAGCCGGAGATCGACCTGCCGCCGGGCACTGATCTCTATGCGGACGCCGTTTACGCCAAGGGCAAAGAGAACTTCGACCGCTTCCTTCGCGAGGGGACGATCGCCCCGGACAAGACCCGTGATTTCTATATCTACAAGCAGATCTGGGGCGAGCACGTCCAGGTCGGGCTCGTCGCCGCCGCCTCCTGCCAGGATTATCTCGACAACGTCATCAAGAAACACGAGCTGACCCGGGTGGACAAGGAAAACGACCGCATGCGCCACATCGAGACCCTTGGCGCGCAGACGGGGCCTGTCTTCCTGACCTACCGCCGCACCGACGCCATCGACGCCCTCATCGCCGAAGGCATGACCAAGGGACCCGAGGTCGACATCACGACCTACGACGGCGTCCGGCACATCCTCTACGTCGTCGACGACCCTGGGCTCGTCGAGAGGATCCAGGGCGCGTTCGCGGGACTCGCCGGCCTCTATGTCGCCGATGGACATCACCGCTCGGCCGCCGCGGCCCGGATCAAGGTCAAGCACGACCGTGAGCGCCCGGGCCGAACCGGCCGCGAGGAGGATAATTTCTTCCTGGCCGTCATCTTCCCGCACAGCCAGATGAAGATCCTGCCCTATAATCGCGTCGTCCGCGACCTCAACGGGCTCGAACCGGCGGCCTTTTTAGCGCGCGTGGGCGAGAAGTTCGTCGTCCGTCCCGACGGCCCGAAGGCGCCGGTCAAGAGCCAGACCTACGCCATGTTCCTCGACGGGCGCTGGTATGGCCTCGAGGCCAAACCCGGCACGTTCGACCCGGCCGATCCCATCGGCGCCCTCGACGTCTCGATCCTCCAAACGAACCTCCTCGGGCCCGTCCTCGGGATCGCCGATCCCCGGACGGACAAGCGCATCGATTTCATCGGCGGTATCCGCGGCACCGGCGAGCTCGAGAAGAAAGTCCTCTCGGGCCAGTTCCGCGTCGCCTTCTCCTTTTTCCCGACCACGATCGAGCAGCTGTTCTCCGTGGCCGACGCGGGCAAGGTCATGCCTCCGAAATCGACCTGGTTCGAGCCCAAGCTCAAGGACGGACTCGTCGTCCACATGATCGACGAATGAGCCCCGCTATCCCCCCGGCGCTCGTCTCCCGGATCCGGGAGGAGGCCGGGGCGTTCTTCCGAAGCGCCAGAGGCAGCCACGACTGGGACCACACCGAGCGCGTTATCAAGCTGAGCCTGAGGATCGGGCGGAAGGAAGGGGCGGACCTCGGCGTCCTCAGGCTCGCCGCCGTCCTTCACGATATCGGCCGCGAAGAAGAAGACCGGTCGCACGGCCGGATCTGCCACGGCCGGAGCGGCGCGGCGCTCGCGCGAGAGATCCTGATGCGTCACGGCTGCGACCCTGCGACGGTCAAGGCCGTCGTCCACTGCATCAGGACCCACCGCTTCCGCAGGGGCGGCACCCCCCGGACGCTCGAGGCGCGGGTGCTTTTCGACGCCGACAAGCTCGACTCGATCGGGGCCGTCGGCGTCGGCCGGGCCTTCCTCTTCGCCGGGGAGATCGGGGCGCGGCTCCACGATAAGACGATCGACGTCCGGAAAACCAAACCCTACACGCGCGAGGACACGGCCTATCGGGAGTATCTGGTCAAGCTCAGCCGGGTCCGCGACCGGATGACGACCAGGGAGGGGCGGCGGATGGCCGCCGAGAGGCACCGGTTCATGGCCGCTTTCTTCGATCGTCTGAACAAGGAGACGGACGGGGCGCTCTGAAAATGGCGTGGCACCAGGTCTATGACCCGCTCGGCAGCGTCTGGCTCTCGACGCTCGTCGCCGCTCTCCCCATCGTCATCCTCCTCGGCGGGCTGGCCCTGCTCAAGCTTCGGGCCCACGTGGCGGCGCTTCTCGGCCTGGCCTCCGCCGTGCTCGCGGCCGTCCTCGCTTTCGGCATGCCCGCGGGCATGGCCGCGCGGACGGCCGGGCTGGGCGCGGCCTACGGCCTCTTCCCCATCGGCTGGATCATCCTCAACGTCATCTTCCTCTACGACCTGACCTGCGAGAAGGGCCACTTCAAGGTCATGCAGGACAGCCTGACCGGCATCACCCGCGACCGGCGCCTGCAGCTCCTGCTCATCGCCTTCTCGTTCGGCGCATTCTTCGAAGGAGCGGCGGGCTTCGGCACGCCAGTCGCGGTCACAGCCGCGATCCTCATCGGCCTGGGATTCGCCCCGCTCGCGGCGTCCGGGCTGTCGCTCATCGCCAATACGGCGCCCGTGGCGTTCGGCGCGCTGGGGACGCCGATCGTCGCCCTGGCCGGCGTCACCGGCATCGATGTCCGCCAGCTGAGCGCCATGGTCGGACGGCAGCTGCCGTTCTTTTCCCTCATCATTCCCTTCTGGCTCATTTGGGTCTTTTGCGGCTTCAAGAAGATGAAAGAGGTCTGGCCGGCCCTGGCCGTCGCCGGCGTCTCGTTCGCGGTGCCGCAGTTCCTCATCTCGAACTTCCACGGACCGTGGCTGGCCGGCGTCGGCGCCGCGATCTTCTCGATGGCCGCGCTGGTCGTTTTCCTTTTGAAGTGGCGGCCGAAGACCATCCGCGAGAACGAAGGCCTGGCCGATGGCGCGGCCGTTTCCCCGGCGCCCCGGCGCCTCTCGGCCCCGGAGCTCCTGCGCGCCTGGCTGCCCTGGATCGTGCTGAGCGTTCTCGTCTTCTTCTGGGGCATTCCCCAGATCAAATCGTTCCTCGACGGCCTGTCCGCGATCCGGTTCCCTGTCCCCGGCCTGGACAGGCTCGTTTATCGAATGCCTCCCGTCGTGCCCATGGAGGCCGCGGAGCCGGCCGTCTTCACCTTCAACTGGCTGTCGTTCACCGGGACGGGGATCTTCGTCGCGGCCGTGCTGTCGGGGTTTCTGATGGGGTTCTCGCCGCGCCGGCTCATCCGCTGCTACGGCCGGACGCTCAAGCGAGTAAGATTCTCGCTCCTGACCGTGGCCGCGATGCTCTCGCTCGGCTACGTGGCCCGCTATTCGGGTCTCGACGCGACGCTCGGCCTGGCCTTCGCCCGCACGGGATTTCTGTATCCATTCTTCGGGACGATGCTCGGCTGGCTGGGTGTCGCCCTGACCGGGTCGGACACGTCCTCCAACGTCCTCTTCGGCAGTCTCCAGAAGATCTCGGCAGGACAGCTCGGCCTGAGCCCGGTCCTCATGGCCGCGGCCAACAGCTCCGGCGGCGTCATGGGCAAGATGATCGACGCCCAGAGCATCGTCGTCGCCTCCACGGCCACCCGCTGGTACGGCCACGAAGGCACGATCCTCCGCTACGTCTTCTTCCACAGCCTGGCCCTGGCCGCCCTGATGGGCCTGTTCGTCCTCCTCCAGGCCTACGTCTTCCCCTTCACCAGGCTCGTCGTAAAATAAGAATTTCGGGAACATGTACCTGTGCTTGGCATGTCGCTGTCTTTTCTGAAATCTTCGCTTTCCCCATAAAAGGATAGCACCGGATGAAGCGATGGCGAGGGGTGGTGACGCAGCGGCGTGGGGGCCCCCCACCCGCGCGGAGCCGCTGATGCCGAAGAGCGCTTTGGAGCGGCGAGCACGGATGGGGGAAACGGCGCGAGAGGAACCGTCCCCGAGCCAAAGCGGAATCCGGTGCGACCTTTTTACCCGACGATTTTCTTGACGCCCTTATACTTGGCCTCGACGCGCTCGCAGGGCAGATACTCGTTCTCCATGGCCCGGTAGTCCTTGAGCCCGACGAAATCGGTGTATTCCTCGAAAGACGAGACCCACTGCGTCTGGCCCGGCAGGGTGCCGGTCGGCGAGGCCTTGAGCGCCTTGAAGAAATCGACCAGGGCCTTGTGCGCGACCATGATCGAGGCGACAGGGATGGAGACGCGGCCGACGCCCATCTTGGCGAGCTCGGGGATGGGGATGAGCTCGGTCTTCATGCCGGTGATGGCGTCCATGAGGTTGACGGAGAGCGGCCCCTTGATCGACTTGACCGCCTTCTCGATGTCGGCCCGGCTCTTGATGCCATCAATGAAGGCCAGGTCGGCCCCGGCTTCGAGGTAGAGATTCGAGCGTTTGATGGCTTCGGCCAGGCCCATCCCCGCGAAAACGTCCGTCCGGGCGTTGATGATGAAGTCCTTGTCGAGCCTCTCCCGCACGGCGGCGCAGGCGCGGATCTTCCCGGCCATCTCCTCGGCCGGGATGACCTCTTTTCCGGCCATGTGGCCGCAGCGCTTGGGGAAGACCTGGTCCTCGATGTTCATGCCGGCGAGTCCCATGGCGATCAGGCGCTCGGTGACCCAGGCCGCGTTGACGGCGTTGCCGCCGCCGGTGTCGATGTCGGCCATGACCGGGATCGTGACGGCCTGGGTGATGTTCCAGGACATGTCGAGGACGTCCTTCATCCGGAGGAGGCCGACGTCGGGCTTGGCGAGATAAGACCCGGCCAGGCCGTAGCCGGAGATCTGGATGGCCTCGAACCCGGCCTTTTCGATGACCTTGGCCGAAAGCGCGTCGTGACAGCCGGGAACGGTGACGGCCCGGCGTGCCATGATGGCTTTCCGCAGGATCTGCGATTTCTTCATGTTGATGAACTCCTTAAGATTGAAAACGGTCCCTTATCTTACATCATCCCGGGCCCGGCCGAAAGGGGCGGCACTGATGTAAAGTATCTTGCCCTTGTGCGGGGTCCCCGGCCGTGATTTCCAGGGAAGACCATTAGAAGCCGTTTGGCATATAATGTGCTCGTAACCGAGGGAGAAGGGAGATACCCATGTTCCATGAACCCATCGGGCGGAAGGCCTTCCTCGCGACCCTGGGCAAGGCCGGAGCGGGGGCCTGCATGTGCGCCGCGGCGGCCGGCATGCGCGCGGCGTTCGCCGGCCAGACGGCATCCACGAAGCCGGGCGAAAAGACGGACGCGCGGTCAGCCAAGCGCATGGAGTTCGTCGACGGCTGGGTCCGGCGCTTCTTCGAGGCCATGGACAAGACGCTCGACGAGGCCTCGCGCCAGCGGCTGATGATGGCCAACGGCAGATCCTGTTTCGCCGCCTATGCCGGACCACCGAAAAAGCAGCCCGCCCCGGACGCCCTCGAAAAATTCGCGGCTTGGATTGCCGCGCAGGGGAAAGAGAAGGGTTACTCGATCGAAGGCAAGGTCATCTCGTTCGAGTTCGTCGGCAGCGCGGAAACGGGCCAGGCCTCGCCCGAGAAGGTCTGTCTCTGCCCGACGGCCGAGGCCCAGAAAGCCGGGCAGATCTCCCCGACCTACTGCCTCTGCTCGGTCGGCTACGTCAAGGAGATGCACGAGCGGATGCTCGGCCGTCCGGTCGAGGTGGAGCTCGTCGACTCCGTGCTCCGGGGCGGCAAGCGCTGCCAGTTCCGCATGACCGTCGCCTAAACTCTCTATCGGTCCGGCAGCAAGTTCTCGGGACACGATCCCTGTTCGAGAGAAAAGCGTCATGTCCCTGATCTCTCGCTGTTTGACAGGCCGTTTTTGAACTGATAAAAATGAGGGCTAAGGACTGACACGCATGGCATCCGCCGCTGAACGATGGGTCCAGGACCAGGAGAGGCTGGCCAAGCCGGAGCGCGTCTACTGGTGCGACGGCTCGGACGGCGAGGCCTGGCGGCTCCTCGAGATCGGCATGAACGAGGAGCGCCTGAACGGTCCCGTCTTCCAGCCGCTCAACCAGAAGACCTGGCCGACGGCCTACCTTCACCGGTCCGCTTCGAACGACGTCGCCCGGACAGAGAAGGTGACCTTCGTCTGCCACCCCACCAAGGACGCTTCGGGCCCCAACAACAACTGGATGGAGCCGGCCAAGGCCAAGAAGCTCATGACGGAATTGTCCGACGGCTGCATGGCCGGACGGACGATGTACGTCATCCCGTACATGATGGGCCACCCCGACTCGCCTTACGCGAAAGCCTGCATGATGGTCACCGACTCGAGCTACGTCGCCATCAGCATGCGGGTCATGACCCGGATCGGCACAGAGATCTATGAGAAGCTGCGCAACCGCGAGGACTTCATCAAGGGCTTCCACTCGATCGGCACCCTCGATCCCGACCGCCGCTACGTCATGCACTTCCCCGAGGACGGCCTGGTCTGGGCGGTCGGCTCGGGCTACGGCGGCAACGCCCTCCTCGGCAAGAAGTGCGTCTCGCTCCGGATCGGCTCCTTCCTCGGCTACAAGCAGGGCTGGCTGGCCGAGCACATGGTCATCATGGGCATCGAGGACCTTCACGGCAAGAAGACCTACATCACGGCCGCGCTGCCGAGCGCCTGCGGCAAGACCAACTTGGCCATGATGGAGTCGGCCCTGCCCGGCTACCGGGTCTGGACGCTCGGCGACGACATCGCTTGGCTCAATATCGGCCCGGACGGCCGGCTCTGGGCCATCAATCCCGAGGCCGGCTACTTCGGCGTCGCGCCGGGGACGTCCATGAAGACTAACCCGAACATGATGAAGACGGTCAAGCGCGGGGCCTTCAATCCGACGCTGTTCACCAACGTCGCCCTCGACACTGACCGGAACGAGCCGTGGTGGGAGGGCATCGACGGGCCGGTGCCCGAACACCTGCTCGACTGGCAGGGTCATCCCTGGACCCCGGCCATGGGAACCAAGGCCGCCCACCCGAACTCCCGTTTCACGGCCTCGATCATCAACTCGCCCATGCTCGACGCGGAGGCCGCCAATCCCAGGGGCGTGCCCATCTCGGCCATCATCTTCGGCGGCCGCCGGACCCAGCTCATCCCCCTCGTCACCGAGAGCTTCAGTTGGGCCCACGGGGTGTTCATGGGCGCCCGCATGGGCTCGGAGACGACGGCCGCGGCCACGGGCCAGGTCGGCGTCGTCCGGCGCGATCCCATGGCCATGCTCCCCTTCTGCGGCTACAACATGGCCGACTACTGGCGCCACTACCTCAACATGGGCAACCGCATGTCGCGGCCGCCCAGGATCTTCGGGGTCAACTGGTTCAGGGTTGACGACCGGGGCAAGTTCATCTGGCCCGGCTTCGGCGACAACATGCGCGTCCTCAAGTGGATCATCGACCGGGTGACCGGGTCGGTGCCGGCGAGCGAGACCCCGGCCGGGCTCGTGCCCCGGATCGAAGACCTCGACATGACCGGGCTCGACCTCCCCAAGGACAAGCTCGAGAAGCTGTTCGAGGTCAAGATCAAGGACTGGAAGTCCGAAGTCGACGGGATCCGGGACTTCCTCAAGCCCTACAAGGGCCGGCTCCCCGCCGAGATCCGCGAGCAGTACGAGAAGCTCGAGCGCCAGGTCCGGAGATGACCTAAACAGAGACGGCTCCTTCATAGTATTCTCTAAGAATCAAGAAGAGCCGCGCGATGTCCACTGGATCCATAAGACCTTCGCCCGGGCCGTGCGCCAAGATCGTCCTGGCGGTCTTCGGCTCCTTGTTCATGATCGCTCTGCTGTCTGTCCCTGTGACGACAAAAACCTCCGAGCTTCGTCAGGACCCGGATTCGAGCGTCGTCTTCAAGACGACCTACCCGCGAAATGCGAGGATGTTCCTGCCTCGATACGTGTTGGTTCGATCACGCTCGGCTGACGACGGGGACGTCCGTGTCAGGTCGGCCCAATGGGTCGGGACGATGGCTATCATCGCAGTTCTCGGAGTCTTCGACTATTTCGTCTTCTGCCGGCTGTTGAGACGAAGGCGTCGGCTGGTCGAAGAGCCCTGACCTCAGACCGTGCCCTCGTGGGTCAGCAGAGGCTCCGCAGGCGCGCCTTTGGCCGGCCCAAAAAATTCCGGACTGCGGGGGGCGTAAAACAAAAAGACGGCGAGCGCCAGGGCCCCCGTGAGCACGAACGGGAATTGGATGCCGATGACGTCCGAAAAGATTCCGGAGACAAGCGAAACGATCGCCCCGGAGACGAGCTGGATGTTGCTGACCCAGCTGAAGGCCATGGTCTGGCCGGAGGCGGGCACGGTCGAGCCGACGAAGGTGTGGAGCGAGGGATACGTCATGAGGAGGAACCCGCCGAAGGCCAGGAGACCGACGACAGCCAGGGGCTTGGTTGGGGCGAAGCCGAGCAGGAAAAGGGCCGCGGCGGCGCCGCCCAGGCTGGTCAGAAAAACGGGCTTGCGGCCGAATCTGCGGCTCCAGACGCCGTAGCCGTATCCGGTGACGGTTCCCAGCCCGATCCACAGGGCCAGGAACAAGCCGGTTTGCCCCATGGGGATGCCGTACTTGTTATGAAGGAGGGAGGGGGCATAATAGACGGCGACCGACCAGCCCGCCCCGCCCAAAAAGAAGCCGGGGACGAACCTCTTGAGAGAACGGAGCGAATGCCGCCAGTCCGCCGGTCTGAGAGACGGTCTCTCTTCGCTCCGCGACGAGATCCCCCGCAGGGCCCAGCTGCCGAGGCCGGCCAGGACGAGGCCGAAAAGAGCCCAGACGAAGAGCGGCGTCCTCCAGCCCCAGCGCTGGGCCAGGAAGCCGACCGTCAGGTAGGCCAGGCCGACGCCGAGGTTGCCCGAGCCGCTCTGGATGCCCATGGCGTCATCGAGCTCCCGCCCCGATCCGGCCCGCGACTTGGAGACCCAGGCGATGACGATGGGATGGTAGAGACTTGCGAAGACGCGCATCAGCAGGAAGAAAAGCAGGAGCATCCCGTAATTCCGGGCCAGGGGGGTGACGGCCATGGAAGCGCAGAGACCGAGACCGCTGAGGATCATCAGCGTCCTGTACTCGCTCCAGAAGGAGATGCGGACGACCAGGAACTGCACGACGAGCGACGTCAACAGGCCGAGGTTGGATAAGATCCCGATCTGGGAATAATTGGCGATGAGGAAATTCTGGGCGAGGAGGAGCGGGAAGACCATGGGCGTGATGACCGAGGCGGCGTCGGTCAGCGCGTGGAAGAGCGAGGCGGAGAGAAGGATCTTTTTTTTCATGGCTCCGGGCGGGACACTCCGGCCTCAGCGCTGTTCGTACGATTCGATGATCGACTGGTAGACAAGGGCTTTGAATTTCGCCTGGGCGTCGCTGCCGGTCGCCGGCATCAGCTGGGTCATGAAAACGGCGACGAGCTTCTCGACCGGGTCGACCCAGTAGGTCGTGTGGTAGGCGCCGCCCCAGCCGAAGGCCCCGACCGAGCCGGGGTCGCCGTTCCGTCCGAGCTCCTTCGTCACCCAGAACCCGAGGCCGAAGCCCTGGCCCGGGCTGCCGTAGAGGTTCCCGACATGGTCGGCGGTCATGAGCTCGACCGATTTCGGGCTGAGGATGTGGACGCCGCCCCATTCCCCGCCGCTCTGGAGCATGAGCAGGAAACGGGCGTAATCTTCGGCCGTCGCGAGCAGGCCGGCGCCGCCGGCGAAGCACTCCCTCGGCCCTTTGACATAAGCGAGCTCCTTCGGGTCGGCAACGAGCTCGGCCTTGCCGGCCTTGTCGATTCCGTAGACCGCGCTCAGGCGGCCTATCTTTTCCTGGGGCAGGAAGAAGGAGGTGTCGGTCATGGAGAGCGGCCCGGTGATCCGCGTCTTGACGAAATCGGCCAGGCTCATCCCGGACACGACCTCGACGAGGTAGCCCAGGATATCGGCGTTGTAGCCGTAGACCCACTTCTCCCCCGGCTGGGCGTCGAAAGGCAGCGAGGCTAGCTTCTTCATGTAGAAGCCGATGGGCTCGGGCCTGTCGGCCAGGAACCAGCCCTGGAGACCGACCGATTTGTAGAGGTCCTTGGCCGGCCCGTCGCCGTAGGAGATGCCGGCCGTGTGGGTCAGTAGGTCGCGGATGGTGATCTGACGCTTGGCCGGGACGATCTTGTAGCCCGGCCCCTTCTTCGAGCCGTCGGGGACGGCCACGGCCGTCGTCTTGAACTCGGGGATGTACTTCGAGATGGGATCGCCGAGCAGGAGCTTCCCTTCCTCGAACAGGATCATGACGGCGGCACTCGTCACGGCCTTGGTCTGCGAGGCGATGCGGAAGATGGCGTCGGTCGGCATGGCCGCGCCCGTCGTCGGATCGAGCTTGCCGACGGCCTGGAGATGAGCGACCTTGCCGTTGCGGGCGACGAGCGTCACGGCCCCGCCGAGCCGGCCCTCATCGACGTACTTCTGCATGACCTCGCCGATCCGGGCCAGCCTCTCCGTCGACAGCCCGACCACCTCCGGCCGGACTCTCGGGAGATCGGCCGCGAAGGCGGGCAGGGACAGCGCGGCGATGATCGCCAATATGCAGAATCTAAACGATTTGTTTCGACTCATGCGGGCCTCCGTTCATCGCGGTATTTTACCTGCTTATAGCATATTAAAACGGTGACACACAACTAAATACACTTATTGGAGGGCGAGACACTGAGGCCGGAAATGAGGACGCGTGCCAGGGGGCAATGTCCCTGAGGTCCATTACTATAAACCTGCCGAGGAATTAAGTGTATTTAGTTGTGTGTCACCGTTTTTTTCGTATAATAAGCCCGCCATGCGCCAGGCGTCTTTCGCGAAAGGACGATAACCATGCACCTTCAGCTCATCGACTGGATCATCGTCGCGTTCATCCTGCTCATCTGCTTCGGCCCCGCCCTGTTCTTTCGCAAGCGCTCGGGCAAGAATACCTCGGAGTTCTTCGCCTCCGGCCGGGCCGTACCCTGGTGGCTGGCCGGCCTGTCCATGGTGGCCACGACCTTCAGCAGCGACACGCCGAACCTGGTCACCGACATCGTCCGCCGCAACGGCGTCGCCGGCAATTGGGTCTGGTGGGCCTTCACCCTGACCGGGGTCGCGACAGTCTTCTTTTACGCCCGGATGTGGCGCCGCTCCGAGGTCCTGACCGACCTCGAATTCTACGAGCTCCGCTATTCGGGCAAGGCCGCCAGCGTCGTCCGCGGCTTCCGCTCGGTCTACCTCGGCTTCCTCTTCAACTGCATCATCATGGCCACGGTCAACCTGGCCGCCTGCAAGATCGCCGCCGTCCTCTTCGGGTTCGAACGCTGGCAGACGCTTCTCTTCGTCGGCGTCCTCAACGTCGTCTTCGCCGCGGTCACCGGCCTCTGGGGCGTCCTGGTCATCGACATGATCCAGTTCTTCGTCAAGATGACCGCGGTCATCGCCGCGGCCTACTTCGCCGTCCGCGCCGTCGGCGGCATGCCGGCCCTCATCACCAAGCTCTCGGCGACGCCAGGCCCCGGCGGCATCAACTTCCTGAGCATGCTGCCGAACTTCAAGAGCAACTGGGACCTGGCCATCGCCATCTTCATCATGCCCCTGGCGGTCCAATGGTGGGCGGTCTGGTATCCCGGCGCCGAGCCCGGCGGCGGGAGCTACATCGCCCAGCGCATGCTGGCCTCGAAGTCCGAGAAGGACTCGCTCGGCGCCGTCCTGTTCTTCAACATCGCCCACTACGTCCTCCGGCCCTGGCCGTGGATCCTCGTCGGCCTGGCCTCGCTCATCGTCTTTCCGCAGCTTTCGGACATCCAGAAGGCTTTCCCCCATCTCGACCCGAGCCTCATCGGCCACGACATCGCCTACCCGGCCATGCTCAAGTTCCTGCCCGTCGGCTTCATCGGCTTGATGGTCGGCGGCCTCATCGCGGCCAACTCCTCGACCAATCTGACCCACCTCAATTGGGGCGCCTCCTACCTCGTCCACGATTTCTACCGCCGCTTCATCAACAAGACCGCGACCGAAAAGCACTACGTGATGATCGGACGGCTGGCGACGATCGTCCTGTTCTTCTCCGCCGGCGCCATGGTCTTCGTCCTCGACACGGCCAAGGACAGCTTCGACATCATTCTCCAGGTCGGGGCCGGCACGGGTCTCCTCTACCTCGTCCGCTGGTTCTGGTGGCGGGTCAACGCCTGGTGCGAAGTCAACGCCATGGTCTCGTCGTTCGTCTTCTCTCTTTTGATCCTCATCATGCGCAAGTTCGGCGTCTTCATCCCCACCCACTACGCTCTCATCCTGACGGTCGCGGTGACGACGATCAGCTGGATGCTGACGGCTTACCTCGGGCCCAAGACCGACCGCGAGAAACTCATCTCGTTCTACAAGAAGGTCCGGCCGTTCGGCCCGGGCTGGAAGAAGATCCGGGAAGAAGCCGGGATCAGCGAAGCCGAGGCCAAGGCCACTCACCAGAACTTCCCCCAGGCTCTCATCGGCTGGGTCTCCGGATCGCTGACCATCTGGTCGGCCCTATTCACGGTCGGCAATGTTCTCTATGGCCGGTGGGTTTACGCCGGCGTGCTTTTTGCCGTATTCGTCGGGAGCGGCCTGGTCCTGCTCAGGGTCATCAACCGGCTCTGGGCCAAAAGTCCGGGCGAGGCGAAGATGCCGGCCGCGGTCTAGCCGGGTCTTAAGGATCGACCGGGAGGATTAAAACTTCGTATTGAATACGGGCAGGACGCGGAGTCCTTTGGGATTGTCGCGGACGATGTTGACGACCCCGAGCTGGATCCCCTTTTCGATGGTCCAGGCATAGTTGACGATGCCGACGGACAGGCCGTTGAGCGTGCCGCGGATGTGATTGAAGGAGCTCACCGCCAGTCCCGTGAGCCGCCCGCCTTCAAAACGGATGGAGTTCTGGGCTCTTTTCATAGAATGAGACGGAAATGGAAGGGAAAAAGTTCACGGATTTGCTTTTCCCGACCCCTTGCGGCAAAATTCGCCAAATGGTGCTACAATAGCCGTCGGGACACGGAGGGGGTCATGAAAAAGCTCCGGATCTGGGCGACGGTCGTCCTGACGCTGGGCATCCTCAGTCTCGTCCTTTTGTTCCTCATGGTCCTGGCGCTCGCGGACATCTATCACGGAGAAAGGAACGTCACCGCCGAATGGGGCCTCCTGCAACTGGGCTTTTTCGTCATCTTCTTCCTCATCATCGCCACGTTCATCTCCGCGGGCCTGGTGCTCAAGTACTTCCGGGACAGGGACGACCGGAAGGGGCCCGGGAGGGCGTGACCTGACATCCGCGCGGGCTTGTTTGACGCCTCACCGTAAACCCCGTATATTGGGGAGGTCGCTCTTCCCCAAAATCCGGCATACGGAGGGAACGATGTCTCAAACCCCGCAAAAAACGAACTGGGCCCCGGTCCTTGTCCTCGGCAGCCTCTGGGGACTCTCGGAAGCGGCCCTCGGCATGTATCTACGTCAGTGCGCCTCGACCGTGTCCGGCTCGGTCATGACCGGCGTGGCCTTCCTCTTCCTGGCCGCGGCCTGGGCGATCTCGCCGCGCCTCAAGACGATGGCCCTGATGGTCGGCATGGCCGCCGGCTTCAAGCTCTTCGACGCCCTGCTCCTCGGCCTGCCCGTCCTCCACGGCGCGATCGGCAACCCGATCTTCGCCATCGTCATGGAAGGCGCGGCCTTCGTGCTCATCCTCAGCGTCGTCAGCAAGTCCATCGCCGGGAAGGCCGCCGGTCAAGGGCTCTCGGGCGGCCTGGCGGCCCTGGTCGCGGTCAATGTCTTTCCTCTCGTCAAATTCGCGACGGGCGTCGCGCCGTGCGTCACGGGCACGTCGTACCCGCTCTCGCTCTACTACGCGCCGATCGCCGTCGCCCTATCGGCCCTGACCGTCCCGCTCGGGCTCCTCGCCGGCAACGCCCTCACCTCGCTCGAGACGCGGCCGGTCCGCCTGCGCTGGCTCTCGCCCGCCACGGTGGCCCTCTCCCTCGGCGCCCTGACCCTGCTCAGGCTGCTCTGATCCCGCGCTCCCAAGGAGACCCCGATGGAGAAAAAGCCTGCCGATAAGCCTCGCGCCGGCGTCACTCGCCGGGATTTCATCAAGGGCATGGGCTCGGGCGCCATCGGCACGGCCGTCTTGCAGCCTCTGCTCGGCCAGACGATCGCGACCCGGAAAGGCCGCATCCCCGTCTATGACCGGAAGACGATCACGCTGACGGTCAACGGCCGGAAGACGACGGTCGAAGTCCAAGCCGACGAGACCCTGCTCGACGTCCTGCGCGACAAGCTCGATCTCACCGGCGCCAAGCGGGTCTGCGACCGCGGCGAGTGCGGCGGCTGCACCGTCCATCTCGACGGCGAGCCGGTCTACGCCTGCATGTTTCTCGCGATCCGCGCCGACGGCCGAACGATCCGGACGGTCGAAGGCCTGGCCGAGGGCGACAAGCTCCACCCGGTCCAGGAGGCCTTCATCGAGAAGGACGGCTACCAGTGCGGCTACTGCACGCCCGGCTTCCTCATGGCCACGTCGGCGTTCCTCGAGAAGAACCGGAACCCGTCGCTCGACGAGATCAAGCGGGCCCTCTCCGGGAACCTCTGCCGCTGCGGCAATTACGCCAAGATCTACGACGCCGTCGACCTTGCCGCGAAGAAGATGAGGGGGGCCTGACATGAACAGCAAAGAGTACAGGGCCGAAACCATGATCGATAGGGAGGACCAGGCGCGTCCCGCGAAGGCCGCGGCGGCCGGGCAAGCGGCCAAGCCGGCCGAACCGGCGCCCGAGGCGAAACCCTCCGATTATCGCTACATCGGCAAGCTAACCTCCCGCGTCGACGGGCGCGAGGTCGTCACCGGCCGGGCCAAGTACACCCACGACGTCAAGCTCCTCGGCATGCTCATCGGCAAGATCCTGCGCTCGCCGCGCGCCGCGGCCGAGGTCGTCTCGGTCGACCTGGCCCCGGCCCTGGCGTTGCCCGGCGTTATGGCCGCCATCAAGCTCGCCGAAGGCAAGGTCCGCTATGCGGGCGAGCAGGTCGCGGCCGTGGCCGCGGTCGACGAGCGGACGGCGGAGAAGGCACTGGGCCTGATCAAGGTCGAGTACAAGTCTCTGCCGTTCGTCGTCGATTGGGAGAAGGCGCGCGACGCGAGCGCTCCGCAGGTCCGCGACGGCAAGCCCAACGTCGAGCCGATCAATAAATACAACCGGGGCGACGTCGAAAAGGGTTTCGCCGAGGCCGACGTCGTCGTCGAGAAGATTTACAGGACGGGCTTCGAGATCCACCACCCGACGGAAACGCACGGCAGCGTCGCCACGTGGGACGGCGGTCATCTCATCGTCGTCGATTCGACCCAGAACGTCCACGGCGTCCGCGACGGCCTGGCCCGGGCCCTCAAGGTCCCGGCGTCGAATATCACCGTCATCAAGACCTACATGGGCGGCGGCTTCGGCAGCAAGCTCGGTCTCAACGAATACACGGTCGTGGCGGCGAACCTGGCCAAGCAGACCGGACGCCCGGTCAAGATCCTGTTATCGCGGCGGGACAACGCCATGTGCGTCGGCTACCGGCCATCATCCCTGCAGACGTATAAGGTCGGGGCGAAGAAGGACGGCACGCTGACGGCGTTGAAGCTGACCAACACGGCTTCGGGCGGCATCGGCGCCGGCGACGATGTCGCCGAGCCGTTGGTCGATATCTACAAGTGCCCGAACTGCAAGGCCGACGAACAGACGGTTTACACCAACACGTGCGCGTCGCGGGCGACGCGGGCCCCCGGCCACACCCAGGGCGCCTTCGGGCTCGAGGGCGTGATGGACGAGCTGGCTGCGGCGCTCGACCTGGACCCGCTCGAACTTCGGCGGAAGAACTATTCGATCAAGAACCGGGGCGACACCGGCATCCCCTATTCGAGCAAGGCCCTCGACCAGTGCTACGATCTCGGGGCCAAGGCCATCGGCTGGGAGCGCCGCAACCGCAAGCCCGGCGAGGGGACCGCGGACGGGCCGCGGCGGCGGGGCCTGGGCGTCGCGACGAGCATCTGGTTCGGGGCGGGCGTGCCGGGGACGCTGGCCGATATCGTCCTCTATCCGGACCTGTCGGTCGAGGTCATCTGCGGCACCCAGGACATCGGCACGGGCACGCGCACCCACATGGCGGTCGTCGCGGCCGAGACGCTCGGGCTCGAGCCCCGGGACATCGCCGTCAAGGAAGGGAATTCCGACTACCCCTGGGCGCCTCTCTCTGGCGGCAGCCAGACGACGCCGTCTGTGGCCCCGGCCGTCCGGGACGCGGGGTTGAAGGCGGTCGAGCGGCTCAAGGCGGTCGCGGCGGCCCGGCTCAAGATCGACGCCGGCGACGTCGTCATGGCCGACAGGAAGTTCTCGTCGAAGGCCGACCCGTCCAAGTCGGTGCCGTTCGCCGACGTCTATCGTGATCTCCGCCGGGAGACGGTCTTCCACGGCGAGCGCGCCGGGATGCCCTCGGACTTCGCCTACAATACGTTCGGGGCCCACTTCGCCGAAGTCGAGGTCAACGTCGAAACGGGGCGGATCCGCGTCTTGAGATACGTCGCGGCCCACGACAGCGGCCAGATCATCAACAGGCTGACGGCCGAAAGCCAGGTCCTCGGCGGGATCACCCAGGGCTTGAGCGCCGGCCTCTTCGAAGAGCGGGTCATGGACGACGCGACCGGCAATCCGGTCAATCCGAATCTGCGCGACTACAAGATCGCGACCTCGCTCGATATTCCCGAGATCGTGCCGGTCTTCGCCGACCTCGTCGACCCGCGCATCAACAACCTGGGGACGAAGGGACTGGGCGAGCCGCCGCGGATCCCCAGCTCGGCAGCCATCGCCAACGCCGTGTACAACGCGATCGGCGTCCACGTCCGCGAGATCCCGATGACGCCCAAGCGCGTCCTCGAGGCCCTCAAGAGAAAGGAGGCCGCGTCATGAGAGAGTTCAAGATCGCGGAGCCTCGGACAGTGGACGAGGTCGCCGCTCTGCTCACTGAAGCGACCGAGACCACAGCCCTCATCGCCGGAGGCACGGACCTCATCGACGAGCTCAAGAGCGGCGTCTCGACGGCCGGCCTGGTCGTCGATCTGCGGGGAGTGCCCGGACTCGCGGGCATCGCGGCGGAAAAGGGCGGCCTCAGGATCGGGGCCATGACCCGGATCGCCGATCTGGCGGGGGATGCCGCGGTGGGACGGGATTACGCTGTCTTGAAGGAGGCGGCGCTGTCGTTGGCGACGCCTCAGCTGCGCAACGTCGGCACGGTCGGAGGCAACCTCTGTCAGCGGCCGCGGTGCTGGTACTACCGCGACCCCGAGGTCATCTGCCGGAGGAAGGGCGGCTTCAACTGTTTCGCCTACCAGGGACGGAACAAATACCATTGCATCTTCGGCGGAAACGGCTGTTTCATCGTCTATCCGTCGGACCTGGCCCCGGCCTTGATCAGCCTGGGCGCGACGGCGATGATCGCGACGGCCAAGGGAGACAAGACGATCCCGCTCGAGGCGTTCTATGCCGGGCCGGACGTCGACGTGACCCGCGAGAACGTGCTGGCCAAGGGACAATTTCTGAAGAGCGTCTGGGTCCCGGCGCCGAAGGCCGGGCAGAAGTCGACCTACGTCAAGCTCGAGGAGCGCGGCACCTGGGACTTCGCCCTCGTGTCGGCGGCCGTGGCGGGGGTGGTCAAGGGCGGGGCGCTCGCGGACATATCGATCGTCATGGGCGGCGTCGCGCCGGTCCCGTGGCGATTGAAGAAAGCGGAGGATGTGCTCAAGGGAAAGGCGGTAACCGAGGCGGTCGTCAGGCAGGCCGCCGACGCCGCGCTCGCGGACGCCTCGCCCCTGCGGGAGAACGGCTATAAGACCGACCTCGTTTTCGCCGCACTGAAAAACGCGCTGACGGCCATCGCCGCATGACCTACAGCTTCCCCAAGCTTCTCGAAACGCTTGTCGCGGGACGACGATCGGGGCAGGGGCTCGTACTGGCGGCGATCGTCGAGACGGACGGTTCGACCCCGCAGGTCGTCGGGGCGTCGGCGGTATTTTCGAGCGAGGGGCTCGTCTCGGGAACGGTCGGAGGAGGTCTCCTGGAGGCGCGCGTCGGAGAAGCCGCCGCCAAGGCTCTGGCTGACAAAGAACCCCGGCTGATAACGGTCCGGCTCGATGCCGATCCATCGGACATGGAGGGCGCGATCTGCGGCGGCACGGCGCGGGTGCTCGTCGATCCCGGGGTCGATGCGGCCAAGGGGATCTTCGCGAGCGCGCTCGAAGGCTTTCGGAAAAGGCGCCCGGGGGCTCTTGTCAGCCGCATGGTACCGGGGCACGACGACACGGTGGCCGTCGAGCGAGGCTGGCTTCCGGAGGGAGCCCCGGTCTTGCCGGACGATCCTGTCTTCGGCCACGTGGCGCCGGAGATCATCGAGGACATGCTCGCCGCCGGACGGCCGCGGCTCGTCGGAACCAAGGACCGGCTGTGGTTCATCGAGCCGGTCCTGCCGCTGCCGAGGCTCATCATCGCCGGGGCGGGGCACGTCGGGAGGGCGGTCGCGCGGCTGGGCAGCCTGCTCGACTTCAGCGTCACGGTCATCGACGACCGGGCCGAGTTCGCCAATATCGTCAACGTCCCCGAAGCGGACGAGGTCCTCCGAGCCGATATCGGCGAAGCGATCCGCGGCGTCGCGGATTCGCCGGACAACTATTTCGTCATCGTCACGCGGGGCCACCAGAAAGACGCCGAAGCGCTGCGGGCCGCGATCGGACGGGAGGCGGCTTACGTCGGCATGATCGGGAGCAAGCGCAAGATCGAGCTCATACGGTGCGAGTTCCTGGAGAACGGCTGGGCGACGGCTGAACAATGGGCCGGGATCCACGCCCCGATCGGAGTCGCCATCGGATCGACGACGGTCGAGGAGATCGCCGTCAGCATCGCCGCCGAGCTCGTGCTCGTCAGGTCCGGGAGAGCGGAGGCGGTCCGGCCGTGATCTGGGCCGTCGTTCTCGCGGCGGGCGAATCCCGGCGGATGGGCAGGCAAAAGCTCCTCCTCCCCTTCGGCGAAGCGACGGTCGTAGGGGCCGTCGTGAGGGCGGCTCAGGCCTCGCGCGCCGGCCGGACGCTCGTCGTCCTCGGCGCGGACCGCGAG
>JBAVUQ010000074.1:0-50128 GCA_049696855.1 Candidatus Aminicenantales bacterium
ATCCCGGCGGCAACGTGTATTGCGCGACCAAGTTCGCCGTCAAGGCGCTGTCGAACGGCATGCGCCTCGACCTCAACGGGACGCCGATCCGGGTGACCGAGGTCGCGCCGGGCATGGTCGAGACCGAATTTTCGCTTGTTCGATTCCACGGGGATGCCGAACGGGCCGCCAAGGTCTACCAAGGGTTGACGCCTCTCGGGCCGGGCGACATCGCCGACGCCGTCGTCTGGTGCGCCACGAGGCCCCTCCACGTCAACGTCAGCGAAATGGTCGTGATGCCCACGGCCCAGGCCTCGACGACTCTCGTCCACAGAAAATAATATCGAGGACACAACGCCGTCTTCTTCAGGTCCGATATGGGGATATAGACATTCTGGGTCGGCTCGACACACACGCCTCCCAGCCGCTATTGAGGAATCGCGGACCACCGGAGCTGCCTTGACAGCAAATTGCCGCTGTGTCCATAATGCCCAGAGCGGGGAAACATGAAGAGCGTCGCCCTTTTGCATCTCTTTTTCCTTAGCCTAATCGCAGGCCAAGATTCAGTCGGGCAGCAGGATCTCAAGACCACGGAGGCTCACTATTGGCTGGGCAATTATGAAATAATCATAAGCCAGCAAAAACGTCTTAACCCTGATAAACTTACTCAAGAACAAGTGGATGCAGGGATCAAACCACTCTGGTGTTCGGCGCACTTCACAATAGTTCAAAATGGCAAGTTTATTGACGGACGTGATTTCAATGATATTTTTCCTGTGGGATGGCACTTCGGAATTCATTTGCCAATAAAGCAGGAATCTGCGAAACACTTCATTCTCTTGAAATATGGAGACTATAATTCCAGGATATTTGTTTTTACCGATGAGGGGAAACTGTTCACTCTTGGAGGAGATAGCTATCGAATCTTCCTCGACCGATACCTCGTTGTGCGAGGGGGGTTGGCCGATGATTCGCCGGCCTTTTCCATTTTTGATCTCTACGAGAATAAGCTCCTAACATTGGACTGGGGTGACCCCATCAAGGTCACACACTCGCCACCCGTTAACGGAAACGCTACGTTTCTTAAACTCTATGAGAGCACGACGGAACTATTTGCCAGTCTTGATATCGTCAAGGATTATGGCCTGGAGACTATTGGACACACGAACTACTTTTATAGGATTGACCTGGTGACGGGGAAGGTCGAAGACGCTGTGTTTATAGAGAATAAACACAGGGAATTTGTAATCGATTATTCGAATATTGATATGAGCACGGATTGCGAATGCATAAAGAGGGCCGATTATTGACGACGATCAAACGCTAGCGGCGGCCGGAAGCCATCCGCGCCGCGGCGGGCAGGCGGCGGAGACGGAGCATGGCCCAGATCCCGACGGCCGGGCCGACGGCCAGGAAGGCGAAAGCCCAGCGCCAGGTCAGGAGCCGCTCGAGCGTCGGGACCAGGCGGATGGTTACGAGCGTCAGCAAAAAACCCAGGCTTGTCTGAAGTGTGAGGACCGTCCCCATCCGTTCGGGCGGCGCGAGCTCGCTCACCCCGGCCGAGAATTGGGCCGAATCGGCGACCACGGCAAAGCCCCAGACGAGGACGAGCGCCGTCAATAGCCAGGGATTCGCGCCGAAAAGCAACCCGGCGACAAGCGAGCAGGTCCCGCTGACGGCCATCGCCGCGGATGTGACGGCCGTCCTGCCGACGCGGTCGGCGAGCTTCCCGGCGACGAGACTCCCGACGCCCCCCGCGGCGATGAAGGCGAATCCGGCTAGGGCGGCCCAGCGCTCGTCCAGGGCCGAGTGGCGGAAGGATGCGACAAGGAAGACCGGCACCCAGGTCCAGGCCGCGTAGAGCTCCCACATGTGTCCGAAATAGCCCACGTTGGCCAGGACGACCGGCCTGTCCCGCCAGACCTTGCCGATGAACCTCCAGTCGAATCTCGGGACGGACGTCCGGTAAGGGCCTTCGCGCACGAACGCCGCGGCGATAAGACCTCCCAGGACGGCAAGGGCGCCGCTCACGACGAGGACAGGCCGCCAACCGCCGATCTGGCCGAAGGCTTTGATCAAGTGAGGCACGGACGAACCCAGGGTCAGCGCCCCGACGAGAAGGCCGACGCCGTAGCCGCGGTCCTCCCGGGTCCAGGTGGCCATGATCTTCATCCCGACCGGATAGACCCCGGCCAGGAAGACGCCGGTCAGAAAGCGGCAAGCGAGCGCGGCCGGGAGCCCGCCGGCGAAGGCCGGGACGCACATCGTCGCCATGCCCGCGAGCAGGGAGGAAACCGCGAAGAGCCCGCGAGCCAGGACCCGGTCGGCCGCGTTCAGGACGGCTGAAGCCAGAGTGCCGGCCACGAATCCGAGCTGCACGGACATCGTCAGCCAGGCCTGTCCCGATGCGGTCAGGCTCCAGGCCGCGCTGAGCGCCGGAACGACCGCCGACGCTGAGAACCAGACCGACATGCCCAGGAATTGGGTCAGGCAGAGAAGCCCGAAAGCCCGCCTCTTATCGTCCGGCGATAGGGGAGCGGGCGATCCGTCCGTGGCGGAGGAAAGAGGCGGTTTCATTGATTTTCCTTATATCCCAGGCCAACCGTCCGGTCAATCTGCGGTCAGGACGGACGAGATCCGGCGTATGCCGGAAATAAGCCGGCATAAAATAGGGACACCGGCCATGGCGTTCTTGCCTCGTCGGCCGGAAGCTCGGCGCCATCTGATCGGCGCTTGATTCGCGGGGCCGGAACACGTAATCTGGATGATGTTCGAGGAGGAATCGATGAAAATAATCCTGAGAGCCATCCTTGTCGTTTGCCTCTTGAGCGCCGGCGCGTTCGCGGCGGAAGAGGGCCGGTTCTTCACCTACCCGACCATCCACGACGACACGATCGTCTTCACCTACGAGTCCGACCTGTGGACCGTGAACGCCAAGGGCGGCGCGGCCTCGCGCCTGACGACGTTCCCCGGGACGGAGAGCTTCGCCAAGCTTTCGCCCGACGGCAAGCGAATCGCCTTCACCGCGACCTATGACGGCGCCCAGGCCGTCTACCTCATGCCGGTCGAGGGCGGCGCGCCCCTCCGCCTGACCTACAATCCCGGCGGCGCCCAGGTCATCGCCTGGACGCCCGACGGGACCGAGATCGTCTTCCGATCGATGTTCGAGAACGTCGTCGGCCGAGATCCCAATCTCTATTCAGTCAGCGCCAAGGGCGGCGCGGCCCAGCGTCTGCCGCTCGACCGGGGCGTCCTCATCAGCTTCATGCCGGACGAACACAAGTTCCTTTACTGCCGCCGCGGCAACGAGGAATATTACTGGAAGCGCTACAAGGGCGGCCAGTACCAGGACATCTGGCTCTACGACACCGTCGCCAAGACCTACACGCCAGTCACGGACTATATCGGCAAGAACAGCTACCCGATGTGGGCCGGCGGCCTGATGTATTTCGTCTCCGACCGGACCAACGGCATCGCCAATTTCTACACCCAGAAGCTCGGCGCCAAGGACGTGACCCAGGTCACGAAATACGACGACTTCGACGTCATGATGCCCCAGACAGACGGCCGGTCCATCGTCTATGTCCAGGACGGCCGCATCCACGTCTTCGACGTCTCTTCAGCCAAGGATACCCGGATCGCCGTCACGGTGCCGTCCGACCGCTGGGCCCTGCGCAACCGGGTCATCAATCCCCGCGATTATGTCCACACGGCCCAGCTCGCCGATGACGGCCGGACCGTCGTCCTCGAGGCCCGCGGCGACCTCTTCCGCGTCCCGACCGGTCCCGGCACGGCCGAGAACCTGTCGGAGACGCCCGGCACACGCGAAATGTACCCGGCCCTCTCGCCCGACGGCAAGACGATCGCCTTCTTCAGCGACAAGACCGGCGATTACCAGCTCTACACCCAGCCCGCCGCCGGCGGCGAATGGACGCCGATCACGTCGGACCTCGACCGGGCCGTCTACCGGCTGGCCTGGTCGCCCGACGGCCGGAAGATCCTCTTCGGCAACAAGGATTACGCCATTTTCTACGTCGACATGGCCACGAAAAAACTGGTCAAGATCGACTCCTCGAACCAGATGAAGAACGACGAGTTCACCTGGGAGATCGCCGACTACACCTGGTCGCCCGACTCCAAGTGGATCGCCTACAGCTTCGTCCAGACGAACCGCAACAGCCAGATCTTCCTCTACAGCATCGAGACAGGGAAGAAGGTCGCGGCGACGACGGACTTCTACGACAACCTCTACCCGGCCTTCGACGCCGACGGCCGGTACCTCTACTACGTCTCCAGCCGGAACTTCGCCCTGCGCATGGACTTCTACGAGGACGACCACGTCATCGCGACGCCCCAGCAGGTCATGGCCGTGGCGCTCCGCGACGGCGAGGCGCCGCCCTTCGCCGGCGAGGTCGGGGCCAGGGACGACGAGAAGGCCGCGCCCGTCCCCTTCCGCATCGATATGGAGGGCCTCGTCAAGCGGACCTATCCGCTGCCCCTCCCGGCCGGGAACTATTTCTGGCTCAAGGCCGGAAAGGGCAAGGTCCTCTGGGCCTCGGTCGACGCGTTCACTGAAGGGGAATACGAGGATATCTTCAAAAACAAGTACGGCGCGACGCAGTGGACGCTCCACATCTTCGACATGGCCGGCCGCAAGGAAGTGACGCTCACGGACAAGGTCCGCGATTTCGCCCTGTCGACGAACGGCGAGCAGCTCCTCGTCCGCCGCGAGGGCGATCTCTACACGACCTCCGTCGACAAGGCCTTCGGCTCCAAGGCCGCGGGCGACAAGCTCAATCTCTCCGGGCTCGTCTACACGGTCGACCTCCAGAAGGAGTGGCACCAGATCTTCAATGACGCCTGGCGCTGGTACCGCGACTTCTTCTATGACCCCGGCTTCCACGGCCACGACTGGAAGGCCATGGGCGACAAGTATCGCGCCTATATCCCTTACCTGTCGTCGCGGGCCGAGCTCAACTGGGTCCTGTCCCAGATGGTCGGCGAGCTCTCGGTCTCGCACACTTACGTCGGCGGCGGCGACTACGGCCCGGGCGCGACACCGAGCACCCCCGTTTTTACGGGGCTGCTCGGTGCTGACCTCGTGCCCGACAAGGGCACGGGCCTCTACAAGCTGGCCCGGATCTACGGCCCGACCGATATCAACCTCAACCTGCCCGGGCCGCTCGTCCGGGCCGACATGACCGTCAAAGAGGGCGACTTCCTCCTGGCCATCAACGGGGCCGCGCTCAAGGCCGGCGACGATTACTTCAAGCTGCTCCAGACGACGGCCGGAAAGAAGATCAAGATTACGGTCAACGCCAGGCCCGCCATGGAGGGAGCCAAGACCTACGAAGTCGAGCCGGTGCGCAGCGACAATCCGATGCGCTACTTCGCCTGGATCCGCGACAACATCGCCGCCATTGACAAGGCCACCGGCGGCCGCGTCGGCTACATGCACATCAACGCCATGGGCGGCGGCGGCATCGGCGAGTTCGACAAGTACTGGCGGGCCTTCCGCTACAAAGACGGGGTCATCATCGACGTCCGTCGCAACTCCGGCGGCTGGACGGAATACTTCCTCATCGACAAGCTCGAGCGCGAGCTCGTGGCCTACAACAACCTCCGCAACATGGTCCCGTTCCGCTATCCCGGCTCGGCGGGCAACGGCAACTACGTCGTCATCTCCAACGAGAACAACGGCTCGGACGGCGAGGCCTTCGTCGAGCACTTCAAGGCGCGCAAGCTGGGTCCGGTCGTAGGCGTCCCGTCATGGGGCGGACTGGTCGGCATCCTCAACCAACAAGTGACCATCGACGACGGCACGGTCGAGCAATCGAACAACGCTTTTTACGGTCGGGAAGGGAAGTGGTGGGTCGAGAACCACGGGGCCGACCCGGACATCCTGGTCGATAACGACCCCGGCTCGGTCATGGCCGGCCGGGACCCCCAGCTCGAGAAGGCCATCGCCGTCATGCTCGATCGGATCAAGGCCAACCCGTTGAAGTTCGCTCCCAAGCCGGCGTATCCGAAGAAGTAGGACCGGCGCGATGGCCTTTTCGAGTGATCAGGGACTGTCCCCACAGGGGACTGTCCCTCTGGTCGGGCAGAAGGAATGACTAAAACTAAAACAAGGAGAGATCGCAAATGGGCAAATCGATCAAAGGAACCGAGACCGAGAAGAATCTGCTGAAGGCGTTCGCCGGGGAATCGCAAGCGAGGAATCGTTACACTTATTTTGCTGGCGTGGCCCGCAAGGCGGGGTACGAACAGATCGCGAACATCTTCACCGAAACCGCCGAGAACGAGAGAGAGCACGCCAAGATCTTCTTCACGTATCTGGAGGGGGGCGATGTGGAGATCACCGCCGCCTACCCCGCCGGGACGATCGGGGAGACCTATGCCAACCTTGAAGCCGCGGCGGCCGGCGAGAAGCTGGAGTGGAGCGATCTCTATCCCAGCTTCGAGAAGACTGCCAGGGCCGAGGGGTTCCCGGAGATCGCGGCGTCCTTCAAGGAGATCGCCGAGGTGGAGGAGTTCCACGAAAAGCGGTACCGCAAGCTGGCCGCGAACGTCCAGGCCGGCGAGGTCTTCAAGAAGCCGACTTCCGTGAAGTGGCACTGCACCAACTGCGGCTACGTCCATGAAGGTCCGGAAGCCCCGCTGGTGTGCCCGGCCTGCAAGCATCCCCGGGCGTACTACGAGCTGCTGGCCGAGAATTACTAGGGCCGATGAGCTACTATTTCGGCAAGACCATCGCGCTGCCGTTCGACGAGGCCGTCGAGCGGGTCAAGGCGGAGCTCAAGAAGGACGGCTTCGGCGTCCTGACCGAGATCGACGTCCAGAAGACGCTCAAGGAGAAGCTCGGAGTTTGCTTCCGGCCGTATCGCATCCTCGGCGCCTGCAATCCGCCCTTCGCCTACAAGGCCCTGCTGGCCGAGGACAAGATCGGGACCATGCTGCCTTGCAACGTCATCGTCCAGGAGCTGGCCCCGGGCCGGGTCGAAGTCGCGGCCATCGATCCCCTCGCCTCCATGGTGGCCGTCCAGAATCCCGACCTGGCCGCGATCGGCCTGGAGGTGCGGGAGAAGCTCAAGGCCGCCGTCGAGCGTCTTTGACATTTCGCCGGGCTTATCTATAATATAGGTCCGTTTTTACGGGCTGGACATCCATGGACGAAAGGCTCATAAGTCATTGATTTTCGGTGCGGGAACGGACATCATCGAGGTCCAGAGGGTCGAGGAGAAGCTCGTCCGCACGGAGAGCCTCAAGGCCAAGCTCTTCACCCCGACCGAGATCGCCTATTGCGAATCCAAGCACCGTCCGGCCCAGCATTATGCCGCCCGCTTCGCCGCCAAGGAGGCCTTCCTCAAGGCCATGGGCACGGGCTGGTCCGGCGGCCACAAGTTTTCCGAGATCGAGGTCGTCAACAACGCCCTGGGCAAGCCCGAGCTTTTCGTCCACGGCAAAGTCCAGGAGTTCTGCGAGACCCACGGTATCGGCGCGATGGAGGTCTCGCTCACCCACATCAAGGACGTCGCCTCGGCCGTCGTCGTCCTCGAGAAGAAGATCCCACAATCCTGAACGGAGAGGAATCGCTCATGTCGAACATCGGCTCCTACGACGAACGCGTCAAGAATTTCAGCTGGTCGATCGCCGAGAAAGAGCTCGGCTACAAGGCCGGCGACGTCATCAACATCGCCTCGTACTGCACCGACCGCATCTGCCGGCAGGGCAAGGGCGAAAGGGTCGCCCTCTACTGGGAGGGCTTCACCGGCGTCGAGAAGACCTACACCTACAACGATATCCGCCTGGCCTCGAACACCATCGCCGCCTTCCTCCGCGGCCTCGGCATCAAGCCCGGGGAGCGCGTCTGCCTGTTCATGGACCGCATCCCCGAGCTCTACCTGGGCTTCCTGGGGATCCTCAAGACCGGGGCCATCGCCCAGCCGCTCTTCTCGGCCTTCGGCGACGAGTCGCTCCTCGTCCGCCTGTCCAACGCCGAGACCTCGGCCGTCATCACCCAGAAGAAGCACGCCCCCAAGGTTCGCAAGATCCTCGACAAGATGCCGCACCTCCGGCACATCATCGTCGTTGATCACGACGGCGTGACGCCGCTCAAGGACCGCGAGGTCGCCTTCTCGCTCGAGAAATCGGCCCCCGTCGAGCACTTCGACGTCCACCCGACGACGGCCGAGTCGCCGTCGGTCCTCCATTACACCTCGGGCACGACCGGCATGCCCAAGGGCGTCCAGCACGTCCACTACTCCCTCATCTCCCAATACCTGACGGCCAAGTGGGCCCTCGACCTCAAGGACGACGACATCTATTGGTGCACGGCCGACCCCGGTTGGGTCACGGGCACGTCCTACGGCATCATCGCCCCGTTCGCCTTGGGCGTCACCCAGTGCGTCCTCGACGCCGGCTTCTCGGCCGAGGCCTGGTACAAGTGGATCGAGAAGCGCAAGGTGACGATGTGGTATTCCGCGCCGACGGCCATCCGCTCGCTCATGAAGGCGGGCGACGAGATCGTCAAGAAGTTCGACCTGTCCTCGCTCCGCCACCTGGCCAGCGTCGGCGAGCCGCTCAACTCCGAGGCCGTGGTCTGGTCCCGGAAGGTCTTCGGCAAGCCCTTTTACGACACCTACTGGCAGACGGAAACGGGCTCGATCGTCATCAGCAACTTTCCGGGCATGGAGGTCCGGGCGGGCTCGATGGGCAAGCCCTTTCCCGGGATCACCGGAACCGTCCTCGACCCGGTCAAGAACGAGCCCTACGCGACCCACGGCAAGATCGGCCTCGTCGCCCTCAAGTTCGACTGGCCGTCGCGTATGCGCACCTATTGGAACAACCCCGAGGCCTTCAAGAAAAAATTCCGCAACGACTGGTACATCACCGGCGACCGGTCCAAGCTCGACGCCGATGGCTACTTCTGGTTCGCCGGACGGGACGACGACATCATCAACACGGCCGGCCACCTCGTCAGCCCGTTCGAGGTCGAATCCGCCCTGCTCGAGCACCCGGCCGTGGCCGAATCGGCCGTCGTCTCCAAGCCCGATCCCATCAACCTCGAAGTGGTCAAGGCCTTTGTCACGCTCAAGCCGGGCTTCACGGCCAGCAAGGACCTCGACCTCGAGATCATGAATTTCATCCGCAAGAAGCTCTCGCCCCTGGCCATGCCCCAGGAGATCGAGTTCGTGCCGTCGCTCCCGAAGACGCGGAGCGGCAAGATCATGCGCCGGCTCCTGCACGCCAAGGAATGGGGCGAGGAGATCGGCGACACGTCCACCCTCGAAAACGAATAAATAAAAGGAGTCCACTCATGGCCGAAGAACTCAAAGACATCGTTCTCGCCTACGTCACCAAGGAGTACCTCGAGGACGACAGCGAGCCCCTGACCTACGATACGCCCCTCATCTCGGGCGGCATCGTCGACTCGTTCTCGATGGTCTCGCTCAAGCGCTTCCTCGAGAACAAATACGCCATCTCCATCCCCGACGACGAGGCCACCCCCGAGGCCTTCGACTCGGTCAATAAGATCGCCACGCTCGTCGAGCGCTTCACGGCCAAGAAAGGATAAGACCGTGGGCTACAGCGACAAGATCCGCGGCACCTACCGGGCCCAGCTCAAGGGCATCCAGGATGCGGGCCTGTTCAAGCAGGAGCGCTTCATCCACTCGCCCCAGGCGGCCGACATCGAGGTCGAGTTCCCGGCCGGCGCGCCCCTCAAGAAGGTCATCAACATGTGCGCCAACAACTACCTCGGGCTGTCGAGCCACCCCGATGTGATCAAGGCGGCGCACGAGGGGCTCGAGACGCGCGGCTACGGCATGTCGTCGGTCCGCTTCATCTGCGGCACCCAGGACATCCACCGCGAACTCGAGCAGAAGCTGACGGCGTTCCTCGGGACCGAGGACACGCTCCTCTTCCCGTCCTGCATGGACGCCAACGCCGGCGTGTTCGAGGCCATCCTGACCAAGGACGACGTCATCATCTCCGACCGCCTCGTCCACGCCTCCCTCGTCGACGGCATCCGCCTCTGCAGCGCCATGCACGACACGATCAAGCACTCCGACATGGAGCACCTCGAGGAGAAGCTCCAGCTCCACGCCGACAAGCGCTTCAAGCTCGTCGTCACGGACGGCGTCTTCTCCATGGACGGCGACACGGCCAAGCTCGACGAGATGGTCCGCATCTGCGAGAAGTACGACGCCATGGTCCTCGTCGACGACTCGCATTCGTCCGGCTTCATCGGCAAGACCGGCCGCGGCACCCACGAGAAGTGCGGCGTCGTCGGCCGGATCGACGTCATCACGACGACCTTCGGCAAAGCGCTCGGCGGGGCGTCCGGGGGCTGCGTCAGCGGCCGCCGCGAGCTCGTCGAGTTGTGCCGGCAGCGGGCCCGGCCATACCTCTTCTCGAACACCATCGCCCCCGTCGTCGTGGCCGGCGTCCTCAAGGTCATGGACATCGTCTCCAAGTCGACCGAACGGCGGGACAAGCTCGAGCGCAACGCCGCCTACTGGCGCAAGGGCCTGGCAGAGGCCGGGTTCGTCCTCAGGGAAGGGGACACGCCCATCGTGCCGGTCATGCTCTTCAACGCCAAGCTGGCCCAGGACGTCTCCCAAGCGCTCTATGATGAGGGCATCTACGCCATCGGCTTCTTCTTCCCGGTCGTTCCCCAGAGCCAGGCCCGCATCCGGACCCAGATCTCGGCCGGCCATGAGATCCACCACCTCGACAAAGCCCTGGCCGCGTTCACCAATGTGGGCAAGAATTTCGACATCCTGGGCAAGACGAAGCAGGAGATCATCGCCAAGTACGGCATGTAGCGGCGCGGCCGTTCCCTCCGCATGCGCCCGGCCCCTTGAAATCCTATCGGAATTCTGGGATATTGGAAGGGAGCCGGGCGGAGAGCCCGGACAAAGAGGAGGGTGATATGAAAAAGCTGTCTCTCGTCTTGACCGCCGTCGTTTGCGTGGCCGCCGGCCTGATGCTGATCGCATCCGGCTGGGCTCAAATGCCAACGGCCCCGCTGAAGGACAAGGATTACACCCAGCCCGAGGCGTACACGGCGACGAATTTCGGACCCTGGAATGCCGCCGTCGCCAAGACCCACGTCCCTGAGGTCACGTTCGAGAAGATGGGCATGGGGCTCAAGGTCACGGTCCAGATCGACAACCACCCGATGGACCCCCAAAAACCCCATTACATCATGTGGATCCGGCTCGAGGATATGAAGGGCAAAAAGCTCGGCGAAAAGACCTTCAAGGCGACCGACCCCGGGCCGGCCATCGCCGTGTTCGAGCTGCCTAACGTGCCTGACAAGGTCAAGGCCTTCCAGCGCTGCAACATTCACGGCATCTGGCTGAACGAGGCGGCCGTCGAGCTCAAGTGACGGACTGACCGCCGGTCCGCCGGCCCCTTCCATCTTGACACCCCGCCAAGGGTGAGTTATAGGGTACCAATCCGCTTTTCGTCCCAGAGGAGTGTCAAGATGGCCAACAACAACCTTGCCAACCCCGCCCCGCTCGGGTTGATGGGTTTCGGCATGACCACGGTCCTTCTGAACATCCACAACGCCGGTTTCTTCCCTCTGAGCGCCATGGTCCTGGCCATGGGCATCTTCTACGGCGGGATCGCCCAGATCATCGCCGGCATCATGGAGTACAAAAAGGGCAACACGTTCGGGACGACGGCCTTCACGTCCTACGGCCTGTTCTGGCTGTCGCTCGTCGCCGCCTGGGTCATTCCCGGCCTGAACCCGCCCAACGGCGGGCCGACGCCCGTGGCCTACATGGGCTGGTACTTGTTTCTGTGGGGCGTGTTCACCTTCTTCATGTGGATCGGGACATTCGGCAAGAACCGGGCCGTCCAGTTCGTCTTCCTGAGCCTGACGATCCTGTTCGGGCTGCTCGCGGCCCGCGACTGGACCGGCTCGGCCGTCGTCGGCAGGATCGCCGGCTTCGAAGGCATCGTCTGCGGACTCTCCGCGATCTACCTGGCCATGGCCGAGGTTCTCAACGAAGCCAGGGGCCGGACCGTCCTTCTGATCGGCGAGGTCAACAAGGAATAGGGAGGCCGACGTGCTCAAACGGTCATTCGTGCCCGCGATCCTCGCGGCCGTTCTGCTGTCTCTTCCCGCCCTCGCCCAATACTCCCCCTGGCTCTACTGGACATTCCTGCCCAAGGCCGCGATGGACGAGATCGTGGGCGAGTCCTCCGGCGAGAGCGCCTGGAACACGATCGCCGAGATCAACGCCTTCAACCGGCAGCGTTTCGGCGAGGAGTTCAGCGGGAACTTCCTCGAGACCCAGGTCGTCATCCGCAAGCTCAAGAGCTACGGCCTCGAGGGCGTCGACATCGTGACCTATCCCGGCGGGCCGGCCTGGGTCGCCGTCAAGGGCGAGCTCTGGGAGACCAAGCCGGGGAGGCTGAAGCTGGCCTCGATCAACGATATGCTGCCCATGCTCGCCTCCGGCAGCGCCACGGCCGATGTCACCGCCGAGCTCGTCTGGGCCGGCCCCGGCACGCCCAAGGAGATCACGGAAGCCAAAGTGGCCGGCAAGATCGTCGTCACCGAAGGATCGCTGATGACGGCCTACGGCGCGGCCATGCCGCAGGGCGCTCTCGGAGTGGTGTCGATCAGCATGTCCCGGCCCTATTTCGACCCGCTCCAGATCCCCTGGAGCGGGATCATGCAGCGCCGCAGGCCCGGCGGGGCGGCGCCCGGACAGCCCGGGGCCGCCGCTCCTCCCGCGGGTCAGGCCGTCCCTCCGGCGGCGGCGCAGCCGCAGCCCGCGGCCGCTCCGCTGGCGCAGGGATTCGCCTTCCAGCTCCCGGTCCGCGAAGGCGACATCCTCAAGCGCCGGCTCCTGGCCAACGAAAAGATCACCGTCCGGGCCCAGGTCGAGTCGAAGACGGAGACGGCCGACCTCGAGAACGTCATCTGCCATATCCCCGGCACGGACCCGGCGGCGGGCGAGATCATCCTCTCGGCCCACCTCTTCGAGGGTACCCAGAAGCAGGGGGCCAACGACAACATCTCCGGCAGCGCCACGATCCTCGAGGTCGCCCGCATCCTCCACACCCTGATCGCGGACGGCCGCCTGCCCCGGCCGAAGCGGACCATCCGCTTCATCTGGGGGCCCGAGTTCTCGGGCATCGGGGAGTGGGTCCGGACGCACCCGGACGTCATGGAGCGGACGCTCTGCAATATCAACATGGATATGGTCGGCGAATGGCTGTCCAAAAATAAGTCCTTCTTCTGCCTCGTGCGGACGACCTATGGCAACCCCCACTACATCAACGACGTCATGGAGAACTACTACCGCTACGTCGGCGAGGGCAGCCGCGAGCGCATCCAGAACCGCGGCGGCGCGGCCGGCGTGCCGGTCCGGATCGTCGCGCCCACCGGCGCCGATGAGCCCTTCACCTATTCGATCGAGACGCATTACGGGGCCTCGGACCACGAGGTCTTCAACGACTGGGCCGTGGGCGTCCCGGGCGTCATGATGATCGCCTGGCCCGACCAGTGGTACCACACCTCGGGCGACACGGCCGACAAGGCCGACCCGACTCAGCTCAAGCGGGCCGCCGCGATCGGCGCCGCCGGGGCCTATACGGTCGCCGCCGCGGACGGCGGAGCGGCCGAGAAGATCGCTAGTGAGATCGCCTCGAACGCGACCCGGCGCATCGGCCATACGATCGCCGAGGCCCTGGAAGCGCTCAACGGCTCGACGCCCGAGACGTTCGACGAGGATTCCCGCTACGCCCGGGGGATCCTGGAAGCCGCGGTCATGAACGAAAAAGAGACGCTCGCCTCCGTGCTCGAGCTGGCCCCGGGCGCGGCCGCCCTATCCGCCCACGTGGCCCGCCTGGCCAAGTCCGTCGAGGGCGTCGGCGCCGCGGGCATCGCGGCGGTCGAGGCCCACCGGGCGGCCGTCGCCCTGAAGCTCGGCCTGAAGCCCCTGCCTCTCGTCGCCTCGGACCTTGAAAAGAAAGCGGCCAAGATCGTTCCCCGGCCGACGGCCAGGGTCCGCCAGGACGGCTATCGGGGCTACCAGAAGCTGCTGACGGCCGTCCCGGCCGACGCCCGGACCAAGTTCCCCGTGGCCGGCAAAGGTCTCGCGCTGGTCAACCCGTCCGAGCTGCAGCTTCTGGTCAACGGCAAGCACAGCGCCCTCGACATCAAGAAGATGCTCGACGCCCAGAACGAGCGGCGTTCGACCTTCCAGGCCGTCCTGAACCATCTCGAGATCCTGAGGCTGGCCGGCCTCGTGGAGTGGTAAGCCGTATTTGGGCCCGGGGTTATAATAGAGTGTTATGACCTCGAACAGGGCCCGAACCACAAGAGCGGCCTGCGCGCTCGTCGCCGCGATCTCGCTCGCCGCGATCCTTCTCTTCGAGCCCGGCTGCCGCCGCGCGCCGGCGGCGTTCAAGCACGTCATCTTCTTCATCGGGGATGGCATGTCGGCCGAGACGGAGATCGCGGCCAGCCGCTACCTTTACGGCAAAGACGACGGACTCGTCTGGCAGACGCTCCCCTCCAGGGCCTACGTCGCGACCTGGGACGTCAACACCTACAACGGCCATGCCCGGCGCGCGGGCCGGCCTCCGTACTCCCGGTCCTCGTTCACTCCGGTCCTTGGCTACGACGTCCGCGCGGACGGTGCGAAGCCGATGGTCGGGCCTGACGCCTCCCGCCGCTTTCCCCCGGGCCCGGCAACGGATTCGGCTTCGGCGGCGACAGCCCTGGCCACCGGGTTCAAGACGGACTCGGGCAACATCGCCTGGCTCCCCGGCGATCCTCCGGACGGCCGCCTCGAGACGATCCTCGAGGAATTGCGGGCCAGGACCGGGGCCGGGATCGGGGTCATCAGCACGGTGCCGTTCGACCACGCGACCCCGGCCGCCTTCGTCAGCCATAACACCAGCCGCAGCGCCTATTACACCGGGCTCAGAGGCACCAAAGGACTGGGCATCGCCGACGAGATCATCCTGCGGACGAAACCCGACGTCGTCATCGCCGGAGGATCGCCGCTCCTCGACAACCCCGGTTTCGACGCCAAAAAGGGCTACATCTCGGAGTCCCTCTACCGCACCCTCCAAACCTCCCGGGAATACCTCCTTGTCGAACGGAAGCCCGGCCAGGACGGCGGCAAGGCTATCGTCGAGGGCGCGGCGGAGGCCGCCCGTGAGGGCCGCAAGCTCTTCGGCCTCTTCGGGGGCAAGGGCGGCAATTTCGAGGTGCCCCGGGTGGAGGATTCTCCCGGACGGCCGCGGGTCACCCCGGGGAGCGAAGAGAACCCGTCGCTGGCGCAGGCGACCGAGGCCGCCCTCGATTATCTCGGGCGCGATCCCGACGGCTTCTTTCTCGTGGTCGAGCAGGGCGACATCGATTGGGCCAATCATGACAACGACTTCCGGGCCATGGTCGGCAGCGTCGCCGATCTCGACGGCGCCGTTCGGGCCGCCCTGGCCTTCGTCGACAGGCCCGGTGACGACATCGATTGGACGAACACCGTGCTCCTCGTGACCGCCGACCACGCGACGGGGGGCCTTTTCCTCGACCCCGATAAGCCCCTCGGACTGGGCGAACTGCCCCGCCAGGAGGCCCGTGTCGATGAGAAAGAGACGCCGCCCCCGGTGGGCAGCGACCGGGGACCGGCGGAGAACGGCGTCGTTCTCAAGAAGCCGGATTACGCCTCACCCTATGTTTATCCTGACGAGGAAGTGTCGTACGGCACGGCGGGGCACACCAACGAGCTCGTAGACCTGGCCGTAATGGGCGCGGCGGCCCCGACGTTCATGAAGTTCCGCGGCTCCTGGTATCCGGGTCCCATCCTCGACAACACCCAGATCAACGCCGCTCTGAGGGAGGCGCTGGGCCTTCCCGCACTCGGACACCACCCCCGCCGGGCGGGCTGAGCCCCTAGCGGATCTCCTTCAGCCTCAGGTTGCGGAACTCGACGATCGAGCCGTGTCCCAGGAAGCCGATGTGACCGGACTCCCGCTTGAGGCCCGGATGCTCGTTGCCGTCGATCGTGCCGCCGGCCGAGGCCGCGTCGAGGTCGGCGTCGACGGCGGTCGAGCCGTTGACGACGACCCTCACGCGCCGGCCCTTGACCGTGACCTCCTCGGCGTTCCACTCGCCAGGCGGGCGCAGAAAGCCGCGGCGCGCCGCGACGACCCCGTAGATCGAGCCGTGGTATTGGTACGGCCGGAGACCCCAGTAGACCGGTGAGCCGTCCTCGAGGATCTGGATCTCCATGCCGGCGTAGGCGGCGTCGCCTTCGAGGGGCGCCCGGACGCCGAGGCCGTTGTTGGCGGCTGGCGTCAGCTTGAACTCGAAGCGGAGGACGAAGTCGGCGTATTCCTTGGCCGTGTAGAGGTTGCCGCTGCCGAGCTCGGGGTGGATGACGATCTTGCCGTCCTCGGCGGCGTAGCCTTTGGTGTCTCCCGTCCAGCCGTCGAGATCGCGGGCGTTGAAGAGCGGGGCGAACCCTTCGTCCGCCTCGGCCTGGGTCATCTGCGGCATGGCCGGGTCGCGCGGGATCTCGCGGATGAAGATATTCCGGAAATACAGACGATTGCCGTGGGCCTGGAGCTCGATCTGGCCTGTGGGATAGATCGGCTTGTCCCTTTCCCAGTAGTTCTCGAGGATCGTGTTATCGACGACGAGCTTGTCATTGAGATAGACGCTGACGCGGTCGCCGATCATGATGACCCGGAAAGAATTCCATTCGCCGACGGGGCGGTCGGCCTTTTCCAGGGGGACGCTCTTGCCTTTTTGATTGTTGTAAAGGCCGCCCGAGCCGACCGGGTTGGCGTCCGGATCCCAGATCTGGACCTGCGGCGATCCCCGGAGGTAGAGGCCGCTGTCGCCGCCCTTCTCGATCTTCCAGTCGACGAGGAGCTCGAAATCTCCGTAGTCGGAAGCGGTGCAAAGGCTCTCGCCCTGGCCGTCGAAGACGAGGACGCCGTCGACGACCTTCCAGTGGGCCCGCATCCGGTCGTCGGCTTCGCCCTGCGCCTTGGCCAGCTCCTGTGGAGACATCTGTGTCCTGGCCGGAGGATCGGCGACAAGGCCCTTCCAGCCGTCGAAGCCCCGGCCATCGAAGAGCGGGACGAAGCCGCCTTGGCGAAGGCGCTGGGCGATGAGGGCGCCGATCCTCTCATATTCGGCGCCCCCGGCGGTCCGGGCCTGGATCCGACGGAGGACCGAGATCGCTTCGTGACCCGAGAGCCAGCGCTCCTGAGGCGCTTGCTCCGAGGCCAGCTCGAGAGCGCCGGCCGCGGCCGTCTCGCCGAGAGCGGGGTTGTCGAGACAGGAGGCCAGCAGCCGCAGCGCTTCCGGTTCCCGGATCGAGGCCGCGCCGGTGACAACGGCCTTTTTATCGGAGTCGTCGAAAGGCTTGGCCAGCAGGTCCTGGAAGAGGGCCAGCTTGCGCTGTCCGAGCATGTTTGCCTGTCCGACGAGGCGGGCGTAGCCGTCGACGGCCAGGAGGCGATAGCGCTTGCTGGCCGTCGTCGTCGCGATGCGGAGGAGGTCGCCGGCCGCCGCGAAATCCGGCCACCGCGAGAGAGCGTAAACCGCGGCGGTCCGGACCTGGGAGTCCTGGTTCTCCGTCTCCCCCGCGGCGGCGCGCATGGCCAAGGCTCCGCCGATCTCGGGCAGGACGCGCAGGATGACGGCCTTGCGGGCAGGGGCGGCGTCCTTGAGGAGATCGACGAGCGCGGCGCCTCGGCGCGCCGGCGCGGCGTCACGGAGCTCGGCGGCGGCCACCGCGTCCTGGAGGCGCACGATATCATCGCCGTCCGTGGCCTTCTCGAGCATGTCGACAAGCCTGGGCAGGTTCTCTTCTCCGGCCAGCTTGGCCAGGGCGCCGAGCGCGGCCGCCCTTGTCGCCGGTTCCGGGTCGGAAGCCAGGGCGAAGACCCGGTCGATCTCCGGCTTGGCCCCCTTTTCGCCGATGATGTCGACGAGCACGGCCTTGCCCGGCAGAGGCGTCGTGTCGAGCAAGCGGACGGCTTCCGGGACGACCCGTCGGCCGTCGAAGCCGAGAAGCGATGTCTTCAACGCCGCAACGGTCTTCTCGTCGCCGCTGCCGATGAGGGCGAAAAGATCGGGCAGGACGGCCTCGCCTCCAAGCCTGACCGCCGCGGGGATCGCGGCCAGACGGACGATCTCGTCGTTGCTCTTCAAGCTCTCCCGGACGAAGGGCAAGGCCGTTTTGTCGCCTCGCCGGCCGAGCATGCCGATGATCCCGGCCCGGACTTCCGGCGTGGAGGCCGAGGCCTTCTCGACCCAGCGGGCCGTCGTATCGTCTTTTCCGACCGTCGCGGCCATTTCGAGCGCGGCGCCGCGGAACGCGGGGACCGGACTGTCGACCGCGCCAAGAAGGTCGGGAACGGCCTTGTCTTTGAGGATCGAGACGAGGAGCGTCAAGGCGTCCGATGCGACCTGGCTCTCCCCGGGACCGTTGTGGGAATCAAGGATCGATCTTGCCGCGGCCAGCGCCTCGGTCGTCTTGCCGGATTCGGCCAGCCGCCTGGCGAAAAGAAGATAAAGGCCCGGCGCCTGGGCCCTCTCTCCCTGTGACGAGGCCACGCGGACTCGTGTGAGAGCGGGAGCCGCGGCCGGATCGCCGATATTGGCCAGGGCGAAGCGGGCCGCGCGACGGAGGCCTTCGTCGCCGCTTTCGGCCAGAGGAAGGAGCTTTTTCACGGCCTCACGGCTGCGCAATTCGCCCAGGGCGTCGACGATCGAGATCCGGGCGCCCTGCGCGGCCGTGCCGAGTCCTCTCAGGAGCGCGCGCGCGGCCTCGGGGCTTCCGATCGCCTGGAGCGCCGCGGCAGCCGGTCCGGCCAGCGCGTCGTCCTTGAGAAAGCCGGCCAAAGGCTTGACGGATTCCCGCTTCCCGGCGAGCTGGAGCTGGGTCATGACGAACGAGGCGACTTGCTTGTCCGGCTTGGCCGCCAGCGCGGCGAGCAGCGTCCGGGCGAAGAGAAGGCGCTCGGCTTCCGCTCCGGCGCGGGTCACGTACACGGCCAGTCCGTTCACGGCGAACCTGGCCTTGGAATCGTCTCCTGATCCCGGAGGCAGGACACGGGTGCACGTCTCGCCGAGGGCCGCCGGACCGAGCTTGACGAGATCGGCGCAAAGGGCATCCCTGGCGGCCGAATTCTCGGCCGGGAAGCGGCCGATGATCGACGAGACCCTGGCTTTGAGGTCCTGGGATCCGGCGGCTGAAACGTCCTGCCCGGCGGCCGCGAGGGGACCGGCCGCCAAGAGCGCGCCGGCGAAAACCGCAAGGACGACCGCGGCGATTCTTCTATTCATGGGGGATCTCCTCACGGTCTCTTCAGAGGCGCCAGGGCGCCCGCATGGGCTGGCTCACAAGGCGATTGGCGGCCTCGTCTCCGGGGAAGATCTGGCGCTCCGGGTCGAAGCGGAGAGGCCGGCCGAGCTGGACCGCGATCTTGGCCAGGTTGACGAGAGTGCAGGAGCGGTGGCCGTTCCGCTCGTTCAGGGCGAACCGGCTCCGCGTCCGGACGGCTTCCGAAAAATCGGTCACCTGAGGCTCGGGGTCGGGCAGAGAAGCCAGCGCGTCCCGGAGGCCGGGGATGTCGGACTCGAAGCCCCGGTAGAGCTTGCCCTTCGGGCCCTCGAGGAAGGGGGCGCGAGTATCGCGGTTCTCGCCGTCGAGGACGATGACGCAGCCGTCGCCGTATTTCATCTCGATCCTGCGCCAGCTGCCGCAGGCGTCCGGGTGCTGCTGCGGGCAGTCGGCCGCGATCTCCACCGGGCTCGTGTCGTCCTTTTCGAGAAGATACTGGACCGGATCGAGGTAGTGCATGCCCATGTCCCCGAGCCCGCCGCCGTCGTAGTCCCAATAGCCGCGGAAGGTGCCGTGGACACGGTGGGGATGGTAAGGCTTCCAGGGCGCCGGGCCGAGCCAGAAATCATAATCGAGCTCCGGCGGCACAGGCTCCGGCCGGGCATAGGTCAGGCCGCTCCAGTAGAACTTCCAGTCGAAGCCCGTGGTCGCGCTTACGGTCGCCTTGATCGGCCAGCCCAGGAGCCTGTTCCGGACGACCTTCTTGATCGGCCGGACATCGGTCCCGAAGCCGTAGAAGCGGTCGCTGAAGCGGAACCAGGTGTTGACGCGGAAGATGCGGCCGGTGCGGCGGACGGCCTCGACGAGGGCGCGGCCCTCGGCGATCGTCCGGGTCATCGGCTTTTCGCACCAGACGTCCTTGCCGGCCTCGGCCGCGGCGATGGCGATCAGGGCGTGCCAGTGGGGCGGTGTCGCGATGTGGACGATGTCGATGTCGGGCCGGGCCAGGACCTCGCGAAAGTCAACGTAGCCCGAAACGCCCGGTCCGGCGATCTCCAAGGCGGACGCGAGATGGCCCTTGTCGACGTCGCAGACGGCCCGCAGGACCGAGCCCGGATAGCCGAGGTGGCCGCGGCCCATGCCGCCGACGCCGATGACCGCCTTGGTCAGGGTGTCGCTTGGGGGGATGGTACCCTGGCCGCCGAGGACACGGCGGGGAACGATCGAGATCGCGGCGGCCGCGGCGGCGCCCGTGGCGATGAACCGGCGGCGTGAGATCGTGCGGGATGGCGGCATGGGACGATCCTCTCGACGAGACGTTCCGGGACATTATATTACAATTTTTCGGAAGATTCCGTGGCGCTTCATGTCTAAAAGGATGACAACCTTCGCCGCTGAGGAGGTCCCCGTGCGTTCCTTCATGACCAGGTCCGTCCGCCCGGCGCTCGTGCTGCCGGTCCTCATCATCCTAGGGCTTTCGCTGGCCGGCGCTCCGGCCGGCGCCCAGGATCCGCCGAAATATCACAATTACGTCGAGCTCGCCAGGGCCGTCCAGGCTTTGGCCGGCCCCGCCAAGACAGCCGCCCGGCTCGAGTCCATCGGCAAGACGCGCGGCGGCCGCGACATCTGGGCCCTGGAGATCGCCAACCCGGGCGGCGTCGCTCCGGCCGGCCGTCCGGCCCTGCTCATCGCCGCGGGCTTCGAAGGCGACCAGCTCGTCGGAACCGAGATCGCCCTGTCCGTGGCCGAGACGCTCCTGAAAGGCGCCGCCGGCGACCCGGAGATCAAGCAGAGGCTCGATACGTCCACGATCTACATCATCCCGCGGGTCAACCCCGACGGGGCCGAGGGCTTCTTCGCCGCCGTCAAGACGGGCCGGCGCACGAACACGACGCCCCGCGATGACGACAACGACGGCCGCGTCGACGAAGACGGCCCGGAGGATCTCAACGGCGACGGCTTCATCACGGTCATGAGGGTCAAGGCGGCCGACGGCGAATACATGATCGACCCCGACGAGCCGCGCCTGATGAAGAGGGCCGACCCGAAAAAGGGCGAACGCGGTGCGTACAAGCTCTTCTCGGAGGGGATCGACAACGACGGCGACGGCTTCATCAACGAGGACCCGCCCGGCGGGACCGACATCAACCGGAATTTCGCCCACGAGTATCCTTACTATAAGCCCGATGCCGGCCCTCACATGGTCAGCGAGGCGGAATCCAGGGCCCTGATGGATTGGGTCATCGCCCATCGGAACATCGCGGCGGTCCTGACTTTGGGCGAAAGCGACAACCTGATCGTCCCGCCGACAAGCGCCGGCCGGCCCGGCCCGGCCCGCGAGCTCGACCTGGTCCGTTTCGCCGACGCCGCGGCGGCCGGGGCGCGGAGCACGGGCTTCATCCAGACCGGCGGCGGAATGGGCCGCGGCGGCCGCTTCGGCGGAGGCGATTTCTCGTTCGAGATGTTGATGGGCGGCGGCCCCGGAGGCCGGCAGGCCCAGAGACAGGCCCCGGCGTCGGAGTCCGGCCGCTTCCGGATGCCCGACCGCAAGGCGGCGACGACCGTCGCCTCGGCCGATTATGATTATTTCAAGAGCGTGAGCGACAAGTACGTCGAGATGACGGGCATCCGCCAGCCGCTCTATGTGCGCGAGCCCCAAGGCGCCTTTTTCCAGTACGGTTATTTCCAGTTCGGCGTCCCCTCCTTTTCGACGCCGGGCTTCGGGCTGGCCGCAGCTGAATCCGCCGGACCCGGACAGCGACGGATGGGCATGATTCCGCCCGGGGCGGGGGAGTCGGGCCCTCCGGGCCAGGCCGGCCAATCCGGGCGGCCGGGTTCGGGCGTTGCCGCCGAGGCCGCGCAGCCCCTGACCCCCGGGATCGACAAACAGGTCCTGAAGTGGATGGATGCCGAAAAGATCGACGGCTTTGTCAACTGGGCCAAGGCGAAACATCCGGAGTTCGGAGAGGTCGAGGTCGGCGGGTTCAAGCCCTATGCGGTCACCAACCCCCCGGCGGCGAAGCTCCCCGAGCTCGGCGCCGCGCACGCCAAGTTCGCCGTCCACCTGGCCTCGCTCTTCCCCCGGGTGAATGTGGCTTCCCTCAAGGCCGTCAGCCACGGCGGCGGCATCTTCCGCATCAAAGCGGAGGTCGAGAACGCCGGCTTCTGGCCGACCTCTCTGGCCCAGGGGCAGACGTCCCGGTCGGTCAAGCCGACCATGGTCCAGCTTGGCGTCGAGCCGGGAGCCGTCCTGTCGGGGAGCGCAAAGACGAGCTTCCTGCCGACGCTTGCCGGCTCGGGGGGCCGGGCCAAATACGAATGGCTCATCAAGGGCAAGACCGGCGAGGTCGTGGAGCTCCTGGTGCGATCGGAAAAGGGCGGGACGGCGACAGCCCGGGTCACTCTGAAGTGAAGAGGAGGACGACGATGAGAACACGCAAGATCCTGTCCTTCGTCCTGGCCTCGGCCGCGGGCCTCATCCTGACGGCCCCCTTCTCCCCGGCCCAGAAGGCCTCCGACCCGGCCTTCAAGGTCAAGCTCGATTTCAACCGCTGGCACGATACGAACGAGCTCTACGCCGACATGAAGCGGCTCCAGGCCGCTTTTCCCAAATTCCTCAAGCTCGAATCGATCGGCAAGAGCTTTGACGGCCGCGACCTCATGGTCATGACCATCAATAATCCGGCCACGGGGCCGGAGTCGTCCAAGGCGGGCATGTATATCGAAGCCAACGTCCACGGCAACGAGATCCAGGGCGGCGAGGTCTGCCTGTACACGATCTGGTATCTCATGGAGAACTACGGCCGCATCGACGACGTCACCCGCCTGGTCGACGAGCGCGTCTTCTACATCATCCCGACGGTCAATCCCGACGGCCGGCAATACTTCATGGAAGGGCCCGGCGGCAACGCCCGCTCGGGGCACGTCCCGGTCGACGACGATAACGACGGCCTCATCGACGAGGACCCGCCCGAGGACATCAACGGCAACGGCATCATCGAGCAGATCCGCAAGCTCGTCCCGGGCGAAGGCAATTACCGCATCAGCCGGACGAATCCGAATATCCTCGAGCCCGTTCCCTTCGGCGAAAAAGGCGACTACATCCTGCTCGGCCAGGAGGGCATCGACAACGACGGCGACGGCCTGGTCAACGAGGACGGCCCGGGCAGCTACGACCAGAACAGGAACTGGCCCAGCGACTGGCAGCCGAGCTACGTCCAGAGCGGAGCGATGCATTACCCGTTCGAGCTGCCCGAGGCCCGGGCGGTCGCCGACTTCCTGAAGGCCCGTCCGAACATCGCCGGGGTCCAGTCCTACCACAATAACGGCGGCATGATCCTCCGCGGACCGGGCGCCGAAGCGGTGGGCGAATACCCGATGACCGACGTCCGCTTCTACGACGAGCTCGGCCAGAACGGCGAGCGCATCCTGCCGTTCTACCGCTACATCGTCCTCTGGAGCGGGCTCTACACCGTGCACGGCGGATTCATCGACTGGACCAACGACGGGCTGGGCATCCCCTCGTTCTCCAACGAGCTCTGGAACGGCGACCAGTACTTCACCAGCCCCGCCCTCAAGGAGCAGCAGTCCGACCCGTCGAGCCCCATCGCGCCGAACGTCTCCCGGTACTACTTCGACAAGTACCTCGAGTTCGGCGACGAGTTCGTCGAGTGGAAGCCCTTCGACCATCCTCAGTTCGGCAAGGTCGAGATGGGCGGCGTCTGGAAGAAGTACCAGGGGCGCGTCCCGCCGAGGTTCATGAACGAGGAGCTCTGTCACCGGAACATGGCCTTCTCCCTCTACCAGGCCGACGAGATGCCGCTCATCCGCATGGGCGAGACCTCGGTCGAAAAGGTCGGCGGGGACGTCTTCCGGGTCTTCGTCGACATCACCAACCCCAAGGTCGTGCCCACGATCATGGCCCGGGCGGCCCAGAACTTCACCGTCCGGCCCGACCTCCTTCTCGTCGACGGCAAGAGCGTCGAGGTCATCGCGGCCAGCTTCATCGACAACAAGACGGTCTACAAGGCGAACCCGTCGGTGACACCCCTCATCGACCAGAAAGACCTCAAGAGGATCATCGTCCGCAACGGACATCCGGGCAAGACGACGAGGACGGCGGTCCTTCTGGTCAAAGGATCGGGGACGATGACGGTCGCCTACGACAGCGTCAAGGGTGGAAAGGCGAGCACGACGGTCATGCTAAAATAGGGCGAGGGACTGTTCCCCTGGGGGATTGTCCCTCTCCCGGCACGGGGACATGTCCCCCAGGTACGTGTCCCCATCTCTTTCTTTTTTTGCCCCGGGAACTTTCGGGGGGCGGCCTCCGTCTCTAGGATTAGAGGACGGAGGTTTCCATGAAAAAAATGGTCGTGTTGGCGGTGTTGTCGGTCGCTGGCCTCGGGAGTTTGGCGGCTTTCGAGACCTCAAAGAGCCTGAACCTGTCCACCCAGGGCGTGCGGCGCCTCGAGATCCAGGCAGGGGCCGGATCCCTGACGGTCACCGGCCGGGAGGGACCGGGGGCCATCGAAGTCAAGGCGGAAATCGTCGCCCGGCATGTCCGGGACGAGGACATGGACGGCTTTTTGAAGGACCGAATCGAATTGACCCTGGAGAAGCGGGGAGAGGTCGCGGTCCTCGTCAGCCGCATTCGAGAACGGTTCCGGCTCTTCAGCTTTGACGAAGGCGCCGTCATCAACCTGACCGTCTCGGTTCCCAAGGATATGCCTCTCGAGATCGACGACGGCTCGGGGAGCATCGTCGTCGAGGACCTGGCCGCCGTCAGGATCGACGACGGATCCGGTTCGATCCGCGTCGACCGCATCGCCGGCGGGGTCGAGATCGATGACGGCTCGGGCGGGATCGAGATCAACGACGTCACGGGGAACGTTTCGATCGACGACGGTTCGGGCGAGATCCGCATCCGCCGGGTCGGCGGCACCGTGACCGTCGACGACGGCTCAGGCTCCATCGATATCGCGGACGTGGAAAAGGATGTCCGCCTGGTCAGGACCGGGAGCGGCGGGGTCGAGGTCTCGAACGTCAAAGGCCAGGTCATCCGCTCCAGGTAGGCCGCTTCAGGGCCGGCGATAGAGCCACCAGGAGATGAACCCGACGAAGAAGGCGCCGCCGACGATGTTGCCCAGAGTGACCGGCAGCAGGTTCCGGACGAGGAAGCGGCCGATGCCCACCTCCGCCCCGTAGATCATGCCCGTCGGGATGAAGAACATATTGGCCACGCTGTGCTCGAAGCCGAGGCCGACGAAGGCCATGATCGGGAACCAGACGGCCAGGATCTTCCCGGCCACGTCCTCGGCCGAACAGGCCAGCCAGACCGCCAGGCAGACGAGCCAGTTGCAGCCGACGCCGCGCCAGAAAGCGGCCGTGAAGGACAACCCGGTCTTCTCCACGGCCATGGCCCGGACGGCGCCGAGATAAGGCTCGCCCGCGCACAGGCCCGTCAGATAGGCCAGGGCATAGGCCACGAAGAGGGCCCCGGCGAAATTGCCGGCGTAGGACAGGGCCCAGTTCCGGGCGAGACCGCGGAAGGGGGAGCGGCCGGAGAGGACGCCCGGGACGAGGATGGCCGTGTTCCCGGTGAAGAGCTCGGCCCCGGCGACGACGACGAGAATCAGGCCGACCGGGAAGACGGCGGCGAACAGGAAGCGACCGAGGCCGCCGTAACGGATGTCGCCGACGACCGTCGGCACGATGCCCTTGCCGATCATGATGGCCAGGAGGCCGCCTATGGCGATATAGGCCCCGGCCAGGAAACCCGAGACGAGGAGCTTGGGCCAGGGGAGTCCCGTCTTGACGACGCAGGCCGCCCCCATCGTTTCGACCACCTCGGCGGGCGACTTGAAGGCCATCAGAACAAGCCCTTGACCTTGCCCGTCTCGAGGTCGAGGTCGACGTCATAGTAGACGGGCCGGGTGGGCAGGCCGGGCATCGTCCGCATGTCGCCGCAGAGCGGGTAGAGGAACCCGGCCCCGACGCTGGCCCGGATATCGCGGACGGGAAGCCTGAAGCCCTTGGGGACGCCCTTCAAGGCCGGGTCGTGGCTCAGGCTGAGGTGGGTCTTGGCCATGCAGATGGGCAGCTTGTCGAAGCCGAGGCGGGTATAGAGGGCGACCTTGGCCTCCGCCTCGGGCGTGTAATCGACGCCGTCGGCCCCGTAGATCTGGGTGGCGATCGTCTCGATCTTCTTTTTGATGTCCCATTCGAGCGGGTAAAGGAATCTGAAGTTCCGGGGCTGGTCGCAGGCGGCGATGACGGCCTTGGCCAGAGCCACGGCCCCGGCCCCGCCTTCGGCCCAGTGATCGCACATGACCGCGTCCTCGGCGCCGGCCGCGACGGCGGCCTTGCGCACCACCTCGATCTCGGCGTCGGTATCGGTCGCGAAGCGGTTGACGGCGACGACGACGGGCACGCCGAAGCGGAGGGCGTTCTTGATGTGGACGGCCATGTTGGGCAGGCCCTTCTCGAGCAGGCCCAGGTTCTCGTCGGTGTACTCGGGGGCCAGGGGCTTGCCGGCCACGACCTTGGGCCCGCCGCCGTGCATCTTGAGGGCCCGGATCGTGGCCACGATGACGACGCAACTCGGAACGAGGCCGCTCGTCCGGCACTTGATGTTCATGAACTTTTCCATGCCGCAGTCGGCCCCGAAGCCCGATTCCGTGACGACGTAACCATCGCGGCCGACGAGGCGGAGGGCGATCTGGTCGGCGATGATCGAGGAGTTGCCGTGGGCGATATTGGCGAACGGGCCGGCGTGGACGATGGCCGGCGTGTTCTCGACCGTCTGCATCAGGTTGGGCATGATGGCGTCCTTCATCAGGACGGTCAGGGCCCCGGCGACGCCGAGGTCGTCGGCCGTGACGGCCTCGCCCGCCCGGCTCGTGCCGATGACGATCCGGCCGAGGCGCTCGCGCATGTCGGCCAGACCCGTCGTCAGGGCCAGGATGGCCATGATCTCCGAGGCGACGGAGATGTCGAAGCCCGTCTCGCGAACCATGCCCTTCTCCTCGGGGCCGAGGCCGATCTTGATGACGCGCAGGAAGCGGTCGCTGATGTCGATGACCCGGTTCCAGGTGATGCTGGCCGGGTCGATGTCGAGGCGGAACATGCGGCGCTTCTCTTCGGCCGTGAGGTCGGCGGGGTTCGTCTTGTCGAGGCCGAGCTTCTTGAGACGGCGGAGCATGATCGGGGAAAAGCGGCGCTCGCCCTTCTTGTTGGCGGGGCAAAAGGCGTTGAAGAGCTTCTCGTCGTCCTGGCTCGACTCATGGAGGATGCGCACGTCGATGGCCGCGGCCAGGAGGTCGTGGGAGGCGGTCACGGCGTGGATGTCTCCGGTCAGGTGGAGATTGAAGTCCTCCATGGGCACGATCTGGGAATAGCCGCCGCCGGCCGCCCCGCCCTTGATCCCGAACGTCGGCCCCATGCTGGGCTGGCGGACGACGGTCATGACCTTCCGGCCGAGGTGGGCCCCCAGGGCCTGGCTCAGGCCGACGGTCGTCGTCGTCTTGCCCTCGCCGAGAGGGGTCGGCGTGATGGCCGTCACGTCGACGTAGTGGCCCAGGGGACGGCCCTTGAGCCGGTCGAGGACGTCGAGGTGGATCTTGGCCTTGAACTTGCCGTAGAGGTCGAGGTCGTCCTCGCCGAGGCCGAGCCCCGCGGCCACCTTGACGATGGGCAGGAGCTCGGCGGCTTGGGCGATGTCGATATCGCTGGGCACGGGCTTGAAGGGCTTGACAGACATAGTGCAGGCCTCCTTCTCCGGACCTTCCGGCCGGAAGCCTATCGTAAGGAATTCAACGGAAGAAAACAAGCCGAGGGCCGGGCGCCTGCGCCGCTACATGCTGATGGAGACGCTTCTCCCCCCGTTGCCGAACCGCGGGTTGACGACGTTGCTCCGCGTCGAGCCGAAGGAGAAATTCAGCCCGACCGAGAACGAATAGCTGTAGCCCGTGGCCAATTGCTTCTGGCGGAGAAGGATGTCCTCGAGGGACGCCCCCTCGGCTGAGAGCGAGAGCAGGTCGCGGATGCGGGTATAGCCGCCGTCGAGCTCGAGGCTCAGGCCGCGCCAGATGCGGAACTCCAGTCCGCCCTCGAGCTCGACCCGGTTCTTGCTGAAATCGTGGAAGAAATGGGATCCCTGGAGCTGGACGCTGGCCTTGCCCCAAGGCCGGACGACCTCGTAGGCGAAGCTCAGCGACTCCTGGAGCAGGGTTTCGGCCGTCTTGAAATAGACCGTCTCTTGGTAATAGCGGGTCCGGGTCAGCCCGATCCGGTAGAGGATGCGGAACTGGCGCTTGGTCGATTCCGAATAGGGGAAGACGTCGTACTCGAGGGCCGGGGCGGCGCTCAGGACGAGCTTGAGGTTCGAATAGGTCGAGGACTCGGCCTCGACGTAGCCGCCGGCCGACCAGTGCTCACCGAGGCTCTTGACGATCATGGCGGAACCCCCGTAGCCGTGGGTCGAGCTTTGGTAGGAGGTGCCGTCGCCGAGATCGAACCAATAATGGCTCCAATTGCCGTAGACCGACGTCCGGACCTTGACCGCAGGGGTGGTCCGGTTGGCCGAGACCGAGGAGTAATACGAGCCGTCCCGGTATTGGGTCTCCCCCGAAAGGAAGGCGTTTCCGCTGAGACTGAAGACCCAGAAGTTCCACTTGTCGTTGACCGAGGTCGGCTTGGCCTGGTCGAGGAAGCGGACCGAGAGGTCCTTGGCGGCCGGGGTCTTGGCGGCGTAGCGGAGGAGGCCGATCCCGATCATGCCCGCGATCCCTTTCCGAACCTCCTCGGGCTTCTCCTCAGGGCCCGGCGCGTAGGTCAGAGTGTTATCCTGTCCCTGGAATTCCCCGCGGCCGGTGAATTCGATCCGGAAGCGGCCCTCCGGGGGCGGTTCGACGGGCGAGAGGGCGACCCGGACCTGGGACGCGTCGAGCGAGGGGACAAAGGCGACAAAGGGGATCTCGGCCCGGACGGCCTCGATGTCGGTCCCGGGCCAATCGAGAAAGACCCGCAGCAGAGGAGGCGGGGGCGGTCCGGCCGGCTTGGGCGCCGGGGCCTGGGCGGCCGCCGGGACGGGCAGGACGAGGGCGAGAATGGCGACGAGGGCCGCGGTCTTGATGCTGCGCGAGTTGGCGAGGTTCATCGGATCTCTCCCGGCCGCTAATTGATGCGGATGCTCAGCCCGCCGCCGCCGGTCGAGCCGAAGCGGGGGTTGATAACGTTGGTGAAGATGGAGCCGAACTGGAATTGGAACCCGACAGCGGCGAAATAGTTGCTGTGCATGGGCAGCTCGCGGAGGCGCAGGAGCTGCTCCTCAAGGGTCGGCTCGCGGCCGAGGAGCGAGAGCTGGTCGTGGATCCACGAGTAACCGCCGATGACATAGACGCTGAATCCCTTGTAAAGCCGCAAGTTGACGATGCTGAACGTATCCACGCGGTACTTGGCGAAGTCGTGGAGATAGTTTGACGCCTCGACGCTGAGGCTGACCGTCCCCAGCTTCTCGCGGAGGTCGAGGGTCAGCGCCAGGGATTCCTTGAACAGGGTCTCGCGCAGCTTGCCGAAAACCGTCGGCTCGCGGTACTTGACCGGATTCACGCCCAGTGTGTACAGGGCCCGGAGCTGACGCCGGGTCGATTGGGAATAAGGAAAGAAGTTGTACTCGATGGCCGGGGCCACGCTCAGCCCGAGTTTGATGTTGCTGTAGAGCGAGGATTCGATCTCGACGAAGGCGCCGGCCGACCAGTGCTCGCCAAGGCTCTTGACGAAGAGGCCGGTTGCGTTCTGGCTCGACGTGGTGCCGGTGACCGTGCCGTCCTCGGTCTCGTAGCGTTGCCTGGACGTGTCGACGGACAGCCCGAGCTTGATCTTTGAGTAGGGGGTGACGCGATTGGCCGAAAAGGAGCCGTCGACCATGCGGCTCATGTAGCTCTGCTCGCCGGAGAAGTAGCCGTCTCCGGACAGGCTGAAAACCCAGGAGTCCCAGCGGTCGCGGGCGGCGCCGGCCTCCTCCGGGCGGGAATAATCCACGGCGATGCGCCGGGCGATCGGTGTCCGACCGACAAAGCTCATCAGGCCCAGCTTGAGGGTCCTGACCAGGCCGCGGCGGACGTCGTCCGCGGTATCGGTCTTGGTCGAGAAGTACTTCTGGACGTCGGTCAGTCCCTTGTCTTCATTCTGGCCGATAAAGGTCAGGGTATATTCGAGGCCGCCGCCTCCCGTCGATTGCGTGGTGATCAGGATATGGACCTGGGCTTCGAGGCGGTCCCGGACATAGTTGACGAAGGTGATCTCGGTCTTGATGTAATCAACGTCGCAGCTGTCACAATCCAGGAAGACCTTGAGGGCGGTTTTCTTCAGCTCTTCGATGCTCTGCGGAGCGGTCTGGGCGGCGGCCGGCCGTCGCGCCGGACCCAGGCCCAGGATCAAGGCCAAAACCAGCACGGACGCGGCTCCGGTCGGTCTTCGCATGCCTGCTCTCTTTCACGGGGCCGGCCGGGCCCGCGGCTTCTTTCCGTCGGCTTGCCGCTGAAGCAGCAAGTCCCGTGCCAATAAGACCGCGCCCGCCCCAGGGGGACAGATGCGGACGATGATAGATATACGCTCGGGAGTAATAATTGTTTACACGCCACTCGAATAAACGCCCGAGCGAACAGCGAGGTTACGCTCCAGGCGGCCCGAGGATCTAGAAGAAGTAGTAGGCCGCGAGGAGGAGGCGGACGTTGCGGAAGAACCGGGCGTCCCGGACCTTGCCGAAGAGGTCGGGCGTGCCGTACGAGGCCGCTGTCAGCTCGACTTCTCCGGCGAAGCGCATCTTGCCGACGTTGTAGAGGAGCCGCGGCGAGAGGCGATAGATCTCGTCGATGTTGAAGCCGCGCGAATAGCTCGTTCCGATGATCTCGTGAGGCGAGCCGAGGTTCCTGGAATAGCCGGCGAAGATCCCCGTCTGCCAGGTCTTGCCGTTCGTCTGGACCTCGGTCCACAGGGACAGCGTCGCGATCGGGGTGTAAGCCCAGTCCAGCCGGACCTGGTCGACGACGTCGCGGACGGCATAGCCCCCGAGCATCGTCAGATGGTGAAGATTCTGTCCCCAGACGGCCTCGGCCTTCCACGTCCAGTTCGGCCACTTCTGCTTGAAGAACGCCATGGCCGCCAGTCCGGTCAGGGACTCGTCCGTCGCGTAGCCGAGGGCGGTGACGATCCGCGGAGCGATCTTCATGAGGTCGGCGCCGACGCCGGCCACGGTCTCCGTCTTCCGGGCTTCGTTCTTCGCCGCGAACTGCAGCTTGAGGTTGAACTCGGGCAGAGCGGCGTTACGGAGGTAGACCGAGCTGGTCCCCTCCGGCCCCGTGCTCACGAAGTCGCGCTGGGCCAGGGCCGTCGCGGCCAGGCTGACGCCGCCGAACGTCTGCGTGTAACGGACCTGGGGGCTGCGGTTGAAGGGCTGGAACGGCGCGCCGGTATTGAAGGAAACGACGTCGGGATAGCTCTCGGTGACGAACATGGGATGCCAGAACTGGCCGACCAGGAGCTCGGCATGAGGCCAGTTCAGCTTGAGATAGCCGTGCCGGAGACGGAAGCCGTTGAGGTCGGCGTCGGAGGTGCCGAAGAATTCGGCCTCGATATAGGCCGATGTCTTGGCGCCCAGGGCGTCGGGGCCGGTGACCCTGCCCGCGACGCGCGTCTGGATCGAAAGGATGTTGAACGCGCCCCGGGCGTTGGCGTCCAGGCCGTCCGGTCCTTCCGCGGGCCCTTTGGGGTAGAGAAGGAAGTGTCCCTCGCGGAGGCTGACGGTCTGACGGGAATCATAGAAGATATCGGTCTTGACGAACCCCGAAAGGGTCAGCCCGAAGGCGGGCGCCTTCTTCTCCTCCTGGGCCGCGGCCGGCGTCGCGATCACGGCCCCCAGGAGGGCGAGTCCGAGAACGATGGCCGCGAGGCGCGTTTTCTTCATGTCATTCTCCCCGGCGGGACGGCTCGCCGCGTTTATGGGCCGGGGGAGGCCGGCCCTCGTCTCCGGGGATTATATCGGCCGGGGGCGGAAAGTCAATTCTGTGATAAAATCGGCCCGCTCCGATGACGCGATCGCCCGGGAGGGCCGCATGAGATTCCTCGCGAAGACGTTCGCCGCTCTAGCCGTTCTCTCCCTGAGCTCCGGGTTCGCCGGCCAACAGCGGGATTTCCGGCTGGGGGCGAAGGACTTTCTCCTCGACAAGAAGCCCTTCCGCATCATGGCCGGCGAGATCCATTATCAGCGCATTCCGCGGGAATATTGGGCCGACCGGCTGATCAAGGTCAAGGCCGCCGGGCTGAACACGGTCGGAACCTACGTCTTCTGGAACGCCCTCGAGCCCGAGCCCGGCCAATGGGACTTCACCGAAGGGAACGATCTGGCCGCCTTCATCCGGACCGCCCAGCGGATCGGGCTCTGGGTCATCGTCAGGCCCGGGCCGTACGCGTGCGCCGAATGGGATTTCGGAGGCCTGCCGGCCTGGCTGCTGCGGACGCCGGACATCAAGGTCCGGTGTTCCGACCCGCGCTATCTCGCCGCGTGCGAGTCCTATGTCTTGAAGCTGGGCGAGGTCCTCCGCGACCTCCAGGTCCAGCGAGGCGGCCCGGTCCTCATGGTCCAGGTCGAGAACGAGTACGGCAGCTACGGAAACGACAGGGACTACATGCGGGCGCTCAAGGGATTCTGGGAGAAGGCCGGGATCGAGGTGCCTCTCTTCACGGCCGACGGCGCGACGCCCGACATGCTCGAAGCGGGCAGCCTGCCCGGCGCGGCCATCGGGCTCGACCCCGGCACGAACGAGAAGCAATTCGCCGAGGCGGCGCGCCTCGAGCGCGGCGTCCCCGTCTTCTGCAGCGAGCTCTACCCGGGCTGGCTGACCCACTGGGGCGAGGAATGGGCCCGGGTCAAGACCGAAGACATCCTGGCCGATCTGCGCTGGCTCCTGGACAACGGCAAGTCCTTCAGCCTCTATATGTTCCACGGCGGGACAAACTTCGGGTTCATGGCCGGGGCCAACTTCAGCGACAGGTACCAGCCGGACGTGACGAGCTACGATTACGACGCTCCGCTCGACGAGGCCGGCCGGCCGACGCCGAAGTATTTCGCCATCCGCGACCTTCTGGCGCGCTTCCAGCCCAAGGGCGCGAAGCTCCCGGACCTGCCCGAGCCGCTGCCGTCGATCGCGATACCCGGGATCGACTTCGACGAGAGCGCCTCCCTCTTCGACAATCTGCCGCCCGCCGTCCGCAGTCCCCAGCCCGGCCCGATGGAGTCTTACGGCCAGAGCCACGGCTTCATCCTCTACCGGACCAAGCTCCTCGGCCATCGCGGCGGCCGGCTCGTCGCGACCGACCTTCACGATTACGGCCGCGTCGACGTCGGCGGCCGGCCCATCGGGACGATCGACCGGACGAAAAACGAGACCGGTCTCGACATCCCCAAAGGCGAGCCGGCCAACGAGACGATCGACATCCTCGTCGAGGCCATGGGCCGGATCAACTACGGGCCCCGCCTCCTCGACCGCAAGGGGATCACCGAGCGGGTGACGCTCAATAACGTGACCCTCATGGGTTGGGACGTCTATCCTCTGCCCCTGGACGATGATTATCTGGCCCGGCTCAAGTTCGTCCGGCGCCCGGCCGAGCGGCCGGCGAACTTTTTCCGCGGCACGTTCGACCTCGCGAAGGTCGGGGACACTTACCTCGACATGAGCGGCTGGACAAAAGGGGTCGTCTGGGTCAACGGACGGAACCTCGGGCGCTACTGGAAGATCGGGCCGCAGAAGCGGCTCTTCTGCCCGGCCCCGTTCCTTCGCCAGGGAACGAACGAGATCATCGTCTTCGACCTGCACGCCGTCGAGTCGGCGCCCGTCGCCGGGTTCACGAAGCTAGAGTAGGTCCTTCGAGACCTCGACGAGCGAGCTCTCGAGGTCGTTGACGATGCGGAAGCCGCGCTTCTCGAAGACGGCGATCATCCGCGGATTGTCCGTCGTCGTCATGGCCGTGACCGTCCGGGTGCCCCAGTCCTTGGCAATGCCGAGGCAGTGGTCGGTGAGAAGCCCGCCCAGGCCCTTGTCCTGCCAGGCGTCCTGGACGAGGACGGCGTATTCGGCCGACGTCCGCCCCGGCTCGGCGACGAGACGGCCGACGCCGACGAACCTGCGGTCCGCGCCTTCGCCGACCTCGGCGACGATGGCCAGCTCCCGGTCGTAATCGATGTAACAGTAGCGGCTGGCCACTTCGTGGGACTGCCAGAAGAAGAAATAGCGGAACCGGGAATAGATCGACTCGCGCGAGCAGCTGGCGAGCAAGGCGAGCCACAGGGGCTCGTCCTCGGGCTTGATCGGACGAAGCGTGATCGGCGTGCCGTCCCTCATCCGCGCCTGACGGACGAACTCCTCCGGGTAGGGCCGCAGGGACAAGTGGGCGTAGGGCCGCTTGGGGTCCTCGACGGCGTTCCGGTCGCCGACGACCCTGGCGTCGAGGGCGATCACCTCATCGGGCGTGACCAGCAGGGGATTGATGTCGAGCTCCGCGACCTCCGGGAAATCGGCGGCCAGGTACGACAGGCGGATCAGGGCTTCGACCAGCTTGTCGACGGCCGCGGCCGGCCGCCCGCGGTAGCCCTGGAGGAGCGGCCGCATCCGGAGCTCGTCGAGCATGCGCCGGGCCAGGCGCTCGTTGAGAGGCGGGAAGCCGATGGCCCGGTCGCCGTAGATCTCGGCCGCCGTCCCGCCCAGGCCGGCCATGACGACGGTGCCGAAGGTCGGGTCTTTCTTGATGCCCAGGATCATCTCGATCCCGTCCCCGGTCCGGACCATCTTCTGAACGGTGACCCCTTGGATGCGAGCCTCGGGGGCCTTGCGGGCGACCGTCTCGAGCATGGTCTTGAACGCGGCCCGGACCGCGCCGGCATCGGCCAGGTCGAGGGCGACGCCGCCGGCGTCGGTTTTGTGGGTGATGTCGGGCGAGAGGATCTTGACGACGACCGGGAAGCCGGCCATGTCCGCGGCGCGGACCGCCTCGTCGGCCGTGGCCGCAGCGACGGGGCTCGTGACCGGGATGCCGTAGGCCGAGAGAAGCTCCTTGGACAGCGCTTCGGACAGGACGCCCTCGGTCCCGGTCAGGACGGCGGCGAACCTGGCCCGGAGGTTTTTGCGGTTGACGGGAGGATCGATGGAGATGTCTTTGGGCGTTTCATAGAGGATCTCGAGATTGCGGGCGTAGGAGACGAGCGTCATGAACGCCTTGATGGCCTGCTCGGGCGTCTGGTAGGTGGGGATGCCGGCCTCGTTGAGCAGGTTCGTTCCCTCGCGCATCGCGGCGCCGCCGAGCCACGCGGCCAGGACGGGCTTGGGGGTCGTGGCGGCCTGGGCGCAGACTTCCCTGGCCACGGCCGTCGGATTGGTCATGGCCTGCGGCGTGATGATGACCAGGAGAGCGTCGACGCCGGGGTCTTCGAGTACGATCCGGGCGGCCTTGGCCACGAGCTTGGACTTGGCGTCGCCGAGGACGTCAACCGGGTTGCGCCGGGACCATTGCGGCGGGAGGCCCTCGTCGAGCTCGCGCATGGTCGCATCGGAGAGGCGGGCCAGGACGCCGCCCGCGGCGATGAGCGCGTCGGTGGCCATGACGCCGGGTCCGCCGGCGTTCGTCAGGACGGCCAGGCGCGGGCCCTTGGGGACCTTGGGCCGGCCGATGAGATCGGCGCAGTCGAAGATCTCGCCGATGTTGAAGACCCGGGCGACGCCCATGCGCTCGAAGGCGGCGTCGTAGACGGCGTCCTCTCCGGCCAGGGCCCCGGTGTGGGACGCGGCCGCGGCGGCGGACTCGGGGAAGCGGCCGGCCTTGTAGGCGACAATGGGCTTCATGCGGGCGAAGGCGCGGGCGGCGGTCATGAACTTCCGGGCGTCGGGGATGGATTCGATGTAGAGGAGGATCGACTTCGTCGCCTCGTCCTCGCCGAGATAGTCGATGAGGTCGCCGAATTCGACGTCGATCATGTTGCCGGTCGAGACGAAATGCGAGAAGCCGAGCTTTTCCTCGGCCGCCCAGTCGAGGACCGAGGTGCACAGGGCGCCGGACTGGGAGACGAAGGCGACGTGACCGGGGCGGGGCATGGCTCCGGCGAAGCTGGCGTTGAGCGAATGCGCGGGCGAGATGATGCCGAGGCAGTTGGGCCCGAGGATCCTCATACCCTCGAACCGCCGGGACTCGGCCAGGATCGATCTCTCGAGGGCCAGGCCGGCCGGGCCCGTCTCGCGGAAGCCGGCTGAGACAATGATCAGGCCGCGGATACCGGCCTCGCCGCATTCGTGGACGAGCCCCGGGACCTTGGCCGCGGCGGCGCAGATGATGCCGAGGTCGGCCGTCTTGGGGAGAGAGGCGGCGCTGGGGAAACAGGGGATGCCCATGACGGCTTCGACGGACGGGCTGACCGGATAGACGACGCCGCGGAAGCCGCCCCCGATCAGGTTGGCCAGGATGCGGCCGCTGACGCTCCTCGGGTTCGGACTGACCCCGACGACGGCGATCCGCTGGGGCTTGAAGATCTTGTCGAGAGTGAAAATGTCCATCGGGCCTCCATTCTCGTCCATGGACGGCTCGTTTTCAAGAGCCGCACGGGGCGGCCTTGCCGGCTCAGAGCGTCAGGCGGAAGCCCGTCCGGGCCGTGAGTCCGGGGGAACCGTATCCCCAGACCGTCTCGTAGCGGACGTCGAGGAGGTTGTCGACGCGGGCGAAGAGCTCGAGGCGCGGTCCGACGGCGGTCGTGAGGACGGCGTCGAGGAGGACGTAGCCGCGGAGCGGGACGGCGGGATAAGGATAGACGCTGAAGTCGCGGTCGAGGCGGCGGCCGACCCAGAGGACGTGAGCGGCCAGGTCGAACCGTCCGAAGAGGCGCGTCCCCGCTTCGGCCGAGAACTTGTCGCGCGGCCGGCGGAGAAGCTCCGTCCCGGCGTCCGTGTCGCGGGCCGAGAGCCGGGTGTACGACGCCAGGAGGCGCGCGCCCCCTCCGGGCCGCGCCTCCGCCGAGACTTCGAGGCCCTTCGTCCGGGCCCGGCCGATATTGACATAGCCGGCCGCGAAGTCGAAATCGACGAGATCGCGGAACAAGTTCTCGAACCAGGTGACGGAGACGACGACGCGTCCCGCGGCGAGATCCTGTTCGACTCCCGCGTCCCAGCCGACGGCGTGCTCGGGGCGGAGCAGGGGATTGCCGACCGGTCCGAAAGAGGTGGCCGGGGCGAAGAGCTGGTAGAGCGAGGGCGACTTGAAGCCCGTTCCCAAGGTCGCCTTGAGCCGCGTTCGCGTGGCGGCGATGAGATAGGCCGGCGCGACGCGGAAGGTGACCGCCGTGCCGGCCCGGCTGTGGCGGTCGGCCCGGACGCCGGCCGTAACGAAGAAGCGGTCCTTGACCTCCCAGTGGTCGAGGAGATAGAGCCCGGCCGACCCGGCATGGGCCGAGGGAAAAAAGGATTCCGAATGGCCGTAGACGCTATCCGAGACGTAGTCGGACCGGCCCGTCTCGTTCTCGAGCTCCAGGCCGGCCGTGAGCGTGTTCGCCGGATGGAGAAAGAGATTGTTCTGCCAGTCGAGCTTGACCATGCCGCTCCGGTAGAAGCCCCGGTCGCTTTCCGCGGGATGCGCGGCGTCGATCGGATTGTCGTTTTCGCGCCGCGCGCCGATCCAGGACAGGGAGACGGTCTGTTCCCACCGGCCGCTCCGCGAGAGGCCGCGATACTGCCCGCGGACAAGCAGGCTCCCGTAATCCTGGACGTTGTTCGGATCGTCGCCGCCGGGCCCGCCGAAATTATCGAGCTCGGTCCGGGCTTTCGCGGCCCTGATGGTGAAGGTCAGGCCGGAGGTGGGGCTCGGGGCATAGCCGAAGCGGGCGGCCAGGTTCAGGTCGCGGTAGCCGTCCTTCTCGGCGTTTCCCGCGTAGGACGAGGACGCCGCGGACACGCCGGCGGTCCGCTCGTGGAAGAGGGCGAAGGAGTAATCGATCTTCTTTCCCGAGCCGGCGAGGGAGACGTCGGCGGCGACCGAGCGGAGCGTATCGGTCGATGAGGCGAGCGAGAGCCGGGGCCGGCCGCGGCCGGTCCGGGTGATGATGTTGACGACGCCGCCGAGCGCGTCCGATCCGTAGAGAAGGCCCTGCGGACCGCGCAGGATCTCAATCCGCTCGACCTGGCTCAGCGGCAGGTTCGAGACGTCGTACGAGCGCGAAGGGTTGATCGGATCGTTGAGCTCGAGGCCGTCGAGCAGGAAGAGCGTATGCTCGCTGTTGGCGCCGCGCACCGAAACGGAGGCGGTCGCGCCCGGACCGCCGTTCCGGACCGTCGAGAGGCCGAGGGCGGCTTCGAGGGCGTCGAGGACGAAGACCTTGCCCGTCCGGGTGAGCTCCTCGCCCGTGACCACGGTCAGGGAGCTGCCGACCTTTCTCTCCGGGGTCTCGAGGCGCGTGGCCGTGACGACGACATTGTGCCTGAGGGGAGGCGCGGACTGGTTCTCCGGGGGGGTTTGCGCCTCGGAAAAGGAGGGGATGAGCGCCACGAGGGCAACGACGAGGAACGTTCTCAAGGCCATGGCAGGAGCTCCGCAGCCGCCCCCGCCGCTTTTTCGTTCTCCGTCTTCCGCCCGAAGACCGGTCGACCGAGGCTTAAAGAAGGTCTCCTGACTCCCGGATCGTCCTCCTCCCGAGCCTTCCAGCCTCCTGGCCGTGGCGTCTCTCGGGATTCGTCCCCGGATACAGTAGCGGGGGCTGTGTCCGCCTTCGACGGACTTCCCTTCGGAATAAGCCGACGATAATGATAGGACAAACGACAGAAGGGGTCAAACCTATTTTTCGTTACTTTTTCCCGCTGGACACACGATGGGCGCTAGTTAGCTCTCGAAAAAGTAACGAAAAATAGGTTTGACCCCTTCTTAAAAAGAGCGAGGCGGCCCTGATCCGGCCTTCAGATCAGGGCAGCCTCGGTGGGGGAATGGGGCTTATCGAAGATATTCAAAAGGAGGTCTCGGCTGGCCATTTTCTTCTCTCGCAAAATAATACGGTCAAGAAGACGAAAACGTTGCATCAGAGGGGGATATTTAGGTGGTCGGAGGGGGCGGACAGAGAGCAGGATTCGCCGTTTTTTTGATTTTTCCGGAAGCCCCCTCGATGACCATTTCTAATTATACCACAGGTCGGAAGAGAATACAAGAGAGTTTTTCGAATGGCGTCAAAATGCCTCCAAGTGCCGTTTCCAGGCAGATTTATGGGGCGAAAAGGGCCCGTTTCCCCGCAATTCAAAAAAAGCCCTCAAGGCGGCCTCTTTCCTGGCGGATTCCCCTGGGAATTGGTATATTGATGGGAGCCCTCCCGGGGCGAAAAGGCCCTGGAGCGTGGAGATTTTCATGAAAAACGAGGATTTCCGGCGCGCCGGACACCAATTTGTGGACTGGATCGCCGAGTATTTCGAAAATGTCGAAAAATACCCCGTCGTTTCCCGTCTCGAGCCCGGGGATGTGAAAAAGCTCGTCCCCGCCGTGCCGCCGGCGAGGGGAGAGGGCATGGAGGGGATCTTCCGGGATTTCGAGAACGTGATCATGCCCGGCATCACCCATTGGCAGCACCCGGGCTGGTTCGCCTACTTTCCGGCCAACAACAGCCCCGCCTCGGTCCTCGGGGAGCTCCTGACGGCCGGGCTCGGCGCCCAGGGCATGGTCTGGCAGACGTCTCCGGCCGCAGCCGAGCTCGAGGAAGTGGTCCTTGACTGGCTGCGGCAGATGATCGGGCTTCCGGCCGGCTTTTCCGGCGTCATCCAGGATACCGCCTCGACGGCCACGCTGTGCGCCCTTCTTTCAGCCAGGGAGAAGGCGACCGGCTTCGAGTCGAACGATTCCGGCCTCAAGCGGCCCCTGACCGTTTACGCCTCGGAGGAAGTCCACTCGAGCGCCGAAAAGGGCGTCAAGATCGCCGGCTTCGGCCGGAAGAACTTCCGCCGCCTTCCGACCGACGGAAGGTTCGCCCTCATCCCCGATAAGCTCGAGGAGGCCCTCATCCGGGACAGGGAGGCCGGGCTCGTGCCGGCCTGCGTCATGGCCACGGTCGGGACCACCTCGTCCGGGGCCGTCGACCCGCTCAGGGCCGTCGGCGAGATCTGCCGGAAACAGGGCGTCTGGTTCCATGTCGATGCGGCCTGGGCGGGAACGGCCGCCATCCTCCCCGAAAAGCGCTGGATCCTCGACGGCGCCGAGCTGGCCGATTCGTTCGTCTTCAATCCCCATAAGTGGATGATGACAAATTTCGACTGCTCGGCCTATTTCGTCCGGGACCCGGGAACGCTCATCCGGACCTTCGAGATCCACCCGGAGTATCTCAAGACCGGCGTCGACGCCAAGGTCAAGAACTACCGGGATTGGGGCATTCAGCTCGGCCGGCGCTTCCGGGCCCTCAAGCTCTGGTTCGTCATCCGGAGCTATGGCGTCGAGGGGCTGCAGGCCTTGGTCCGCGAGCACATCCGGCTGGCCGGGCTCTTCAAGGATTGGGTCGAGGCCGACGCCCGCTTCGAGCTCCTCGCTCCGGTCGACCTCGGCCTCGTCTGCTTCCGGCTCAACGACGGCCGCGACGAGGCCGCGCTGACCGAGATCAACCACAGGTTCCTCGAGCGCATCAACGCCGCCGGGACGATCTTCCTGACTCACACGACGCTTCGCGGCAAGTACACGGTCAGGTTCGTGGTCGGCCAGCGGACGACCGAAGAGCGCCACGTCCGGGCCGCTTGGGATGTTGTGTCAGCGGCGGCCGACGAGGTCCTGAAGTCCTGACGACGCGCCCGCTCACTCGGGCTTGAGGGCGTAGCGCAGAGCGCCTTCAGGATCGGCCAGGCGTACATAAAATCCCCACCCGCCGGCCCCTTGGAGATCCTTGACCAGGATCTTGTTCCATCCCTTCTTCAGGAGGACGGAGACCCGGTCGAGGTCCGGCTCGGCGGCCCGGTAGACGGGGTTGGTGTGGACGAGCTCGCCGTTGACCCAGGCCCGGACCCCATCGTCGCTGCCCAGGAGAAGAGACGCGGTCCTGTCGTCCGGGGAAAAGACAAAAGCGAGCCCGTAGACGATGGCCTGTTCGTTGGGCCGGATGAGGTCGTCGAGGCGGACGTACCCCGACGTGTCGGCCCGGAAAGTCTGCCAGCCGACGGTCGCGCCGTTCTTGCCCTTATAGCTTTTGGACGGCGACGCCTCCGTTTCGGGAGGATAGACGGTCGACAGATCGTCCATGTCGGCGGCGTTGAACGGGCCGACGAGGTTCCAGTCGCGGATGAACCTGCGGGCCGCGGGCTTGAGCCCGAAGCCGACGAAGAACATGTCGTAGCCGGCGCTGCGGTCGTCCTTTCCGGCGACCTCGAAGGCGAGCGCGTTCGGGCCGGTCTCGAGGAGAAGGTCCTTGAGGACGACGGACGTCATGGCCGCCTCCTTGGCGTAGCCGTCGAGCCGGCCCAGAGCGCCGCCTGCGGACCCGCCGCTCCCGGTGCCGCCTGCCGAAATGAGGATATCGCCCGCGGCCGGCGACTTGAGAAAGTGGAGCTCGAGCGTATAAAGATCGCGCACCTCGACGGGAAAGCGGAACTCGGCCCGCGCGCCGGCAGTCGCTCCGTCGGTCCGCAACACGGGGTAGCGGGCCCCGGCTCCGTTATAATAAGAGCCGGGGGCCGAGGCCAGCCGCGGGGCCGACATGCGAAGCCCGCCGGAGGGATCGACGAACGTTCCGGTCCTGCCGGCCGTCTCTTCCCGCCATTGCGGCAAAACGAAATTCTCCGCCGGCTCGAAGGCGAAGGGAAGCCGCTCCGTGACGGAGGGTAACGACCGGAAGGCCTTGTGCGGCTCCGTCTGATACCAGTAGCCGACGGAGGACAGAAAATCCTCGCGGTCGTTCGCGTGACCGTGCTCGATCGTCACCTGGATGGACTTCTTGAACGGGACCGGGTCGGGGATGTGAAAGCGATAGACCGTGGCCTTCGAGCCGGCCTGGAAGTCCTCCTCCTGCAGGGGACAGCCATAGAACAGGCCCTGACTTTCGCGCATGCCCCAGGCGTCGGAAAAATAATCCTCGGAGCCCGTGCCGTGGAGCGACGGCTTGGACTCGCCGTCCACCCTGATCCTGTCGTCGCCTTCGCCCCACCAGCCCATGGCCCGCTGGAGGACGCTCATGCTGCATCCGACGTAGTGCCCGGCGCCTTCGGCCTCGACGAGCAGGTAATCGCGCGTCGTGTCGGGCGGGAACTCCTGGCGGTACTGGGCGTGGAAATAGGCCGCATCGGCCGGCAGGCCGGGGAGCTCGCGGTAGTCGATGTAATAGTAGAAGGCGTCGACGGCCCGCGCCCCCTCGTTCTCGGCCGTGATCCGGCACGAGCGCCGGAACGGCATGTACCAGTAGCAATTCCGGGCCCGTCCTTCGGACGAGCACGTGATCGGCAGCGAAGCGAAATTCCTGTTCAGGCCGTGGCCGACGCCGAAGAAATCGCCGATCGGCGCCTCGACCGACGGGGATTTTTCGCCGTCCCAGTAGATGCGCAGGACGATCTTCCGGCCGTAGAACGGCTCGGCGGCGATCGTCGTCCAGATGTGATGGATGGCTCCGGGCCCCTCGATCTCGGCCAGAACCGCTGTCTTGCCGGGCTCGATGACGATGGAGTCGCGGTTCCCGCCGCTCCGGTCATAGGACGAGATGCGACGGCTGCGGAAATCCTGTTTCCGGCCGAGGTTCCTCAGCAGGTCCTGGCCGGGCAGGGCCGAGGCGGCCAGGATGACCATGATGACGATCAGGGGGCGAATGCGCATGACGATAACCTCCTCCTCCGGCCCGCGCGCGACCCGCGGCCCGGGAGATCTTCGGCGGCGAGCACCGCATGAGCGGCGTCTATCGCCGGGAGCGCCGTCTTTCCTGCAGCCAGCCGGTCCGGATGTGAGACTTCCGGTCCCTGCGGGTGTAGGGTTTGATGTCGAGGACGGGCGTCCTGTCGATGAGGTCGAGGCCGGAGACATCGAGGACGCGGCCGCGCCGGCCGAGGAGCCTGAGGACGCTCAACCCCAGGGGGTTCGGGCGATGCGGCGACCGTGTGGCGAAGACGCCGCGCGGCTTCGACTCGCCCGGGGGAACGACTTTGAGCTTAGCCGCCGCGCTCCGATGGAAGTGGAAGAGGACGATGATGTGGGAGAAGCCCTCGAGACCCTCGAGGCCGGGCTCGAACTCGGGGAAGATCTCGATCTCGCCGGTCGATCTCTCGAAGAAGCGGGGCGGCGCGAAGGCCGGCGGCGGCAAGTCCGGCGGTTCTTTGAAGGGCGAGCGGACGACTCCGATGGGCCGGAGCCGGACGCCGGGCCTCATTTCCCGACGTAGGTCAGCCACTTCTCGTAGCGGGGATTGCGCCCGCTGACGGCGTCGGCGAAGGCCTGGATCAAGCGCAGCGCGACCGGTCCCGGCTTGCCCGCCCCGACGGTGTGCGCGGTCTTGGGCATGGTCGGATCGGAGCCGTCCGTGACCGCGACGATGGGAATGATCTCGACGGCGGTGCCGCAGTAGAACGCCTCGTCGGCGCCGAAGAGGTCCTGCTTGGTGATCGGGCCGACGACCGTCTTGTAGCCGAGGTCCTGGCCGATCTCGAGGACGCTCGTCCGGGTGATGCCTTCGAGGGCGGACTCCAGCCGGCCGTTGGTGACGAGCGTCCCGCCCTTGACGATGAAAACGTTCTGGCCCGGCCCTTCGGCGACCCGGCCTTCCATGTTCAGGAAGATGGCCTCGTCGAAGCCCTGCTCGCGCGCCTCGAGGCCCGCGATGGTCGATTGGACGTAGACGCCGCCGAGCTTGGCCGACATGTTGAACTGGGTGTGATGGACCCTGCGCCAGGGGATGATATAGGCGTTGACGCCGCGGGCCGCGTTCTCGCCGAGATAGGCGCCCCATTCCCAGGCGCTGACGGCCAGCTCGACCGGGCAGGCCTTGGGCACGAGGCCGAGATTGCCGTAGGAATAGAAGAGGAGCGGGCGGATGTAGCAGCTGTCGAGATCGTTCGCCCGGACGGTCTGCTTGATGAAGCCGGTGATCTCGTCCTTGGTGTAGCGGCACTTCATCTTGGCCACGCCCGCCGAAAGGAGGAAGCGGTCGTTATGCTCCGGCAGCCGGAACACGGCCGGGCCCTTGGCGGTGCTGTAGGCCCGGATCCCCTCGAAGACGCACGTGCCGTAGTGAAGGGCGTGCATCATGGGATGTAGGCCGCCCTCCGACCAATCGTGGAGTCTCCCCTCATACCAGTATTTCTTGGCCTTGGGAAAGTTGGTGTTGAGAAACATGGCTGGCTCCTTTAGGGACGTCGACCGGCGCGGTCGGAGGGATTTTCAGGCAATAGGGAACCGCTCGATCCGTGGACGTCCGAACCCGGCTTATAGAAGGCACGACCTCAATTGGCGATCGGATTTCCGGCTCAAGCCTTCGTGAGAGAGCATGCTATCACAGCGAACAGGTCAAGTAAAGTCAGGCCGGCCGCTTCGAAAAATACGTTTCGTGCCCGTGGGCGAGCTTCCGGATCGCGCCGCGGCGGAGGAGCGATGTCAGGGCTCCGAAGACCTCGTCGCGGTGATGCCCAAGGGCCAGCGCGATGTCCGCCGCGGTCTGCGGACGCCTGCCGACGGTGGCCAGGATCGATCCCTCGAGGCTTCCGGCGGCGGGGGCCTGCCTCTTTCCGGCGAACGAGGCGACGACGGCCGCCTTGGGCCCCAGCCGGGCCCCGATCTTCGCCAGCGCGGCCGGGCCGAGCGGCCGGGCGGAGCCGTCGGCGGGCGGACGGACGACGGTGTTGAGCTCGATCCTGTCCGGCCTGATGCGGGCGATGGCCGCCTCGAGGGCCCGGACGTCGGCGGGGGAGTCGTTGATCCCCTTGATCAGCATGATCTCGAGACGCAGCTCGCCGCGGAACTCCTCGCGGAAACGGACCAGACCGTCGATGATCCTCCGGTTGTCGAGGGCCGCGTGCGGCCTGTTGACGCGCCGAAAGACCGGGGCCGGAACAGCGTCGAGCGAGGGCACGACGATGTCGGCCGCGGCGAGCTCGCGCCGCACGGCTTTCCGGGTGAGAAGGGTGGCGTTGGTCAGCACGGCCACCGGGATGCGGGTCATCTTCTTGATGGCCCGGATCAGGCGCCCGATGTCGCGGCTCAGAGTCGGCTCTCCCGATCCCGAAAAGGTGATGACGTCGATCCTCTGCCCCGAGTCCAGGGCCTCTTTGATGTGGGCCAGGATCTCGTTCGGGGGGAACCAGCTCCCCCGGCGGACGGTCGTTTTGCCGGTCGATCCGAGCTGGCAGTAGACGCAGTCGAGCGTGCAGGTCTTGAAGGGAATGATGTCGACGCCCAGGGAGAAGCCCAGCCGCCGCGAAGCGACCGGGCCGTAGACGAACCGGCGCCCGGGCATCAGGCCTCGTCCTTATAGATCTCGATGAACCGGCGGAGGGACCGGTCGTAGGTCCTCTCCACGGAGTCCGGGAACAGGCACGCCGGCAGCTCGCGGTTCCGCCAGTGGTAGGCCAGGCAGTCGCAGCAGACGCCCTTCCGGCTGCAGGGTTCGTAGGTGCAGTTGCAGCGGACCTTGTTCTTCGCGCTCTTGCATTCGCTCATTCGGGCTCTCTTGTCGTGCGAAATATGTAGACCTCATTATAATGTTTCTCTCTCCCTCGGGGAATCCCTGAGTCCATAGCCGCCCGGCTCGTCAGACTCCGGGACGGTGACAAAACGTGTCGGAGTAGGGAAGTCGGCCGTTTGCACGAGGCCGCGGAGAGCAGGGCGGAGGGGTATCGTCGGAGTGAGCATAAGCGGTGATTCAGCTGGTCAGGAGCCGGATGAGGGCAGTTTCAGGGGAAACCGCCAAAACGTGTTTGAGCGAGGCGTAGCGCACGCCGAGCGAGTTGTTTTGGCGCCGAGTCCGGCGAACGGACCAGCGTGAAGAATCACCGCGGCGAACGGAGACGAACCCCGAAGCCCTTCGCGGCCTCCGTCCCGGAGTCTGGCATTGCTGGGCACCCAGATTTCGTGTATCATAGCCCGCATCAAGGAGTTAGTGAGGACGACGATGCCCGGATACACGGACCGCGAGGCCAAGGCCGGCCTCGACGCGAAGCTGCCGCCGCTCGAGACATTTCCCAACCAGTTCCCGGACTACGAGATCGCCATCGAGTTCCCCGAGTTCACCTCCGTCTGCCCCAAGACGGGCTTGCCGGACTTCGGGACGATCACCCTGCGCTATATCCCCGCCGGGAGGGTCCTCGAGCTCAAGTCGCTCAAAGAATACTTCCTGGCCTACCGGAACCTGGGCATCTTCTACGAGAACGTCGTCAACCGCATCCTCGAGGACGTCGTCCGCGCCTGCCGGCCGTCCAGCGCCCTTGTCAGGGGCGAGTTCAACCCGCGGGGCGGCCTCAGCTCGGTTGTCGAAGCGCGCTACCCGCGGCCGCGGAAACGGCGGTCCTGAGCGGACACGGGCCCCCGCAGAAAGACGATCCCCCGAAAAGGCGATCCCGGAACAACCGCATGGCCAGACCACTGAACGGCTCTCGCATGGGCCGGACCGATCTGCTCCTCCTCCTGGTCATCGTCCTCTGGGCCGTCAATCTCTCGGTCATCAAGATCGGCTTGCGCTCGCTCTCTCCCCACGGCTTCAACGCCATCCGCCTGGGGCTGGCCGCTCTCGCCTACGCGGCCGTTCTCATCGCCCGGCCCAGGGCTCACCGCCTGGTGAAGAAGGGCGACGGCTGGAAGGCGGCGGGCCTCGGCCTTCTGGGGATCACGTTCTATCAGGTCTTCTTCATCAAGGCCGTGAGCGTCATGGACGCGTCGACGGCCTCGATCGTCATGGGCACGAGCCCCATCTTCATCGCCCTGCTGGCGACGGCGGTCGGGGAGGAGCGGATCCCGCTCGCCGGCTGGACCGGCATCGTCATCTCCTTCGCCGGCTTCCTCCTCGTCGTCGCCGGAGAGAACGGCGGCTTGGCCTTCACCTGGGAGGCCTGGCGCGGAGCCATCCTGATCCTGCTGGCCAATGTCTGCTGGGCCGGGTACACCGTCTTCTCGAAGCCCGTCCTCGAACGGAATTCGGCCTTCCGGCTGGCCGCCGTGGGCACGATCGCCGGCACGGCCGTCTATCTGCCGTTCGCGGCGCGGGACCTGGCCAGGGTCGAGTGGGCGCGGATCCCCTGGCAAGCCTGGGGCGCCATCCTCTACTCCGGCCTCGTGGCCATCTTCATGTGCTTCGTGATCTGGTACGAATCGGTCAAAGAGGTCGGCAGCGCCAAGACCGGGGTCTACAGCAACCTGACGCCCATCCTGGCCATCTTCTTCGCCAGCCTGGTCCTGGGCGAGCGTCTTGACGCGGTTCAGGCCGTCGGCGCGGCGATCACCCTGGCCGGCGTCTATCTCACGCGCTCCGGCTACCGGTTCTTCGAGCGGAAGGCCGGGCGATCATTGAAATGACCGAGGGTCTTCGATTAGAATAAGCTTACGCCCATGCGAGATCTGGCCCTGCTCCAAGCCCTGCGGGCCCAGCAGTGGATCAAAAACCTGTTTATCTTCGCGCCGCTCCTTTTTTCGCAGAACCTCGCCAACAGGCCTCTCCTTCTCCTGACCGTTCGGGCCTTTGTCGCCTTTTGCCTGATCTCGAGCGCCCAATATGTCTTCAACGATATCAAAGACCTCGAAGAAGATCGGTCCCACCCGGTCAAGTGCCGCAGGCCCCTGGCTTCCGGTCGGATAACGGTCGGCGCGGCCATCGCTCTGCTCGTCGGAATGGGCGCCTGCGGGATGCTCGTCGCCGCGACGATCAACCTGCCTTTCTTCCTGATCGCCGCCGGCTATTTCGTCCTCCAGGTCCTTTACACCCTGTGGCTCAAGCACATCGTCATCCTCGATGTTTTCATCATCGCCGCCGGGTTCCTCATCCGGGTCGTCGCCGGCGGCTTGGCCATCGGCGTCGAGGTCTCGTCCTGGCTGCTCATCTGCACCATCCTGCTGTCGCTGTTCCTCGCCTTGGGGAAGAGGCGCTACGAGCTGACCCTTCTTCAAGAAAACGCGGCGAATCACCGTCCGATCCTGAAGGAATACAACACCTATCTCCTCGACCAGATGATCTCCGTGGTGACGGCCTCGACCTTCGTCGCGTACTGCCTGTACACGATCTCCGCCGAGACGGTCGAGAAGTTCGGCACGAAGAATCTCATTTTCACGGTGCCCTTCGTCCTCTACGGGATCTTCCGCTACCTTTATCTGATCCATCAGAAGGCCGAGGGCGGGACGCCGGAGGCCCTGGTCATCAGAGACAAGCCTCTGTTGATCGACATTTTTCTCTGGGTCCTCGCGGCCGCGTTGATCCTCCAGCTGAGGTGATGCCGTGGATCGAGCTCGCGTCGCCGTCCTTCGCACGACGCCGGAGCGCGTGCTGGACGACTACGGGAGGCTCATGGATCTCGCCGGCTGGAGGAGGTTCATCCCTCCGGACCGGGACACTCTGATCAAGCTCAACCTGTCCTGGACAAAGTACTTTCCCGCCTGCTCGAGCCAGCCCTGGCAGGTCGAGGGCGTCCTCCGCTCTCTTCTTGCGGGGGGCTTCCCCAAGGATCGCCTCTTCCCCGTCGAGAACAAGACGGTGGTGACCAATCCCAGGAAGGGAGCTCTCAATAACCGCTGGCTGTCGGTCCTCGACCGCTACGGCCTTCCCTTCATCGCCCTGCCCGAGGTCGAATGGATCGTCTACGGGTTCAAGAGCCCGCTTCTCAAGCTCAACGAGATCTTCCCCGAGGGGATCGAGATCCCGGCCATGTACGTCGGGAAGAATATCCTCCATCTGCCGACGGTCAAAACGCATGGCCATTCCACGACCACCGGGGCGGTCAAGAACGCGTTCGGGGGATTGCTGAAAGAAGTCCGCCATTATGCGCACAAGTATATCCACGAAGTCCTCGTGGACCTCCTCTCTATGCAGAAGGAGATCCACCCCGGCCTGTTCTGCGTCATGGACGGAACTGTCTGCGGGAACGGGGCCGGGCCGAGGACCATGGTGCCGTGCATCCAGAATGTCCTGCTTGCATCGGGCGATTCGGTGGCCATCGACGCCGTGGCGGCCCGGATCATGGGCTTCGATCCGCTCAGCATCCCCTACATCCGGATGGCCCATGAGCGGGGCCTCGGGGTCGGCGACGTCAGGGAGATCGAGATCGTCGGGGACGATGTTGTCGGCGTCGACTTCGGGTTCAAGACCAAGCGAAGCTTGGTGATCTGGGGCGATCAGCTGATCCGGAAGGGCTGCCTCCGGTGCTTCGAAGGGCCCCTCCTCCATTCGCCGCTCGTCTTCTGGGCGCCACTGGCCAGCAACATCTACCATGACCTGATCTGGTATCCCACGATCGGCAGATCCCGGATCCGGAAATTCATGAGATCGGAGTGGGGGCCTCTCTGGAAAAGCTACTAGGCCGGGCGGCCCGTCCCTGAGGGCGGCGCTACTTCAGCCCATAGACCTTGTGAAGCTGGACGGAGAGACGGATCCCTTCGAGCCCCGCCCGGCTCGCGTCCTCGAGCAACTCCACGGCTCTCTCGATGCTCCAGCGGGCGTTCGATTGGGGCTGCAGGATGACCGGCACCGTCGGCGGGAACGCGGCCCTGACGGTCCGGATGCCGTCCAGGTCGAGCGTGCGGCAGACGACCAGCTTGACCTCGCGGGCCCGCTTCCGGAATCCCGGGTGGATCGCGTAGTCCGGCGGCTTGGGCGA
>JBAVUQ010000075.1:0-2188 GCA_049696855.1 Candidatus Aminicenantales bacterium
TCCTGGCCTTGGCCATCAGCGCCGAGGGCAAGGCCGGCAACGGCGTCCAGCTCTTCGATGCCGCGACCGGCGTCCTTCGGGTGCTCGATTCGTCCGCCTCGATCTACACCGGCCTCGCCTGGCGGAAGAACGCCCCGGACCTGGCCGTGTTCCGGACGAAGACCGATGATCGCCGCGACGGTCCGACCCATCTCATTATGGCCTGGACCGGCATCGGCGGGAGTGAGCGCCAGCGGGCTTACGACCCTACCGCCGACAAAGGCTTTCCCGCCGGCTTGCGAACCGTCCCGTTCCGCCCGCTCTCCTGGTCGGATGACGGGCGGACCCTGTTTTTCGGCATCGCCAAGTGGGAGGAGAAACCCGCTCCCGAGGCCAAGAGCGAAACGATCCCCCCGGCGAAGACACCCGCCGAGGAGCCGTCGACAGTGGAGGTCTGGCACTGGAAAGACGTGCTCGTCATGCCGTATCAGAAAAACAACACCGCCGAGCTCCGCAAGCGCAACATGGAGGCGGCCTGGCATCTCGACGCGGGCGCGTTCGTCCAGCTCGGGCAGGACCCGGTCAACGAACAGGTATCGCCAGTCAAGCGCGCCCCGGTTGCCTATGTCGCCGAGTGGTCGAAATATGCCATGGCCCGGACGATCGGCCGGCCCGCCGCCGACCTCTATCTCCAGGACCTGAAGACGGGCGCGCGGACGAAGGTCCTCGATGGGATCGACGACGATTTCGTTCAGGCGGGGCCGTCCGGAAAGTATCTCCTCCTCCTGCAGGACGACCACTTCTGGACGGTTGATACGACGACGCGCGTCCTCACGAACATCACCAAGGACGTCCCGACCGCATTCATCGATATGGAGTCCGATCAAACGGCTCCCCATAAGCCGCCCTTCGGCGTCGCCGGTTGGACGAAGAACGATGCGGCCGTCCTCCTTTACGATAAGTACGATGTCTGGCAGGTCGCGGCAAACGGGTCAGGGGCCCGGCGCCTGACCGACGGCGCCTCCGAGAAAGTCCGGCACCGCCTGGTCCAGCTCGACCCCGAGGCCGAATGGTACGATTTCGCCAAGCCGGTTTATGTCTCCATCTTCGGCGAGCTCACCAAGAAGTCGGGCTACGCCCGGATCAAGCCGGGCGCCGCCGCCGCGACGCGCCTGGTCTGGCTCGACAAGGCCGTCAGCTTCCTGGCCAAAGCCAAGGACGCCGAAACCTACCTCTACAGCGTGCAGGACTATGACGATTCACCGGATCTCTTTGTCGGAGGCCCTGAGCTCCAGAGCGCCCGGCAGGTCACGGCGACCAACCCCTTTCAGACCGGCTTCGCGTGGGGACGGAGCGAGCTCGTCGATTTCAAGACCCCCCGAGGACGGGCCCTGCAAGGCGCGCTCTATTACCCGGCCGGGTTCGAGCCGGGCAAGAAATACCCGATGATCGTTTACATCTATGAGCTGCTTTCGCAGAACGTCCATCGCTACGTCGCGCCGTCCGACCGCGAGTACTACAACACGTCCGTCTTCACCAGCCTGGGCTACTTCGTTTTCCAGCCCGATATCGTCTTCACGCCGCGGCAGCCGGGCGTTTCGGTGGCCGAGTGCGTGACGGCCGGAGTGAGACAGGTCATCCAGACGCGACTCGTCGATCCGGCGCGTGTCGGCGTCGTCGGGCATTCGATGGGCGGGTTCGACGCCTCGTTCCTCGCCACCCACACCGACGGCGTCTTCGCGGCGGCCGTGGCCGGAGCGCCGATCACGGATCTGGCCAGCTACTATGGCGACCACCACTGGGGCCAGGGCATCGCCGAGACCGATCACATCGAGACAGGCCAGGAGCGCATGGTCGTCCCCCTCTACGAGGATTTCCAGGCCTACGTCGACAACTCCGCGGTTTTCGGAGCCCACTCGATGACCGTCCCGCTCCTCCTCGAAGCCGGCGACGTGGACGGGATCGTCGGCTGGCACCAGAGCGTCGAGCTCTACAACATCGCCCGCCGGGCCGGGAGGAATGTCGTCATGGTCGCCTACATGGGCGAAGATCACGGCCTGCGCCAGAAGAAGAACCAGATCGACTACCAGCGCCGCATCCTCGCCTGGTTCGGGCATTACCTGAAGGGCGAGCCCGCCGAGGCCTGGATCACCGAGGGCCAGAGCTATCTCGACCGGCAGGCGGAAGTGAAGCGGCTGGCCGAAAAGAA
>JBAVUQ010000076.1:0-3266 GCA_049696855.1 Candidatus Aminicenantales bacterium
GGCCGATCGTCCACTCGACCCACATCATCGGGATGCCGAGGAGGAGGAAGGCCACGAAGTAGGGGATCATGAAGGCGCCGCCGCCGTTGGCCGCGGCCTTGACCGGGAAGCGGAGGAAGTTGCCCAGTCCGATGGCGTTGCCGGCCACGGCCAGGATGAGCCCGATGCGCGAGCCCCACTGCTCGCGGCCGCCGGCCTCGACGACGACCTCCGGCTTCTTGGCGAAGAGGACGCGGGAGAAGCAGTAGATGGTCAGGGTCAGGATAAAACCCCAGCCGAAGACGAGGAAAAACCAGCCGCTGGTGGTGACGCCTTGTGTCATGGGGCCTCCTCGGGATTCGCGGAAATCCTAGATACCATAGGATGCCGCGCCTGTCAAAACAATTCCCCGGCCTTGCGTTTTGCGCCGCTTTCTGCTATCCTTGGCCATTACATCTGTCTAATTTTCCGCAGGAGCCGACACACTTTGGACGCATTCGGGAATATCGACAGCAAATATCGATTCATCATCATCGCCGCCAAGCGGGCCAAGCAGCTTCTCAAGGGCGCCAAGCCCAAGGTCCAGGGCAAGTCCAAGAATCCCATCCGCATCGCCCAGGCCGAGGTCCGGAGCGGGCTCATCGAGTTCGAGATCATCCCGACCCGGATGGACGAGGTCCCCGAACGCGAGGAGCGCGTCTTCGTGGGCGGCGGCATCCCCGACGAAGCGGTGGAATCCGACGGACTCGCCGGAAAGGACGCCGAAGGGGACGTCGAAGTCGAGCCCGGGGAAGAGCATGAAGAAGAAGAGGCCGGCGAAGGGGACGGCGAAGACGAGGACGCCATCGCCAAGGACGACAAGGACGAATAAACCGCCCGCGGCTCAATCCGCCCGGTGCGTGCCGCCTCGATCCGCGATCATCTCCGCGTAGCTCAGGGTGATGAAGTCCGCCCGCCCGAATCCGAGCGAGCGGGCGAAGCGGGTGATCTCGTGGCGTTCGCCCTCGAGCTCGATAAAATTCCCCGCCGGCGTCTCGTCGATCGTGATCGTCAGCCGGCTCTTCCTGAGCACGGTCCGGTGCTTCCGGTAAGCGAGCGTTTCCTTGAGGCCGAGGGCTTTGAGGATCTTCCTCAGGTCCTTGGGGTTGCGGACCTGGGTCTCGAATTCCTCGCGGACCTTGAACGACCGGGACTTTCGCGGCTCGCCCTTGTAGGTCAGCGTGGCCCGCTTTCCCGCCGCGCGCAAGCGAAGCGCCCGGCGCCCCGGACGGAGGACGGGGGGATCGAAATCGAACAGGCTGTCGCATTCGAGGTGCCTGTCCCTGGCCACAACCGCGCCGAGGCCGAGGATCTTCTCCCGGAGGGCCTTGGGATCGCCGATCTTGATCTTGATTTCGATCTCGGTCATATCCTCCCCGCTTCCGGTCCTCAACGGTTCCGCAGCAGTCCGAAGACGGACAGCCGGATGAGCGTCTCCCGCGGCGTCGTGTCCGCAAAGGGATTGATCGCCTCGAGGGATTTCTCGGCGAATCCGCGGGCGCGGCCCGTCGCGTAGTCCAGGGCCCCTCCGGAGGCCAGGGTTTCGACGAGATCGCGCCGCTCTTCGCAGGTGATGTCCTTGCGGCCGACGAGCGACTTGATCCGCTGCCGCCCGGCCCGCCCGCCGGATTCAAGCGTCCGGATGAGCGGCAGGGTGATCCGTCCTTCGCCGAGGTCGGATAGGACCGGCTTGCCGAGGACACGGATGTCCCCGGTGAAGTCGAGCAGGTCATCCACGATCTGGAAGGTCATGCCCAGGTTCAAGCCGTACGCCGCGACGGCCTCTTCCTCCTCGGGCGAGGCCAGGCCGAGGATGGCCCCGATGCGGCAACAGGCGCCGAAGAGGACAGCCGTCTTGTTCTCGACGATGTCCAGGTACCGGGCTTCCGTGATCTTGAGATCGCCGGTCCGGGCGTACTCGTCGAGCTCGCCTTCGATCATCCGCGCCGAAACGTCGGCCAGGAGCCGGATGACCCGCTCGTGGCGGGATTGCAGCGACAGGCCGATCGACTTGATGTAGAGATAGTCCCCGAGAAGAACGGTGATGTTCGGGCCCCACTTCGCGTGGACCGATTCCTTCCCCCGGCGGACGCCGGCGTTGTCCACGATGTCGTCGTGGATGAGGCTGGCCGTGTGCAGGAGCTCGACGAGCGAGGCCAGGAAGACCGATTCCTCGCTGCCGGGGCAGAAGAGGCGGGAGGTCAGCAGGACGAGCGCCGGGCGGAGCCGCTTGCCCTTCTTGCGGAGGACATAGCGGCTGATCTCCGCGGTCAGGGGATTGGACGAGCGGGACCAGGATTCGAGCCGGTCCTCGACCCGGTCGAGGTCGGACCGGATCTCCTTGTAAAGGGAGGAGATGTCTTTCCACTTGGGGACGGACGACCATCGGTCCAGCAGGGGGGTCGGCGAGGTCATCGGTAGTTCGTGAACTGCATATGGATGCCGAGGTCCTTCCCCTTGAGGAAGGCCATGACCTCCTGGAGCACGTCGATCTTGGCCGAGGAGATCCGGACCTCGTCGCCCTGGATGGCCGCCTGGGCCTTGAACTTCTCCCCTTTGATCAGCTTGACGATCTCGCGGGCCTTCTCGATGGGGATGCCGGCCTGGAAGAGGACATCCTGTTTGACCGTGCGGTTGGCCCCGTCCTCGACCCGGCGGTACTCGAGGGCCCGCAGCGGGACTTTCCGCTTGACCAGCTTCTCTTCGAGGGCCGCCCGCAGCGCCTTGATCTTGAATTCGTCCTCGGCGACGAGCGTCATCTTGTCCTTTTCGAGGGTGATGTCGACCCGGCTGTTCTTGAAATCGAAGCGGTTGCGGATCTCCTTGAGGGCGACGTTGACCGCGTTGGCGACCTCCTGGAGATCGATGCGGGAGACGATGTCGAAGGAGTGATCCAAGCCCATGGCGGGGCTATCTTAACATCAGCCCCCCGATTTTTCAAACGGGAAGAGGCCGGCAAAATTCCGGGTCGTCGCCTCGGCCAGGTCCTCGAGGAGGAGGCCTCTGACCGCGGCCAGGACGCGGGCTGTCTCGACGATGAAGGCGGGCTCGTTCCGCCGTCCGGACCCCCGGTAGGGGACGGGGGCGAGATAGGGGGAATCCGTCTCGACGAGCAGCCGGTCGAGGGGCAGCCGCGCGGCGACCTCGCGCAAGGCGCCCGATTTGGGGAAGGTCAGGATGCCCGAGAACGAGACGAAAAAGCCCCGGTCGACCATGGCCCGGGCCGTCGCCCAGTCCTCCGTGAAACA
>JBAVUQ010000077.1:0-1989 GCA_049696855.1 Candidatus Aminicenantales bacterium
CTGACGATCATGCCGGCGGCCGCCCCCGAGGACTATGGCCGGCGGCTGGAGAAAGCGAAAGCGCGCCTTTCGCCGGGAAGCGCCGCGACCCTCCGTTTCCTGCTCGACGAAGCCTTCTCGTCCCTGCGCTCGGCGAAGCCCTATGAGACGACGGCCAAGGAGCGGCTGGCCCTGCTTCGTGTCGAGGCGGACCTGACCCGGGCCGAGGCCGGCCGGGACATGTTCGCGACGAGGACCGGCTTCATGCGGCGGGCCTTTCTGTCCCGGGTGGACGGGACGCTCCAGCCGTATGCCGTCAGGATCCCCGCCGGATTCGATCCGCGCCTATCCAAGAAATATCCGCTCATCGTCTATCTTCACGGCAGCGCATCCGACGAAACGAATCTGGCCGGAGTCGATTACTTGAGCGAGGGGGATGGCATCGAGCTGGCGCCCCGCGGCCGGGGACCCTCCAACGCTTTTACCCGCGATCACGCCCAGGAGGACATCGAAGAGGCCATCGAGGCCGTTATCCGGAGCTACCCCATCGACGAGACGCGGATCATCCTGACTGGGTTCTCCATGGGCGGCTACGGCGCCTATCGGACCTTTTACGAGCATCCGGCCCGCTACAAGGCCCTGGCCGTGTTCTCCGGCCAACCCGACCTCGGGAATCTCTATTTTCCGGGCGAGGGCCATCCCAACTTCCTCGATGACAAGAATCTCGCGAAGTTCAAGGGCCTTCCGGTATTTGTTTTCCATGGCCGCCAGGACATGAACTGTCCCTTCGCCGTTACCGAGGAGCTCGTCGGAAAGCTCGGGCGGGCCGGCGCCAAGGTCGAATTCGTCACGGAGGACGGAGCCGGTCATCAGCGGCCCGGCTCCGAGGCTCTCGCGCGCTACCATGAATGGCTCAGGAAGATCCTGCGTTGAGGCCATGAGAATCATCCGCCGCGGCTTTTATGCCCGACCCACGAGCGTCGTCGCCCGCGACCTCCTGGGGAAGGTTCTGGTGCGCCGGACCGAGGGCAAAACCCTTGCGGGCCGGATCGTGGAGACGGAAGCCTACACGTCCGATGATCCGGCCAGCCACGCCTTCCGCGGCCGCACGGAAAGGAACCGGGCTCTCTTCGGAGAAGTCGGTCGCGCCTACCTCTATCAGACCCACGGCCTGAACTTCTGTCTGAATGTCGTCGCCAAGAAGGGCCAGCCCGCCGGCGGAATTCTCATCAGGGCCCTCGAGCCGCTCGAGGGGATCGACTCGATGCGAAGATCCCGCCGGCGAGCCGGGCTGATGCGCTTGGCGAACGGTCCCGGGAACCTGACCCGGGCGATGAGGATCGACATGCGGCTTTATGGAGCGGACCTGACGAAAGAGGGCCCGCTTTTCATCGCCGACGACGGCGCGGCGAGACCGAGAGTCCGCCGGACGGTGAGGATCGGCGTGACCGTGGCCCGGGACAAGCTCCGGCGCTTTGTCGTCCAGGGCAGTCTCTTTATCACGAGGCCGCGACTGGCGTAACGGCCGCGGCGGGGCGGACTTGACACGGCCGGCGTTCGCGCCTACGATTCGTGACCATGCGCAAGACCTTCCCTCTTACCGGCTGGGACAGCCTCCAGCTGTTGACGAAGCGCTTCTCCGACCAGCAGGTCCGCACGGTCGTGGAATTCGAAGGGCGGTTGGACGAAACCCGGCTGGCCGAGGCCATAAGATCCGCCATCCTGGCGGAGCCCATTCTCGCCCGCCGTGTCAGTCGCCGGTTCTTTCATCCCCGCTGGACGCCGGTCCGCGGGTTCGACGCCGGGGCCCTGCTCAGGATATTCGTCGAGTCCGATCCGGAAGCGGCCGTCCGGCGGCTTATTGCCGAGGACCTGGATCCCTGGCAGGGACCGATCGTCCGCTTCGGATTGGTCCGAAGCGAGCGGGACACGCTGGTCGTCAATCTCGATCATACCGCCGGAGACGCCGCGTCCGTTCGCTCTTTGACCCAATTCGTGGCCAAGCTCTAC
>JBAVUQ010000078.1:0-3979 GCA_049696855.1 Candidatus Aminicenantales bacterium
GCTCAAGGATGGCCATACACCCAACAGGGAGGACCGTTCAAATCGAAAACGCTCGAAAATGCCCCTTTTTAAAACTTATTCAATAAGTTAGAAGACTTTTAAAAAACAACAACCGGACAGGCCTAGGTCAAACCTATTTTTCGTTACTTTTCGGCACGTCTTGCGGATCAGCGTGCGCCCTTCTCCGAAAAGTAACGAAAAATAGGTTTGACCCCTTCTTCAGGTTTGGCCCTTTCTTCCCAGCCCTCTATCGATCACCGACTTTTCGATACGGACGACGATCGGGCGGCCGTGGGGGCAGAGAGCCGGTTGGGAGGTCTTGAAAAGCTCCTCGACGAGGTAGCCCATCTTCTCCCGCGTCAGGGGCTCCCCCGCCTTGATGGCGGACTTGCAGGCCATCGTCGCGAGCATCCGTTCCCGCCGGTCCCCGGCCCCGGCCCCTCCCGCCTCCTCGAGCAAGCCCAGAAGGACGTCCTTGGCCTCATCCGCCTTGAATACGTCCGGGTATTCTTTGAGAGCATAGGAACGCCCGCCCATGGCCTCGACGCGGAAGCCCAGCTCTTCGAGAAGGATCGCATTCTCTTCGAGACCGACCGCCGCCGACGGCGGAAGCTCGATCAGGGGCGGGATGAGGAGGACCTTGCGCGGCCACAGCCTCAGCCTGTCGATCTCCCTGTACTTTTCGAAAAGGACGCGCTCGTGGGCGTTGTGCTGGTCGATGACGAGAAGGCCGTCCGGCCCGGCCGCGACGATGTACATGTTGTCGAACTGGCCGAGCACCGTAAAGCCCTTCCCAGCCCCGGGTTTCATGATCGGGGACACGTACCCAGGGTACATGTCCCCTTTCGATTCCCGATCCTCGTCGCCCATCACCCCAGCGCGGCCGGGGCTCAGCGCGCCGCCGGCGACAGGACCGAACGCGAGCCCCGGCGCCGGATAGCCCGGGCCGCTCTCCCCGATCCGTGAGCCCGTCCCCTGCCGTCCTTCGTCCGGGATAACCTCTTTAATGGTATGTCCGCGCGCAGCGCCTTCGCCGACGGCCCTGAGGACGAGGCGGAAAACGAGCTGGGTGTCTTTGAACCGGACCTCGGCCTTGGCCGGGTGGACATTGACGTCGACCTCGCCGAGGGGCATCCTCAGGAAGAGGAAGGCCTCCGGCGATCGGCCCCGCTCAAGGATGCCCATGTAGGCCTGGCTCAGGGCGGCCATGAGGATCCTGTCCTTGACCGGACGGCCGTTGACGAAGAAGTACTGGACCGACTTGTCGGCCCGGCCGCCCAGAGGCAGCGAGGCCAAGCCATCGAGCCGGGCTTCGCCCTCCTCGGCGGCGACGTCCATGAGGCCGTCGACCATCTTCTTGCCGAAGATCTGGAAGACCCGTTCCCGGAGGGTCGCGACCGGCGGGCAGGCGAGCGTCTCGCGCGTCCCGTGGACGAGCGTGAACCGGATGCCGGGCGCGCCGAGCGCGGCCTGAGTCACGTACTTGGCCACCGGTCCGAGCTCGGACTGCCCCGAGCGGAGGAACTTCCGCCGCGCCGGCAGGTTGAAGAAGAGGTCGCGCACCTCGACGCTCGTGCCGCGGGGGAAGGCGATGTCGGTCACGGCGACGAGCCGCTCCCCTTCCCTCTCGATCATCGTGCCGCGGTCGCCCTCGCCGTCGAAGGTCCGCAGGATCAGCCTCGAAACGGCGGCGATGCTGGCCAGCGCTTCGCCCCGGAAGCCCAGGGTGGCGATCCGTTCGAGGTCCTCCTCCCGGGCGATCTTGCTCGTCGAGTGCCGGCGGAAACAGAGCGCGGCATCCTCGCGGTCCATGCCCGCGCCGTTGTCCTGGACCTTGATCAGGCTCTTGCCGCCGTCGACGAGCTCGACCCGGATCTCGGACGCCCCGGCGTCGAGCGAGTTCTCGACGAGCTCCTTGACGACGGAAACAGGCCTCTCGATGACCTCGCCCGCGGCGATCTTCTGGGCCACGTCCTCCGGCAGGAGATGGATCTTTTTCATGGGACGATCTCGCCTTCCGTGCGGCGCGGCAGGACCCTTCGGATCGAGACCCGGACGAGCTCCCGCTCCGGGGCCGGGCAGGAGGGAACGCGCACGCTGACGAAGTTCCCGGTCAGGACCTCGGCGCCCTTGTCCGACCTGTCGATAACCACGGCCTCGAGCGCCCGGCCCAGGAAGCGCCGCCTGAAGCGGAAGTCCTTCAGGGCCGACAGGCGCCGCAAGGCCTTGGCCCGCTCCGTGACGACTCCCGCCGGCATCTGCGGCCGGGCCGCGGCGGGCGTCCCCGGACGCGGCGAATACGAAAAAACGTGGACATAAGTCAGCGCGGACCGTTCGATGAATCTCCGCAGCTCCTCGAAATCGGCCTCCGCTTCACCCGGGAACCCGACCATGACGTCCGCGCCGAGGGCCGCCTCGGGGGACAGCCGGGCCATTTCATCGACGATCCGCTCGTACGAGTCCGCCTCGACGCTCCGGCCCATCAGGCCGAGGATGCGCCGCGACGCGTGCTGGAGAGACAGGTGGACATGGGGACAGATCCTCGTGTCTCCGGCGATGCGCGTCAGGAGCGCGTCGTCCGTCCTCCGCGGGTCGAGTGAGCTCAGCCGGAGACGCGCCGGACCGGCCGCTTGGCCCAGCTTATGGAGCAGGCCGAGAAGCGAGCCGCGCGGCGTGAGGTCTTCGCCGTAAGAAGAAAGGTGGATCCCGGCCAGGACGATCTCCCGGAAGCCGCGGCCGGCCAGGCCCCCGACCGCCGCCGCGACATCATCCGGGGGAACGCTCCGGCTCCGTCCCCGGACGCTGGGGATGATGCAGTAGGCGCACCGGTTGTCGCAGCCGTCCTGGATCTTCAGATAGCCGCGGGCCCGGAGCGAGGCCCCCCCGTCGGCGTCGGCGGCGGGATCCGCGCGCGCCTTCCGTCCGATCGTTCCCGCCCGGTCCGAAACCGCCTCCAGGCCCTCGAGAGCCATCACCCGGTCGGCGATCCCGTCCTTGGCGCTCTGGGGCAGGACGGAGACGACGCCCGGCAAGGCCGCGATCTCCGCGGGGGCCCGTTCGGCGTAACACCCCGTGACGACGATCTTCGTCCCGGGATTTCCGCGATGGACGGCGCGGATGAATTTCCGGACGTCCCGCTCGGCCCGCCCGGTGAGAGCGCACGAATTGACCACGACGACGTCGCTCCGGGCCCAATCCTCGTCGAGACGGAAGCCCCGCTCGCGAAAGGCGTCCGCCCAGGCGAACGCTTCCGCCTGGTTGACGCGGCAGCCGAAATTCCGGACGGCAAACGAGGCCATCGCCGCGGGCTAGAACTTTTCCTTGAGCTTGGCGGAGGCCGCCTCGACCTTCTCGGCCATCCGGGCCCGGTGGGCGACGAGCTTCTTCCGCAGCTCCTGGTCGTGGAGGGCCAGGATCTCGATCGCCAGGATGGCGGCGTTGGTGCCGCCGTGCTTGCCCAGGGCCATCGTGGCCACGGGAATGCCCTTGGGCATCTGGACGGTCGAGAGCAGCGCGTCCAGACCCGCCAGGGCCTCGCTCTCCACGGGCACGCCGATGACGGGCTTGACCGTGTGCGCGGCGACGACGCCGGCCAGGTGGGCCGCTTTTCCGGCCACGGCGACGAAGACCTCGGCGCCGGCGTCCTCCGATGACCTGACCAGGCGGAGCGTCCGCTCCGGCGAGCGGTGGGCCGAGGTCACCTCGATCCCGAAGGGGACGCCGAAGTCCTCGAGAACCTTGAGCGCGTCCTCGATCGTGCCGGCGTCCGATTCGCTCCCGAGAAAGATCATGACCTTCATGTCCGCTCCTCCTTGACCGCGCCGATATCCCGGCGGTAGGACATGGCTTCGAAGTAGATCCGGCCGCAGGCCTCGTAGATCTTGCCCATGGTCGCGGCCAGCGTCTCTTCGGAAGCGCAGACGCCGAGGACGCGGCCGCCCGTCGTCAGGTAATGGCCGTTCTCGAACTTCGTTCCGGC
>JBAVUQ010000079.1:0-3357 GCA_049696855.1 Candidatus Aminicenantales bacterium
CTGGGCGCGGCAGCTGCCACGTTGGGTCCAGCTCAAGTTCTCGCTGAAGTTCTAGAGGAAGCAGAATCCCGGACCTACCTAAGCCGTGGACCAGATTGTCCGTCACCTGCAGTTGATATTCCCTGCCGAGAAGCAGCCGCCCGTCCATGTCTTCGAGCAGAGAACCCCGATGATGGCCGAGTAGAGCAGGGAATACGAATACCAGACGGAAGCCGCCTCACAATTCCCTTGTTTCTCAGGATTGGTGGAAATATGCCCCCGGCATGCCTCCTGTGATAGAATAGATGGATTATGCTGGACGAGATTCGCATCAAGAGGGCGGCGCAACACAATCTCAAGCGGATCGACGTTGCGCTCCCCCGGAACAAGCTGATCGTGGTCACCGGTCCATCCGGCTCGGGGAAGTCGTCCCTCGCCTTCGACACGATCTTCGCCGAGGGCCAGCGCCGCTACATCGAGTGCCTCTCGGCCTACGCCCGCCAGTTCATCGACCAGATGGAAAAGCCCGAGGTCGAGTCCGTCGAGGGCATCTCGCCCTCGATCTCCATCGACCAGAAGACGATCTCGACCAACCCCCGTTCGACCGTGGGCACGATCACCGAGGTCTACGACCTCTTCCGGCTCCTCTTCGCCCGGGTCGGGACGCCCCACTGCCCGAGCTGCGGCCGCGTCGTCTCGTCCCAGACGCCCGAGGAGATCCTGAAGCGGATCACCGAGCAGGCCCCCGGCGCCAAGGTCCGCATCCTGGCTCCCGTGGTCAAGGGACGCAAGGGCGAGTACCAGCGCCTGTTCGAGCGCCTGCGCAAGAAGGGCTTCCTCCGGGCCCGGGTCAACGGCGTCCTGCGCGACCTCGAGGACGACATCCCTCTCGAGAAGAACCGCAAGCACACGATCGACGTCCTCGTCGACACGGTCAAGATCGGCCCCGACGCCGAGCGCCGGCTGCGCGCGGCCGTCGACAAGGCCCTCGAAGTCTCCGACGGCGAGGTCCTCGTCGTCGACGAGACCGGCAAGGAGCGCTTCTTCTCCCTGACCCTCCTCTGCCCCTACTGCGAGGTCAGCCTGGCCGAGCTCGAGCCGCGCAACTTCTCCTTCAACAGTCCCTACGGCGCCTGTCCGAAGTGCCACGGCCTCGGCTACCAGACGACCCATAACGAATGGGGCGAGGTCGAGCTCACCGACGATGTCTGTCTCGAATGCGGCGGCGCCCGCCTCAAGAAGGAGAGCCTCTCGGTCAAGATCGGCGGCCGGAACATCCACGACATCGGCGAGCTCTCGATCGTCGAGCTCCTGGCCGTCTGCGCCAGGCTCGAGTTCCCGCCCGCCGCCAAGCTCGTCGCCGGCCGGATCCTCAAGGAGATCTCCTCGCGCCTGGCCGTCATGGGGGAGCTGGGGATGTCCTACCTCCAGCTCAACCGGACGACCGCGTCGCTCTCCGGCGGCGAGGCCCAGCGCGTCCGGCTCGCCGCCCAGGTCGGGTCGCGCCTCCGCGGCGTCCTCTACGTCCTCGACGAGCCGACGATCGGCCTCCACCAGCGGGACAACGGCCGCCTGATCTCGCTCCTCCGCGCCCTGCGCGACGAAGGCAACTCGATCGTCGTCGTCGAGCACGACGAGCAGACGATCCGCGCGGCCGATTACCTCCTCGACCTCGGCCCCGGCGCCGGCGAGGACGGCGGCTTCAAGGTCGCCGAAGGCCCGCTCGCGGCCATCCTCGCCTCGCCCGACTCTCTAACGGCCCAGTACCTCCGGGGCGAGAAGTCCGTGCCAGTCCCGGCGTCCCGCCGCAAGCCGGCCGGGTGGCTGATCATCCGCAAGGCCCGCGAGCACAACCTGAAGGGGATCGACGTGCGCATCCCGCTCGGGGCGATGACGGCCGTCACCGGCGTCTCCGGCTCGGGCAAGAGCACCCTCGTCTACGATATCCTGTTCAAGGCCCTCGAGAACAAGCTCTACCGGGCCCGGGAGCGTGTCGGCGCCCACGAGAAGATCGAGGGCATCGACGGCCTGGACAAGGTCGTCGCCGTCGACCAGAAGCCGATCGGCCGGACGCCGCGCTCCAACCCGGCGACCTACACCGGCCTGTTCGCCGCCCTGCGCGACCTCATGGCCCGGACCCCCGAGTCCCGCATGCGCGGCTACGGGCCGGGGCGGTTCAGCTTCAACGTCGCGGGGGGCCGGTGCGAGGAGTGCGAGGGCGCCGGGGTCAAGAAGATCGAGATGCACTTCCTGCCCGACGTCTTCGTCACCTGCGACCGCTGCGAGGGCAAGCGCTACAACAAGGAGACCCTGGCCGTCACGTACAAGGGCAAGACGATCGCCGATTACCTGGCCATGACGGTCGACGACGCCTACGAGCTCTTGAAGGCCTACCCCCAGCTCAAGCGCAAGCTGGCCACGCTGAAGCGGGTCGGGCTCGGCTACATCCGCCTCGGCCAGCCGGCGCCCACCCTGTCCGGCGGCGAGGCCCAGCGCATCAAACTGACGAAGGAGCTCGGCCGGCGGGCCACCGGCCGGACCCTCTACCTCCTCGACGAGCCCACGACCGGCCTCCACTTCGACGACGTCCGCAAGCTCCTCGAGGTCCTGTCCGAGCTCGCTTCGCTCGGCAACACGGTCGTCATCATCGAGCACAACCTTGAAGTCATCAAGTACTGCGACTATATTATCGACCTGGGCCCGGAGGGCGGGGAGGACGGGGGCCGGATCGTGGCCCAGGGGACTCCCGAAGAGGTCGCCGCGGCCGGGGACGGCTCCTACACCGCCCCTTACCTCAAAAAGGCCCTGGACGGCGGCCGCCGGCCCGGGCGAAAGGACGGCTGAGGACATGGCCTTCAAGGACATCGCCGGCAACGTGAGGATCAAGCGCATCCTCAAGCTGGCCCTCGAGCGCGGCCGCGTCCCGAACTCCCTCATCTTCGGCGGCCCCGACGGCGTCGGCAAGTCGGACATGGCCCTGACCCTGGCCAAGACCCTCAACTGCCGGACGCTCGCCGCGGACTCCTGCGATGAATGCCCGTCCTGCCGGACCATCGACAGCGGCCTCCATCCCGACGTCATGGTCATCACCGCCGAGGTCCGCGACGTGAAGATCGAACAGACCCGGCTCCTCAAGCAGATGGCCTATCTCCGGCCGATGATCGGCAAGCGGCGGGTCTTCATCATCGAGGAAGCCGAGAACCTCAACGAGCCGTCGGCCAACTCCCTGCTCAAGGTCCTCGAGGAACCGCCGGACTTCAGCCACATCATCTTGGTGACGGCCAGCCCTCATCGCCTCGCTCCGACCATCCGCTCGCGCTGCCAGACCCTGGCCTTCTCGCCCATCGGCCGCGAGGAGATCGAGGAGATCCTGATCGA
>JBAVUQ010000080.1:0-4680 GCA_049696855.1 Candidatus Aminicenantales bacterium
CCGTAGTCCTTGTTGCGGATGATCTCGATCCGCTGGAACTTGGACCGCCCTTCATAGAGGACGTCTTTAACGGTGAAGAAGATGCCGGAGGCCGGGGTCTGGTACTCCCGCGCCTCGGTCTTCCGAGCATTCAGCCCCTTCGTCGTCTTCATATCAATCTCCCTTCTCTTCCGGACCCCTCGGATCTATGAACGAGGCCCTTTAACAGCCTGTTCATGATACCACAGCTCCGCCTCCAACTTTTCCTCCGCCTGTCGATCCAAAAAATGGAGAAGACTCCTTGAGGCGCGATGGATGTCGCCGCGACGATCCCCGTCCGTGGAGAGGGGACCCGCGCAGCGGGGGGAACCGGACGACTGGTTCCCGGGGGGCCGGGGAGCTAGAGGCAATACCCTGAGCTGAAGCCGCAGAGAGGGATCTCCCGAAATCCGGAGAAGCACCAAAAAAATAGCCGGTTCCCGCGAAGGCGGACCTGGCGTATAATCGTCCCTATCCCGTCTCAGGAGGACCTCATGCGCAAGCCCTTGTCCGTCCCGGCCGCCGTCGCGGCCTTTGTCATCGGCCTTGTCGTCCTGGCCGCGCCGTATCTCGCCGCCCAGACGTCCAAGATCGATATCCCCTTCCAGAAGTTCGTTCTTGACAACGGCCTGACCCTGATCGTCCACGAGGACCACAAGGCCCCCATCGTAGCCTTCAACATCTGGTACCACGTGGGCTCGAAGAACGAGAAGTCCGGCAAGACCGGCTTCGCCCACCTCTTCGAGCACCTCATGTTCAACGGCAGCGAGAACTACAACGACGATTACTTCAAGCCCATGCAGAAGGTCGGCGCGACCGACCTCAACGGCACCACCAACGAGGACCGGACGAACTACTTCGAGAACGTCCCGGTCTCGGCCCTCGACCTCGTCCTGTGGATGGAGTCGGACCGGATGGGCCATCTCAAGGGCGCGATCACCCAGGCCAAGCTCGACGAGCAGCGGGGCGTCGTGCAGAACGAGCTCCGCCAATCCTACAACGAGCCCTTCGGCATCACCGAGGACCTGATCGTCAAGGGGACGTACCCGCCGGGGCACCCCTACTCCTGGTCGGTCGGCGGCTCGATCGACGACCTCAGCGGCGGCAAGCTCGAGGACTTCCAGCAATGGTTCACGACCTACTACGGCCCGAACAACGCCGTCATCGCCATCGCCGGCGACATCGACGCCAAGACGGTGCTCGAGAAGGTCAAGCAGTACTTCGGCGACATCCCCCCCTCGCCGCCCATCGCCCATCAGACGTCCTGGATAGCCAAGATGACCGGGACCCACCGCGAGGCCGTGCAGGACCGCGTCGCTCAGGCCAGGCTCTACAAGTTCTGGAACGTCCCGGGCTGGGGCACGGCCTGCGCCGACGATCTCGACCTGGCCAGCTCCATCCTCTCCGACGGGAAGACCTCCCGGCTCTACAAGCGCCTCGTCTATGACGACCAGATCGCGACCTCCGTCGGAGCCTATATCAACACGCGTGAGATCGGCGGGCAGTTCGCCATCCAGGCCGACGCCAAGCCCGGCGCCGATCTGGCCGTGATCGAAAAAGCGATCAACGAGGAGATGGCCAAGTTCCTGGCCGAGGGTCCGACCGCGGCCGAGCTCGAGCGGGTCAAGATCCAGTCCCGGGCCCGCTTCATCCAGGGGATCGAGCGGATCGGCGGCTTCGGCGGCAAGTCCGACCTGCTGGCCTCGAGCCAGGTCTATGGCGGCAGCCCTGACGCCTATAAGACATCGCTGAAGCATATCGACGAGGCGACGGTCCAGAGCGTCAAGGACACGGCCGTCCGCTGGCTTTCCGACGGCGTATACATCCTCGAGGTCCGTCCGTATCCGGCGCTCAAGGCCGTTCCGAGCAGCGTCGACCGCAAGACGATGCCGGCCGTCGGCCCGACGCCCCAGGTCAGCTTCCCCGCCGTTGAGCGCGCGTCGCTGCCGAACGGCCTGAGGATCATGCTGGCCGAGCGCCACGCCATTCCCGTCGTGCACTTTTCCATGATGTTCGATGCGGGCTATGCCGCCGACCAGGGGTCCCAGCCGGGGACGGCCTCCCTGGCCATGTCCATGATCGATGAGGGCACCGCCAAGCGCACGGCTCTCCAGATCAGCGACGAGCTGGCCATGCTCGGCGCCAGCATCGGGGCGGGCTCCAACCTCGACACCTCGTCCGTGTCGCTGACCGCGCTCAAGGACAAGCTCGATCCGGCCCTCGACATCTACGCCGACGTCATCCTCAACCCCGCCTTCCCGGAGGCGGACTTCGCCAGGCTCCAGAAGATCCAGATCGCCCGGATCGCCCAGGAAAAGGCCTCGCCCTTCGGCATGGCCCTGCGGGTCTTCCCCAAGCTCGTCTACGGCGCGGGCCATCCCTACGCCATCCCCTTCACGGGGTCCGGCTACGCGGACACCGTTTCCAAGCTGACGCGGGCCGACCTGGTCAAGTTCCATCAGACCTGGTTCAAGCCCGCGGGGGCCACGCTCGTCGTGGTCGGCGATACGACGATGGCCGAGATCAAGCCCAAGCTCGAGAAGCTCTTCCAGGGCTGGACGGGCGGCAAGCCCCCGGTGAAGAAAATCACGACGGTCCCGCTCGCGGCGAGCCCGGCCGTCTACATCATGGACAAGCCGGACGCGCCCCAGTCCATGGTCGTCTGCGGCTTCCCCGCGCCCTCGTCCGCCGATCCGGACAACGTCGCCATCACGACGATGAACATGATCCTCGGCGGCGATTTCGTCTCGCGCATCAACATGAACATCCGCGAGGACAAGCACTGGAGCTACGGGGCCCAGAGCGCCCTCCCGGGGGCCCGCGGCCAGCGGCCGTTCCTGGTCCTGGCCCCCGTCCAGTCGGACAAGACCAAGGAAACCATGGTCGAGATCCAGGGCGAGCTCGAAGGCATCCTGGGCAAGAAGCCGATCACGGCCGAAGAGTTCCAGAACGCCAAGAACAACACGGTCCTCGGGCTGCCGGGCCAGTGGGAGACCATGGGGTCGGTCCTGGGTTCGCTCGAGGAGATCGTCCAGTACGGACTGCCCGACGATTACTATCAAAAGTACCCGGGACTCGTCCAAAAGCTGACCATGGCCGACTTGAGCAAGGCCGCGGCGAAGACCATCCATCCCCAGAGCGTGATCTGGATCATCGTCGGCGACCGGGCCAAGATCGAGCCCAAGATCCGGGAGCTCGGCTTCGCCCAGATCTCCGTGATCGACGCCGACGGCAACATCGTCAAGTAGCGGAGGCGGCGTGGCTAACGGCGCCGGCTGGCGGCCCTTCCTCCGCTACGACGAGAAGCAGGACCGCCCTCAGCTGAGCGGGGCGCTCCTCCGCCGCGCCATGGCCTACGGCCGCCCTTATTTCGGGCGGATCGCGGCGATGCTGGCCCTGATCCTGGTCGCGACCCTGCTCGGCCTCGTCCCGCCTCTTCTCGTCCGGAACCTGATCGACCAGGCCCTGCCGAAGCATGACCTCCATCGGCTGACGCTGCTGGCGCTGGGCATGCTGGCCGTGCCTCTCGTCAACGGGCTTCTGGGGGTCGCCCAGCGCTACCTCGGCGCTTCCGTCGGCGAGGGGGTCATCCGCGACCTCCGGACGGAGCTCTTCGACCACCTGCACCGCATGTCGCTGCGCTTCTTCACGGCCACCAAGACGGGCGAGCTGATGTCGCGGCTGAACAACGACGTCATCGGCGCCCAGCGGGCGGTCAGCGGGACGATCGTCGACGTGTTCACCAATTCCGTCACCCTGGTCAGCGCCCTGGTGATCATGCTCAGGCTCGAGTGGCGGCTGACCCTGCTGGCCATCGCCGTCCTGCCGCTCTTCCTCATCCCGGCGCGCCTCCTGGGCAGAAAGCTGCGGACGATCGTCCGCCGGCAGATGACGCTCAACGCCGAGATGAACGCCATGATGGACGAAACCCTGAACGTCAGCGGGGCGCTTCTCGTCAAGCTCTTCGGCCGCGGGCCCGACGAAGTGGGCCGGTTCCGGGGCCGGGCCGAGCGCGTCCGCCAAGCGGGCGTGCGCCAGGCCTATATGATGCGCTGGTTCTTCCTGACGGTCAGCCTGATCAGCGCCGTCGGCACGGTCGTCGTCTTCTGGGGAGGCGGCCTGCTCGTCCTCCGCGGCTCCGGCTTCACCATCGGGACGATGGTCGCCTTCACGGCCTACCTGGGGATGCTCTACGGCCCTCTCTCGGCGTTGACCAACGCCCGCATGGACCTGGCCACCTCGCTCGTCAGCTTCGAGCGGGTCTTCGAGGTCCTCGACCTGCCGCTCGAGATCGCGGAGCGGCCGGACGCGAAGGCCCTCGAGACCGTCCGGGGCGACGTCCGCTTCGACAAGGTCTCATTCAGCTATCAGCCGGACGACGCCGCCGAGGAGGCGGCCGCCGCGGGCCTGGCCGATGTCGTCCGCTTCGGCGGCCCCCGCAGTCCGGCCATGACCGCTCCTCCCCTGTCCCAGGAAGGCGGGAAGCTCAAGACGGTCGCGACGCGAAACGGGAACGGGACGCCGGCCCCTCAAGCCCCGGCCGCCCGCTGCTGGGCCCTCCGCGACATCACCTTCGAGATCAAGCCGGGCCGGCTGGCCGCGCTCGTCGGCCCGAGCGGGTCCGGGAAGACGACGGCCACCTATATGCTGCCGCGCTTCTAT
>JBAVUQ010000081.1:0-37703 GCA_049696855.1 Candidatus Aminicenantales bacterium
CGGGAACGCCCTCGGGATCGTCGCGTTCGAGGCCGCCTACCGCCACGGCGAGGACTGGCTCGAGGAGCTCCTTGTCTACCTCGAGGGGAACGTCGAGGCCATCGACCGGTTCGTCGCCGACCGGCTGCCCGGGGTCCGGTTCGTCCGCCCGGAAGGCACCTACTTGGCCCTGCTCGACGGCCGGGACCTCCACCTCGAACCCGGCCGGTTGAACGACTTCTTCCTGCGGCAATGCCGGGTCTATTTCAGCGATGGCTCGATCTTCGGGCCCGAGCTCGACGGCTTCGTCCGGATCAATTTCGGCTGCCCGCGGTCTCTTCTCAAGGAAGCGTTGGAGCGCATCGAGCGGGCCGTCAGAAGCTTGGGCCGATGAGAGAGGCCGGGATGGGGAAGGAGATACGCGGAGAACGGAAGGCCCGGTAAGGAGCCCGCATGACCATCAAGGCGAAGCTGACCACCTTCGACGCGACGATGATCGTCGTCAGCCTGATCATCGGCATCGGCATCTTCCGGACCCCGGCCATGGTCGCCGCCGCGGCCAGGACGCCGGCGCTCTTCTACGCCGCCTGGACCCTGGGCGGGCTCATCAGCTTCATCGGCGCCCTGACCTTCGCCGAGATCGGCGGCCGCTTCGCCAAGCCGGGCGGCTACTACAAGGTCGTCGCCGAGAACTACTCCTCCGGCCTGGCCTTCATGCTCAACTGGACCAACGTCGTCATCCTCAACGGGGCCGGCGCGGCCGCGGTGGCGCTGATCGGCGCCGAATATTTGACTCCTATCGTCTTTCCAGGCGCGGCCCCCACGACCGCGACCGTCCAGATCACGGCCGTCATCCTCATCGCCGGCCTTCTGGCCATCAATTTCCTCGGCATCAAGACCGGGGCCTGGGCCCAGAACGTCCTGAGCGTTCTCAAGGTGGTCATGATCGGCGTCCTCGCGGCGGCGGCCTTCCTGTCCAAGAAGGTCCCCGAAGGTCCGGCCGCGCTCCCCCTCGACAAACCCTGGGTCCTCGCCCTCGGCGTCGCCTTCATCTATGTCTTCTACGCCTACGGCGGCTACCAGAACACCATCAACTTCGGGGCTGACGTCCATAACGCCCGCCGCAACGTGCCCCGGGCCATCTTCTTCGGCATCCTCATCGTCCTCGCCTGCTACCTGACCATCAACGTGGCCTACGTCAAGGTGCTCGGCGTTCCCGGCATCGCCGGAGCCAAGCTCGTCGCCGCCGAGACGGCCCGCGTCACCCTGGGCGAGGCCGGCAAGCTCGTCGTCTCCCTGGCCATCTTCCTCTCGGCCATGGGCTTCCTCAATGTCACCCTGATGCAGATCCCCCGGGTCTATTACTCCATGGCCGAGGACCGGACGCTGCCGGCCGTCTTCCAGAAGGTCAACCCGAAGACCCAGACCCAGGAGTTCGGCCTGCTTTTCCTCGGCGCGATCATCCTCGTCTCGATCTTCCTCCTGCGGACCTTCGAGAACATCGTCAACTACGTCATGTTCCTTGACACGATCACCCTGGCCGTCGTCTCGTCTTCGATCTTCTTCCTGCGGCGCAAGGCGCGGCTGTCCGGCGAGGCCTACACCGGCTATCGCATCCCCCTCTACCCCGTCCTGCCGGCCGTCTTCGTCGTCTTCATGCTGGCCATCGCGGCGAACGTGCTCGCGACCCAGACTCGCGAAGCCCTCTACGGCGCGGGTTTCTTCGCCGTCGGCTTTCCCGTGTTCCTCGTCATGCGGCGCGTCAGCGGGAGGAACCGGCCGCCGACGATAGACAACGATCGGAATCCGATCGAGCCCGGCGATCCCGTTTGAGATAAGGAGGGCGGAATGCCCCGCCTCAGCATCCGTCGTATTCTCGCGCTTCCGGCCATCGCCCTCTGCCTCCTTCAGCTTGCGGGCCGATCCGGCCAACAACCGGGACCGAGGGACGAAGTCTCCCCGCCGAGCTATGACTTCAGGATCGACGACGGTTGGCTCAAAATGAAGGACGGCGTCCGGCTGGCCGCGACCATCTACGCGCCGGTGCCGCGTTCGCCCGGCGAACGCTTCCCCGTGCTCTTCGAATTCCTGCCTTACCGGAAAGATGACGGCGGCTATGTCGGCGTCTACCCGCTCTACGCCTATTTCGTCCGCCGCGGCTACATCCTGGCCCGGGTGGATATCCGGGGCACGGGCTCGTCGGAGGGCACGTTCCCCCTGCGGGAATATTCCGAACAGGAGCTCGACGACGCCGTCGAGACGATCGACCAGCTCTCGCGGCTGCCGGCGTCCAACGGCAGCGTCGGCATGTGGGGGATTTCATGGGGCGGCTTCAATGCCATCCAGGTCGCCATGCGCCGGCCGCCGGCCCTCAAGGCGATCCTGGCCGCGATGGCCACGGACGACCTCTACCACGACGACATTCATTACATCGACGGCGCGTTCCATGTGGATGAATGGGCCTTCTGGTTCGATCATTCCAAGGCCATCCCCCGGTCGCCCGACTATCCGATCGACGAGGCCTATTATCGTGAGCGGTTCGAATCCTATCCGGGGCTCCTGACCTATCTCAAGCAGCAGAGGGACGGCGAATTCTGGAGCCGGAATTCGCTCCGCGGCCAGTACGATAAGATCCAGGTCCCCTGTTATCTCATCGGCGGGCTTCTCGACGGCTATCGGGACAGCATCCCGCGGATGCTCGAGAACATGGGCGTTCCGATCAAAGCCGAGGTCGGCCCCTGGAACCATGCCTGGCCTGACGACGGGACACCGGGCCCGAACTACGAGTGGCGGCACGAGGCCGTCCGCTGGTGGGACCAATGGCTGAAGGGGAAAGAGACCGGCGTCCGCGGCGACCCCCGGTTGGTCATCTACCTCCGGGCCGGGCACGCGCCCGACGCCGGACTGACCATGACGCCCGGCCGCTGGCTCGCCGGAGATTGGCCCATCCCCGGGACGACCTGGAAAAAGCTCTTCCCGGCCTCGGACGGACGCCTCCGCGAAAGGCCCGGGCCGGCCGCCGGCGATGCCCTGTTCTACGTCCCGAGCTACGGCATCAGCACCGGACTCTGGTGGGGCGAGCCGACCGGCGACATGCGACCAGATGATGCCGGCAGCCTGGTCTATGACAGCGATGTCCTGCGGGAAAAGATCGAGATCGTCGGTCTGCCCCGCGTCCGGCTCCGGGTGAAAGCCGGCGCGCCGCTGGCCCATTGGATCGCGCGACTCGAAGATGTTCTGCCGGATGGCCGGGTCGCGCTCGTGACCGGCGGCCTTGTCAACGGCGCCCAGCGGCGCTCGCGCCTCCACCCGGAGCCGCTCCTCCCCGGAAGATCCGCCGACCTCGAGTTCGAGCTCCACCTGACGACGTGGACTTTCGAGCCCGGCCATCGCGTCCGCCTCTCGGTCTCCAACTCCCAGTTCCCGATGATCTGGCCGACGCCCGATCTCATGACGACCACCCTCGTCACGGGGGTCGAGGCCAGCTGGATCGAGTTGCCCGTCCTCCCGCCCGGGCCGGTCGGCGCGCCGGCCTTCAGGCCCGCCGAAAAACGCGAGGTCCGGACGGACGCCCGGGACCTCGGGAGCGACGTCTGGCCCCAGGGCACGAACGAATGGAAGCGCGATACCGCCCGCGGCGTGGTCACCTACACGTGGAGCGGGAAGAGCCGCTACGAGATCCGAGATCGCCGCTTCGAGGCGACCGAAAAGAACGTCTACGAAACGAACGAGTCCGATCCCGCGAGCTCCCGGTTCCTCGGGGAAGACAGCGACCGGATCGAGCTCTCGGGGAGGTCGATCGACGTCCTGACGTCCGTCGAGATCCGCTCCGACGCCGGGAACTTCCATGTCACGTTCGCCCGCCGGATCCTCGAAAACGGCCGGCTTCTGCGCGAGCGGAAGTGGCGGGAGACGATCCCGAGGGCTTTCCAATAGTTATCGCCGGCCTTGTGCTAGAATGGGGGACGGACGGGGGGAGAGGAGCAACGCATGGACAAGACCCGAGCGGTCAGGAAGGTTTTCATCAGCCAACCCACGCTCGAGGGGGCCGGCGTCCACCTCCGCCGCGGCTTCGGCTTCCGCGAGGTGCCGCTGTTCGACCCCTTCCTCATGTTCGACGACTTCCGCCAGGACGACCCGGCCAAGTATCTGCCGGGCTTTCCCTGGCATCCGCACCGCGGCATCGAGACGATCACGTACATGATCCGCGGCACGGCCGAGCACGGCGACAGCCTGGGCAACAGCGGGGTCATCGGTCCCGGCGACGTCCAGTGGATGACGGCCGGCAGCGGCATCATCCACCAGGAAATGCCCAAGGGCGCCGAGGACGGCCGCATGGGCGGCTTCCAGCTCTGGGCCAATCTGCCGGCGTCGCGGAAGATGATGGACCCGCGCTACCGCGACGTGAAGAAGGCGGACATCCCCGAGGTCGACCTCGCCAGCGGCGTCGTGGCCCGCGTCATCTGCGGCACGGTCGGGAAGGCCCGCGGCCCGGTCCGGGACATCGTCACCGACCCCGAGTACATCGACGTCTCGATGCCGCGCCAGGCCGGGTTCGTCCATCCGACCAAGCCCGGCCACACCGTCATCGCCTATGTCTTCGAGGGCGAGGGCTGCTTCTCGGGCGAAGCCGCGCCGTCGTCCTACGATGTCGAGCCGGCCAGCTATTTCGAGCTCGAAAGAAAACCGGTCCAGGGCGACCACTCGATCATCCTCTTCGGAAACGGCGGCCGGATCGAGGTCAAGACGACCGATTCTCCCGTCCGATTCCTGCTGATGGCCGGCCGGCCCCTCGGAGAGCCCGTGGCCTGGCAGGGCCCGATCGTCATGAATACCCAGGAGGAACTCCGCACGGCCTTCCGCGAATATCGCGCCGGGACGTTCGTCAAGCAAGCTTAAGAGATCTGTCCGTCAGAAAAGGCGCTCGTTCCCGAGGCACATATTCTCCTCTCTCGAGAGGGACAGTCCCCTGCGGGGACAGTCCCGATTTGTTGCAAACCGGCGGCGAAATCGGTACTCTTGGGGGACCGAGGAGGCCGCCATGACGATGACCAGCCGCGAGCGCCTGGACGCCGCCCTCAACCACCGCCAGCCCGATCGCATCCCCGTCGACTTCAACGGCACGGCCGTCACCGGCATGCACGTCAAGTGCGTCATCGGCCTCCGCGAGCACTACGGCCTGGAAAGGCGCCTGGTCAGGGTCCACGAGCCCTACCAGATGCTGGGCTGGATCGACGACGACCTTCAGCAGGTCCTCGGCATCGACGTCGAGGGGGTGTACGGGCCGGACACGATGTTCGGCTACCGCAACGAGAACTGGACCCCCTGGCGCATGGACGACGGGACCGAGGTCCTCATGTCCGGGAATTTCCAGATAACCAAGGACGCGAACGGCGACACGCTCGTCTACCCCGGAGGGGACCGCTCCGCCCCGCCCTCGGGACGCCTTCCCAGGAACGGTTTCTTCTTCGATACGATCATCCGCCAGGGGCCCGTCGACGACGCCAAGCTCGATCCCGAGGATAACCTCCAGGAGTTCGGCCCGGTTTCCGAGGCGACGCTCGACCACTTCGAGGCCGAAAGCAGCCGGGCCGCGGCGACCGGGCGCGGCGTCATCGCCAGCTTCGGCGGCACCGCCCTCGGCGACATCGCCCTCGTCCCCGCCCCCAACCTCAAGCATCCCAAGGGGATCCGCGACGTCGAGGAATGGTATGTCTCGACGCTCGTCCGGCGCCCCTACGTCCACAAGGTCTTCGAACGTCAGACCGGGATCGCCTTGGGGAATCTCGAAAAGATCCATTCCCGCGTCGGCGACGAGGTCCAGGCGGCCTTCATCTGCGGCACGGACTTCGGCACCCAGCAGTCGACCTTCTGCTCCGTCGCCGCCTTCCGCGAGCTCTATCTTCCGTACTACCGGCGCATCAACGATTGGATCCACGCCCACACGGGCTGGAAGACGTTCAAGCACTCCTGCGGCGCGGTCCGCGGCCTCATCCCGGCCTTCATCGAGAGCGGCTTCGACATCCTCAACCCTGTCCAGGTCTCGGCCGCCGGCATGGACGCCCGGAGGCTCAAGGAGGAGTTCGGCCGCGACATCGTCTTCTGGGGCGGGGGCGTCGACACCCAGAAGACCCTGGCCTTCGGCGCCCCCGGGGACGTCCGGGCCGAGGTCCTCGAACGCTGCCGGATCTTCGGCCCCGGCGGCGGCTTCGTCTTCAACGCCGTCCACAACATCCAGGCCAACGTGCCCGTCGCCAACGTCGTGGCCATGTTCGAGGCCGTCCGGGAGTTCAACGCTTGAGACGGGCGGGGCTTTACGTCATCGCCATCACGCTCGTGGCGGCCATCGGCGGGCTGATCTTCGGCTTCGACACGGCCATCGTCGCCGGCGCGACGCGCTACATGAAGGAGCAGTTCTCTCTCAACTCCCTCCAGGAGGGCTGGGCCGTGAGCGTCGTCCTCATCGGCTGCATGTTCGGGGCCGGTCTGGCCGGGCCGATCAGCGACCGGATCGGACGGCGGCGGTTCATGCTCGTCTCGGCCGTCCTCTTCCTCGTCTCGGCCGTCGGCTGCGCCCTGCCGCGGACGATCACGGCGTTCGTCATCTTCCGGTTCATCGGCGGCCTGGGCATCGGCTCCGCGGCCGTCCTCTCGCCGCTCTATATCGCCGAGATCGCGCCGGCCCGCGTCCGGGGCGCCCTCGTCTCGGTCAATCAGCTGGCCATCGTCACCGGCATCCTCCTGGCCTACTTCGTCAACTGGATATTCGCCGGGACGGGCCCCTCGAACTGGCGCTGGATGTACGGCATGGGGGCCATCCCGTCGGTTTTCTTCTTCCTGCTGCTCCTGCGCGTCCCCGAGAGCCCGCGCTGGCTGGTCAAGAACGGCCGCGAGGACGAGGCGCGGACCGTCCTCACCCGGGCCGACACGGCCGAGGCCGCGGCCGCGGGGATCCGCGAGATCAAGGAGACCCTGGCCCTCGAGGAGGGCTCGTTCAGCGAGCTCTTCCGCCCCGCCTTCCGCCGGCCGCTCCTCATCGCCATCGTGCTGGCCGTCTTCCAGCAGATCACGGGCATCAACGCCATCCTCTATTACGCCCCGCGGATCTTCGAGGGCGCCGGCTTCGCCCGGATGTCGGCCATCGGCCAGTCGACGGTCGTCGGTCTGGTCAACATGCTCTTCACGATCGTGGCCATCGTCCTCGCCGACAGGGTCGGACGGCGTCCGCTCCTCCTCGTCGCCACGGGCGGCATGGGCGTCTCGCTCGTTCTTCTCGGCGCCGCCTTCAAGTCCCCGCTCCTTCCGGCGTCGGCGCTTCTCTTCATCATCCTTCTCTACATCGCCTTCTTCGCTTCGGCCATGGGGCCGCTCGTCTGGGTGGTCATGGCCGAGATCTTCCCCATCAAGGTCCGCGGCAGCGCCATGGGCCTGGCCACCCTCATCCTCTGGTTCGCCGACTTCGTGGTCACCCTGACTTTTCCGATCATCTCCGACCGGTTTCACCCGGCCACGGCCTTCTGGCTCTACGCGGCGATGTGCGCCTTCGATCTGGCGTTCATGTGGTTCTTCCTGCCGGAAACCAAGGGTCGGACCCTGGAGGAGATCGAGCGCGGCTGGCTCAAAGCATCATGAAGCCGAGCGCCCGATCGACTTGAGTCACCCGGACAAGATCGAGATTCGACGCCTCTCCGCACCCTCCAGATCGTAAGCCGAAGATATCAAGGCTCCGCCTAGTCCGGAGTTCTGACCGCCGGCTCCTTGGCCTGCACGGCGGCGGCGAGCTTGCGGACGGCGACGTCGAGCTCTTGGCCGAGGATCCTCGAAATGATCGACGGCAGGAATTTGGAGTTGCGGGCGGCGAGCGGAAGCCGCTTGTCGAAAGAGTGGAAGGCGAGGACCGCGCCGGACTTGAAGTCCAGGAACTCGAGGTCCATGGCCAGACGCCCGAACCAGACGGTGGGATTATCGATCTCCTCGACCAGCCGGAGGTTCGAGCGCAGGGTGATGACCGGGTCGCCCTGGAGGACGTCGAGCGTGACCTGGGAAAAGCCCTCTTTTCGGACGAGGTAGTCCCGCATGGCCTCGCGGATGAGGCCGTCGGGCTTCTCGGCCCAGAACACGGATGAGTAGTACTTGATCTCATAGGGCGAGACCCGATAGATGACCCGGTAATCGTCGTACAGGGGGTCGACGCGGGCCGGCTCGATGTAAAGGGCCTTGCCGATCTTGGGATGGAACTCCGCGTCCCTGTCCATGGCCGTGATCTGGAAGTACCTCTTGCTCGGGGTCGAGAAGCAGCCGGCGAGAAGGAGGATCGCTGCAAGCGGGAGGGCGAGTTTCCTCATCATTTCTTGTCCTTTCGTGTCCTCAGGATGGCGGACGGCTCCTCGGCGATCTCACGGGAGAAGCGGGCCAGGTTCTCGACGGCGAGGCCGAGGTTGGTGAACGTCCGCGTCAGATCCGACTGCTGCTGGAGGAGGACGGTTTCGACCTTCTTCATGCTGACGGACGCCGCGGCCAGAAAGTCGCGAACATCCTTGATGACCTGGCCCATCTCTTCGGCCGAAAAGCGCTGCGAGATGTTGCCCAGCGTTTGCTGGGAGTTCGTCTCGATCGTCCGGACGAGACGGTCGAGGTCTTCCGTCATGGGCACGAATTTCTCCGTCGCCCGGGCGAACTCGGCCGAGGCCTTCTCGAAGCTGGCCAGGGTGTTCTCGAGTGACGTCCGCCGGGATTGGAGGATCCCGGAGAGGGCGGCCGAGCTCTTTTCGGTGTTATCCAGGAAGGCGGTCACCCGGGCCACGTTCTCGGCGGAGAGGAGCTCGGTGATCCGCTTGGCCGTCGTCTCGAGGTTGTTGACGATGTCGTCGGCGCGTTCCCCCAGGCCTTTGGCCGTGGGGATCACGCCGTGGGCCGCCAGGTTCGGGGATCCGAGGGTGCCGCCGCTGATCTCGACGTACTTCTGCCCCGTCAGGCCGACATAGACCAGGGTGACCGACATGTCGGTCTTCATGGTCAGCGCCGGCCGGATCTTGACCTCGACATCGACAGCGTCGAGGTTCGTGGGGCTCACCTCGATCCGGGTGACCCGGCCGACCTGGACGCCCCGGTACTTGACGAGCGAACCGACGATGAGCCCCTGGATCGAGGTATCACGGAACTCGATCCTGTAGACGGTTCCGGGGTCGCGGAGCTTGGGGACGATGAAGAATCCGGCCGCGGCGACGAAGATCACCGTGGCGATCGACAGGAAGATGCCCAACCGGGTCCTTTGTTCATGTGTCATGATGGCTGTCCTTCTTGAGGAAGAATGTCCGGATGAAGGCGTCCGCGGAATCGGCCAGGCCGGCGGCCTCGCCCGCGAAATGGAGGCGGCCTTCGTTGAGGACCAGGACGCGGTCGGCCACCCGCTCGATCGAGCGCAGCTCGTGGGTGACGACGACCAGGGTCATGCCGAAGGTCCCTTTGAGCCTGAGGAGGAGGTCGTCGAGCCGCGAGGAGGTGATCGGATCGAGGCCCGACGAGGGCTCGTCGCAGAAGACGAGGTCCGGATCAAGGGCCACGGCCCGGGCCAGGGCCCCCCGCTTGCGCATGCCGCCGGAGAGCTCGGAGGGATATTTGTCGGCGGCTTCAGCCATCTCGACCTGGGCCAGGCCGGCGTGAACCATGTCCCGGACCATGCCGGCGGGCATCTCCGGGTAGTGCATCCGGATCGGCAGAGCGACGTTCTCGAACAGGGTCAGGCCGTTGAGGAGCGCTCCGCCCTGGTAGAGGACGCCGATCTTGCTGTAGAGGCGGTGAAGGGACTCCTCAGAGCGGTAATCGACGGCGCATCCGGCGAAATCGAATCCGCCGCCGAGCGGCGGGAGGAGACCGGCCAGGGTCTTCAGCAGGGTCGATTTGCCCGACCCGCTGATGCCCAGGACGACCGTGATCCGGCCCTCGGGGATGCCGAAGGTCATGTCGCGGAGAACCGCCTCTCGTTCGTAGCCGACGGCGAGATCGTGCGCGCTGATGATGTCCATGGTCAGTAGATCACAAAGGCGAAAATGCAGTCGATGACGATGATGAGAGTGACCGACAGGACGACGCATTCCGTCGTCGCCCGGCCGACCTCCTCGGCGCTCCGGCCGACGGTCAGCCCCTTGTAGCCGGCACCGACGACGACGGCCCAGCCGAAGACGACGGTCTTGACGAGCCCCCAGCCGAAGTCGACCCAATCGACGGTGGTGATCATCTCGGTGATGAAAGCCGCGGGGGTCATGCCGAAGCGAATCCGCGCGACGATCATGCCGCCGGCGATGCCGGAGACGTCGGCCATGGCCACGAGAAGAGGGACGACCAGGGTGATGGCGATGAGCCGCGGAACCATGAGAAATTTCTCCGGGACGAGGCCCATGGTTTTCAGGGCGTCGACCTCTTCGAGGACGCTCATGCTGGCCAGCTCGGCGGTGATCGCGGCCCCCACCTTGCCGGCCAGGATGACGCCGGTCATGAGCGGGACCAGCTCCCGGAGCATCGCATATCCGACGAGGTCGGCGATGTAGATATCGGCGCCGAAGAGCTCGAGCTGCTTGGCCGAGGTGATGGAGATGGTCACACCGACGAGGAACAGGAGCAGGCAGACGATGGGGAACGACTGGTAGCCCATGAAGAACATCTGGTTCCAGGTCTCGCCGGGATAGACGCCGCGGCGCTTCCTCAGGTAGACGCCGAGATGGTAGACTTCGTCGCCGAGAATGGCCATGAATTGGTCCAGGGCTCGGATCCGAGCGAGAAAGCGGTCGGCGATGGCGCGAAAGAGCTTCCCGGGCCGGGCGCCGGCCGAAGGGGCGGAGGGCTTTCCGGGCCCGGGTCCCGGAAGCTGCCGGACGAAGCCCTCCTCGGCCCGGGCCAGCCCTTCAGGGATGTTGGCGGCGACGGCCCCCGGCAGGCAATTCGCGAGGTGGGTCAGGAGAGCCAGGGTCGCGATATCAAAATCTTCGACTTCGCGAAAATCGAGGGTCACAGGTTCGTCCCCGGTCCGCCGTCGGATCTCGTCGAGCAGGGCGGCGACCTCGGCCGCCCGGAACCGCTTCGGCAGGACCATGATCTCGGGGGAAGGCGGGGCCGACGGGATCTCGCTCATCTCGCCTCCGGCAGGACGATCACCGACTGGCACAGCGCCGGGGCCGTGACCGGGAAGCGGGCCGTGTCGCCGCCCGCCTTGACCTCAATATAGTATTCGATCGCATCCGCCGGGGCCGGCAGGGTCACCATATAAACGCCCCGGGTCTTGTGTTCCAGGGGGACCGCTCGAAAGGCGCCCCGACCCATCTTCCGCCAAAAGAGCTCGACGGATGCCGGCTCATCCTTGGCCAGGACGAGGACCTTGAGGGCGAGCGGCTCGCCGGGCTCGACGGAGGTTCGCACGGCCGGAAGGATGACCCGCGGCGGGCCGTCATAGCTCTGTGAGAGGACGAGATCGGCCGGCAGGTCCCGGCCGAGCATCTTGGCCAGCTCCGCCCCGGGCCGCTCCCACGCGCCCGGCAGCAGGTGCTGCTCCCAGTTGGCGATCGTGCCCAGCTCGCCGGTCGTGCTGACGGCAGCCAGCAGCGCGCCGAAGATCCTCTTCAGGGCGGCAGCCATCTCTGTTCGTACCGGAAGGGCTTGCGCTTCGAGGATGTCTTTCCTCGCGGCCTCGGTCCCGGCCGCCTTGGCTTTTTCGACGGTCTTGTCATACACGGCCCAGAGGCCGTTGAAGCGGGCGACCTCTCGCATGTAGCGGAAGCTCGTGAGCCAGTAACCGAACCGGTCCTTGTTCCCCGCGCCCGCGATCCGGGATTCGAGGGCGGCCAGATCGTCCGCGAAGGCGTAGGCCGGCTCGACTTCGTCCCAAGGCCTGGGGTCGGGTTGGATATTGCCGGGTCCCCCGATCCAGGTCACCGGGACGGGATGACGGCCGTCGATGCGGGCGAAGATGGCCGCGATCTCCTCGGCCGCCTCCGGACCGAACTGGGCCCGGGCCCAATCTCTGTAGAGGTCGAGGGCGCCCAGGTTCCGTTCGGTCTCCGGCCAATCGGCATCATAATCGAGGACGGCCGGGCCGCCGCAGTTGATCTTCTTGACGAAGCCCGTCCCGGCGACGACGAGGCCGGCCAGCGCCGGATAATGGATGCGGTCGGCGAAATCGATGACCAGATTTCCGTCGGCGACTTCGACCTCGCCGAAGTCGAGGTCGAGGGCCTTGAAGGGACCGGCCCGGGCGAAGATGTCGAGGTTGTCGGCGACCTTGCGCCCCTGGATGATGACGTCGAAGACGCGGCCGCGGGGCCGGTCGATGGAGCCTTCGACAAATTGGAGGGTCACGGTGTAGACGCCGTTCGGGACTTTCAGGTGATAGCCGAAGACGCGGTCGCGGATATCCTCATAGACGGCCGCCCGGCCTCCGGCGCCGGCGATCGCCTTGCCTTTGAAGCTGACGTACTGCCCGGTGATGGGCCCGATATCGTCGGCGACCCGGCGAGGCAGGGTGTTCCAACCCTGATCCCAGGCCGCCCTGGCCAAGGAGAGGACATTGGCCGAGAGAACACGCGTCCGCCAGTGGATGCCGAGAAGCCCGTCACAGCCGTAGCGCAGGGCGTCGGCGGCATCCCGGCGCATCCGGCCGGCCCACAGCTGAGGCGAGGTCAGGGCGGGATCGTCTTCCATCCAGGGGATGGCCCAGAGCGACCGGCCGTGGACGCGGGCGAACCCGGGGTCGACGGGCGCCTTGCCGACCTCGCGGTTGATCGTGCTCATGGCCACATCCTTGGACAGGACCTGATCGAATAAGGTCCTGTTCGAGGGCGGTCCGAGCACCCAGCCGCAGGTGGCCAGCCGGAACGGCGGCGCGGCCTCTTTCCAGGCCTGGACGGCCATGTCCAGGTCGGTCGTCACCGCCTTGACCGCCTCGGCGGAGGCATCATCCCAGGTCCAGCCCTCGTTCGTCCAGAGCCAGTAATAATCGACGGGATAGGCCGCGGCGATCCGCCCGAATATGGCCTTGTAGAGGCCCTTCACGGCCGCCGGGTCCTTCGGGTCGAGGCCGGAATCGGTCAAGCGCTTTTTGACGAGATCGGGGATGGTCAACGCCGTCTCCGTCCCGACACAGGTCCGGACGCCGAGGCGTCTGGCCAGACTGAAGGCATCGCGGAAGACAGCCGCCGCGCGGTTGAAAATCTCGGTCGAAGCCTCGGGGGTGGCCGGATCGGGGCTGAAGCCGTCCATGACATCGTTCCCGAAATCGTCGCGCTCGAAGAGCTGAGAGGCACCGAAATGAAAATCTCCGGTCTTCTTGGATTCGTAGCCCCAGTTGCCCCGGGCCGTGTTCTGGTAGCTCGCCGGGTAGCCCGCCGCGACGGTCCCGTCGGGACGGAAATCGCCTTCGCGGCCGATCCAGACCGTGGGTTCGGCGTTGGGCGTCGCGCCGTGTTCTTTGCTCGGGTTCTCGGGATAAGTGTGGAGGCCGAAGAAGTTCATCCGCAGCTTGGGGAGCTGGCCGATGACGGCCTTGTAGTTCTCAAGCGTCCACCAGTCCGGGCCCTCGGGGAAGTCGTGGAAAGGCTGAATGCCGCGGACGGCGAAGAGGGGGCGGCCCGTCTCGTCCAGATCGAGCCGGGGCATCGGGACGGTCCCATCGGGAACGACGTCGCCCTCGAGGCCGAAGCGGACGCCCAGCTTCTCCGCCAGCTGATAGGCGCCGTAAAGAACGCCCGGGCCCCCGCCGCCGGCGACGAGGACGAGCCGGGAGGTGCCTTGGGAGAGGGTCTTGAGCCAATAATCCTCCGGTCCGAGGGCGGCGATCCGGGCGGCCGCCCCGGCGTCTTTGAGGCCCCGGACGAGCGACCCGTTTTTTGCGATGACGGCTACGGCTCCCTCGGGAATGCCGGCGAAGGACCGGGCTTCCCGGAGGGCGGGAAGAACGCCCGTCCTCAAATAGATATAGCGGCGGATCTCGGCGGCCGCGGTCCGTTCATGCCAGCCGGCGTCGGCGGCGACGACGACGTCGGGGACGGTCTTTTTCGGGGCGCAGCCGGAAGCAAGCAGGGCGGCCAGGCTCAAGAGGACAAAAAGGATCCGATTCTTCGATCGCACGCTCATAATGGCCGCACCATTCCCGGTGAATCCCATTCTATTACAGGCCGGGGGCTCTTTTCAACGCGCCGGGAGTCCAGCCGGGTCGCCAGGTTGACGCGGAAAGGGCCCCAGGGATATCATCGTCCCGCCGATGACCACCCGAGAACGATTCAACAGGGTTTTCCGCGGGGAGAAGCCGGACCGCGTCCCCGACATGGAGTTCGGCTACTGGGACAAGACGATCGCCGTCTGGCATGACCAGGGCTTGCCGGCCGCGTGCCGGACGAACGAGGATGTCGAGAGGCACCTGGGGCTCGAGGGGATCTCGATCATTCCCGAGGTTCCCATCCGCAAGGGCCTCTTCCCGGAGTTCGAGGAAAAGACCATCGAGCGCCGGGGCGAGCGCCGCATCGTCCGGACGAAGGACGGGGCGCTCACCGAGATGCTCGACTACGACTCCTCGATGCCCAAGTTCCTCAAGTTCGCCGTCGAGACACGCGCGGACTGGGAAAGGCTGCGCGATGAGCGGCTCGATCCGCGGCGGCCCGGCCGGGTCGGCGACGTCAAGGCGGCCGTCGACGCCGCCCACGCGGCGGGCATGCCCATCCTCTTTCACTGCGGCTCGCTCTACGGCTGGCTCAGGGACTGGATGGGCCTCGAGAACCTGTCCATCGCCCTGATGACCGACCGGGATTGGATCGAGGAGATGATGGAACATATCACCCGGATGGACCTCGATCTCATCGAGCATCACATCCCGGGCGGCGGAGAGGTCGATGTGGCTTGGTGGTGGGAGGACATGTGCTACAACCACGGCCCGCTCCTGTCGCCGAAGCTCTTCGAGGAGCTCATGGTGCCCCGCTACGCGCGCATCACCGGCGCCCTCAAGGCGCGCGGCATCTTCGTCAACGTCCTCGACTGCGACGGACGCATCTATGACCTCGTGCCGGGGTGGCTGCGGGGCGGCATCAACGGCATGTTCCCGATCGAGGCCGCGCATACCGACCCCTGGAAGCTGAGGAACGATTACGGCGATGAGGTGCTCCTGCTCGGCGGGGTCGACAAGCTGGCCCTGATCGCCGGGAAGGACGCCATCGACCGCGAGCTCGAGAAGCTCCGCCCCCTGGTCGAGCGCGGCGGCTACCTGCCGTGCGTCGACCACCGCGTCCCGCCGGACGTCACCTACGCGAACTACCTTTATTACCTGGAAAAGAAAAAAGCGATCCTCTGACGGCCGGGCCCCGCCGGCCTAACGATCGTCCCCGAGCTCGGGCGGAACCGGGCGGGCGGCCGTCACGATCTCGTTGGTGGCCGCGGCGATGAGCCAGCGGCCGTCGCGCCGGACGAGAAGCCAGCTGTCGATGCCCCGCTGCGGAGGCATGGCGAATCCGGTGATCTGGGCCTCGTAGAGAACGAGGACGTGGGCCATATCCCCGTATTCCCAGGCCTTCATCCGGACCACCTTCTCGGTGAAGCCGCTCTCTCTCGGAATGACAGAGGCCTCCCCTCGCTTGAAGGGCCGCTCGTAGAAATCGACGAAATCCTTGATGAAGCCGTCCAGGGAGAACGCCGTCAGGGCCGTCCGGCTCGTGCGCAGGACGACGACGGCCTCCTTGAGGAAGAGGGCGCGGACTTTGTCCCAATCGGGAAGCCGGCCCGCGGTCGAGCTGACGAGACCGTAGAGACCGGCGACGACATCGCCGGCCGGCGGCGCCGCGGGGGCCGCGGTCCCCCGGGTGATGGCCGGAGCGGCGGCCAGACCCGTGAGTCTCAGCCAGCCTTGGGTGGAGGCCAGGCTCGTGCCCTCGGGGAAAACGACGGGTTTCGACCAGTCTGGCGGCATGGGTGATTCAAGCCGGATGAGCCACTCATCCGTGTCGAACTTCGATTGCCGGATCTGGAACTCGAATCCGTCATATCGGAAGAGGGCGGCCTGTTGGGCCTCGCCGGCGTTTTTCCCCTCTTTCGTCAGGGCCTGGACCTTGCCGGCGTCCCAGCGGATCTCGTTGGCGTACCAGTCCGCCGTGTCGCCCCAGATGAACGGCGGGTTATCGCCCGCTCCCGCGGTGCCGCCGAGGAGGCGCTCGCCGAGTTGGGCGGAGACGTGGAGCTGGCGGACCGCTTTCCCGTCCGGCGAGATGAAGAGGTCGACGGCGGAAAGGGTGAAGGGGGAGTACTTGAGACCGATGAAGACGAAGCCCGCGCTCTTTTTTAAAAGGAGCTGAAGATCCGGCTTGATCTGGATCTTCATGGCATCGTCCCATTCGCCCGGCGAGAAGATGCCGTCGGTCAGGATGGGCCGGTTCCCTTCGGGGACGCGGACCGTCGCCGGAAGGGCTTGGCCGGCGAGTCCGGCGGAGGCCAGGAACAAGCCCGCCGCAATAAGGATCGTCAGGGGTGCCTTCGAATGGCTCATCGCCACCTCCTTGTGAATCCGCATTCCGGCGGCCGCTTCGACGCTAGGCCCGGGCCACCCGCTCCAGCCGTTTCATGACGGAGAAGATGAAGGCGGCGGAGAGGAGGCAGGCGCCGGCCAGGATGGCCCAGACCGCCCAGAGCGGCACGCGCATCCAGAACCAGGCGGTGACGCCGACGAGCGAGTTGCCCACGGCCGTCGCCGCGAACCAGCCGCCCTGCATCAGGCCCTTGTACTTCGGGGGCGCGACGCGGGAGACGAAAGAGATGCCGATCGGGCTGAGGAAGAGCTCGGCGATGGTCAGCATGAAATAGGTCGAGATGAGCCAGTAGACGGAGACCTGGGATGCGGCCGGGGCGACCAGGCCGCCGAGGGCCTTCGGGCTGGCCAGGCCGAGCGACGCCGCGATCAGGATGGCATAGGCCGCGGCGGTCATCAGCATGCCGATGCCGATCTTGCGCGGGGCCGTTGGCTCCTTGCCCTTGCGGTTGAGCCAGCCGAAGATGCCCACGACGAGCGGCGTCAGGACGACGATAAAGAACGGGTTGAAGTGCTGGAACATCTGGGGCTGGAAAGGATTCGTCGCGGCGTAGCCGCTGTAGCGGAGGTAGGCCAGGACGGCAAAGCCGACGAAGGCGACGCCGCCCAGGATGCGGGTCAGGCGGCCCGAGGCCTTCCTCAGGAGGAAAACGAGGCCGAGGACCGACAGGAAGATGGCCAAAAGGCCCATCAGGTCGAACCAGAGGTTGGTCGCCTTGCTGACGCTGGGGACCGTGTAGTCCCTGGCAAAAAAGGTCAAGGTGACGGCGCTCTGGTGGAAGGCCATCCAGAAGAAGATGACGACGAAGAAGACGAGGCCGAGGGCGACGAGGCGCTCGCGCGTCTGTTCCTTGGTGAGCTCGACGACCTGGGACTTGAAGGCCTCGGACTTGGCCTTCTGGCGCTCGGTCAGGGAGGCCGCCTGGTAGTATTTGCGGAAGGCCCAGAAGATGATCATCGAGGCGATGAGGCTGAGGCAGGCGACGCCGAAGCCGAGGTGATAGGACTTGCTCAGGGCGTTGATGTAGCTCGTGGAGAACCGGCCCAGGGTATCGAGGGTCACGGACGGGTCCTGGCCCTGGGCGATGGTCAGGAAGGAGGAGGCGTCGGCCAGCTTGCCCTTGAGGAAATCGTTGGCCAGGGCCGGGATGCGGGCGTCGTAGACGAAATGCGACTTGGCCAGGATCCAATTGCACACGGCCATGGAGGCCGAAGGGGCGAACATGGCCCCGATATTGATGCCCATATAAAAGATGTTGAAGGCCCGGTCGCGCATGCCCGCGTACTTGGGGTCGTCATAGAGGTTGCCGACAAGGGCCTGGAGGTTGCCCTTGAACAGGCCCGTGCCCAGGGCCACGACGGCCAGGGCGGTGACGACGAGCGGGAATCCCGTGGCCATCGCCGTCGGCAGGGCGAGCAGGATGTAGCCGATGAACATGACGACGAGGCCCAGGCTGATCGTCCGGCCGTAGCCGAGGAAACGGTCGGCCAGAAAACCGCCGAGCAGGGGGAAGATATAGACGCCGACGAGGAAGGTCGCGTAGATGGAGCCCGCGGTGGCCGCGGAAAGACCGTACTTTGCCTGCATGAACAGGACGAAGATGCTGATCATGGTGTAGAAACCGAATCGTTCGCCCATATTGGCGAAGAAGGCGACGTAGAGACCTTTGGGGTGTCCTTTGAACATGGTTCACCATCCTTGGGGGGGATTCGGGAAGAGCGAGGCGGCTCTCAAGGCGCGGGAATTGTAACAAAAAAGAAGGGCCCAGGTCTACGCTAAAAAAGAGGGGGTCAAACCTTAATTCTTATAATTTGCGTCGGACAAGAGGGTCTGATGTTGCGCAAATTATAAGAATTAAGGTTTGACCCCGTCTGATTCTTAACGCTTGCCGCCGAGGATCGATCCGAGGACGCCGCGCAGGATCTGGCGGCCGAGGCTGCTGCCGACCGACCGGGCGGCGCTTTTGGCCATGGCCTCGATCAGGGTGTCCCTGGGACGGCCGGCGGGACGCCGGGGCGCCTGGGGGTACGCGTCCCGGCCTCCGCCCGGGGGCGGCGGATATTGGTAAGGCGCCTGCCGGGCCTGGGCCTCCGCTTGCGCCTGGGCCTGGGCCTCCGCGGCCGCCTTCTCGGCCCGCGCTTTCAGCATCTCGTAGGCCGACTCGCGGTCGATGAGCTTTTCGTAGTGGCCGTAGAGGACCGACCCTTGGATCGTCGCCTGCCGCTCCGCCGGCGTCACCGGTCCGATGCGGCTCCAGGGCGGCAGGACGAAGGCCCGCTCCACGATCCCGGGCTGGCCCTTCTCGTCGAGGAAGGAGACCAGGGCTTCGCCGGTGCCGAGCTGGGTGATCTCCGTCTCGACGTCGACCTTGGGGTTCTGCCGGAAGGTCTCGGCCGCCGACCGGACCGCCTTCTGGTCCCGCGGCGTGAAGGCCCGCAGGGCGTGCTGGACCCGGTTGCCGAGCTGGCCGAGGATGACGTCCGGGATGTCGATCGGGTTCTGGGTGACGAAGTAGACGCCGACGCCCTTGGACCGGATGAGCCGGACGACCTGCTCGATCTTCTCGAGCAGGACCTGGGGGGCGTCCGTGAACAGGAGATGAGCCTCGTCGAAGAAGAAGACGAGCCGCGGCTTGTCGACGTCGCCGACCTCGGGCAGGCGCTCGAAGAGCTCGGACATCAGCCACAGCAGGAAGGTCGAATAAGCCCGCGGCATCGCCATCAGCTTGTCGGCGGCCAGGATGTTGATGAGGCCGCGGCCTTGGCCGTCGGTCTGCATGAGGTCCTCGAGCGCGAGGTCCGGCTCGCCGAAGAACTTGTCGGCGCCCTGGTCCTCGAGGGTCAGGAGGTCCCGCTGGATGGTCCCGATGCTCGCCGGGGAGATCCGGCCGTACTCCGTCTCGAACTCATCGGCGTGGTCCCCGGCGTACTGGGCCAGGGCTCGGAGGTCTTTGAAGTCGAGGAGGTGAAGCCCGGTGTCGTCGGCGATGCGGAAGACGACGGACATGACGCCGCTCTGGACGTCGTTGAGGTTGAGGAGGCGGGAGAGGAGGAGCGGCCCCATGTCCGACACGGTCGTCCGCACCGGGTGGCCCTGCTCGCCGAAGATGTCCCAGAAGGTCACGGGACTTCCTTCGAAGGCGTAATCGCCGAGCTTCAGCCTGGCGATGCGCTCCTGGATCTTCGGCGACGCCACCCCCGGCTGGCTGACGCCGGCCAGATCGCCCTTGACGTCGGCCATGAAGACGGGCACGCCGATGCGGCTGAAGCGCTCGGCCATGACCTGGAGCGTGACCGTCTTGCCCGTTCCCGTCGCACCGGCCACGAGACCGTGGCGGTTGGCCATCCTCGGGAGAAGGAACAGGTCTTTCTCGCCTTTTGCGATCAGCAGGCCTTCGGGTCCCATCGGTCCCTCCTTTGATGCGATCCCCCGGGGGATCTCTACCATCTCAGGCTGTCGCGGAACAGCCCGGTGACGGTCCGCTGCAGCGCGGTCCGGAAGGCCTCGACGGTCGAGACTTCGTCTCCCGTCCAGTAATCCTTCACGTACAGGGGCGGGCCGACATTGACCTTGATCGTCGCCGGCACGCTCCACATGATGTGCGTTCCGAAGATGGACAGGGGCGTCACCGGGACGGAGAGGCCGCTCTCCCTGTATAGATTGTAGGCCATGATGGAGACGCCGCGCCGGAATTCCTGGACGTAAGGGTTCGGGTCCTTGGGCAGGACGCGGCCTCGCCCCTGCAGGGCGATGACGGCCCGTCCCTCCTTCAGATAGTCCTGGCACTTGAGGATGGACTCGCGCTTGCTGCCGTAGATGTCGACGGGGATGGTTCCGATCCTGGCGATGTGACCGGAGACGAAGTCGACCATGTAGGAATAGAACGGGTTGAGGATGAGGTGGACAAAGCCGCCGAATTTTCCCATGTGGCGGTGGAGGTGGCGGAGGACAAGCTCGCTCGCCTCCTGCCTGTTGAAGAACATCTTATTAGCGGTGAAATAGATCATCCGGGGCACGGTCCGGAGGAGGATGGACACGTCCTTGTAGGCTCCGATATGGTTCCCGATGATGATGTTCGGCCCCTCCCGGATGAAATTCTCGCCGCCGCGGAGGTCGATCTTTTTGGGAAAAAGAAAGAACTTGGTCAAGTGGTTGACGAACCACCTGATGGACTGGAATTCCTGCTCGTAGGTGCCCATGACCGCGGGGCTATTCTACCCAAACATCGGCGGAATATCAAAACGCGCCGGCCGGCCGGACCCGGCGCTTGCGAAGGCCGGACAGGCGTGCTAATTTAGGGCCCGTCACCGGTTCCAGGAGGCGCCCATGATCACCCTCATCCGCGGCGGACAGGTCTTCGCTCCCGAGCCGCTTGGGACAAAGGACGTCCTCCTAGCGGGCGGCGTCATCGAGGCCGTGGCCGACCCGGGGCATCTAAAAATCGACGGCCTCGAGCCTGAGGTCGTGGACGCGGCCGGGAAGAGCGTCCTGCCCGGGCTCATCGATCCGCATGTCCACATCCTCGGCGGCGGCGGCGAAGGAGGGCCGGCGACGCGCGCCCCGGAGATCCGGGTCGAGGACATCGTCGCGAGCGGCGTCACGACGGTCATCGGCTGTCTGGGGACCGACGGCGTCACCCGCCATATGACCTCCCTTCTGGCCAAGGCCCGGGCTCTCGACATCGAGGGCGTCTCGACGTTCGTCTTCGCGGGCTCCTACGATGTCCCGGTCCGCACCCTGACCGGCAGCATCCGCTCGGACCTCATCCTGATCGACAAGGTCATCGGCGCCGGGGAGATCGCCGTGAGCGATCATCGCTCCTCCCAGCCGGCCTTCGACGAGATCGCCCGCCTGGCGGCGGAGTGCCGGGTCGGCGGGATGCTCGGCGGCAAGGCGGGGGTGCTCCACCTGCACCTCGGCGACGGTCCGCGGGGGCTCGAGCTCCTCTTCCGCCTCATCCGCGAGACGGAGATCCCCGTGACCCAGGTCATCCCCACCCACGTCAGCCGCAACCCGGGGCTTTTCGACCAGGCCCTCGACTGGGTGGCGGCCGGCGGGTCGGTCGACATCACCGTCGGCCCCGATCCCCTCCCGTCCGAGCCCGACGTCACCTTCGAGGACGCCGTCGCCGCCTTCGGGCGGCGGGGCCTGCCGCTCACCCGCATGACGGCCAGCTCGGACGGCAACGGCAGCATGCCCGTCTTCGACGCGGCCGGCCGGTTGCAGCGGCTGACCATCGCCACGGAGAAGGACCTCCTGCGGAAGTTCCGGGAGGTCGTGAGCAAGGGCCTTCTGCCGCTCGAAACGGCCGTCCGGGTCTTCGCGACCAACGCGGCCGACTTCTACAAGCTCGGGCGCAAGGGCCGGATCGAGCCGGGCCGGGACGCGGACCTCCTCGTCCTCGACGGGAACCTCGGGCTCGTCGACGTCTTCGCTCGCGGCCGGCGCCTGATGGCCTCGGGGCGGCTCCTCGCCCGGGGCACGTTCAGCGCCTAGGAAGAGGACGATGGCGCAGGCGACCTCACCCAGCCCGATGACGGGAGCGCCCGTTCCGGCCCCTGGCCGCAGGCCGAGCTTCGGCGTCGCTCTCATCCCTCTCGTGGCCATGGCCCTGCTCCTCGGAGTCGGCTACGGCGTCTACAGGATCAAGGCCCAAGTCCTGCTCGTCGCCGCCGCCTCGGTCAGCGCCGTGCTCGGCCTGGCCCTCGGCTTCAAATGGCGGGACATGGAGCGGGGCATCGTCGACAGCATCCACAAGGCCATGCCGGCCATCCTGATCATGCTCTCGGTCGGCATCCTCGTCGGCTCCTGGATGGCCAGCGGCACCATCCCCATGGTCATCTACTACGGTCTGAAGCTCATCTCGCCCAAGTTCTTCCTGGCCACGGCCTGTCTTGTCTGCTCGGTCGTCTCCATCGCCTCGGGGACGTCGTGGGGGACGATCGGCACGGTCGGCGTCGCTTTCATAGGCATCGCCATGGGTCTCGGCCTTCCCCTCGGGCCCGCGGCCGGGGCCATCGTCGCCGGCGCCTATTTCGGCGACAAGATGTCGCCGCTCTCGGACATCCCCAACCTGGCCACAGTCATCTCCGGCTCGAACCTCTTCGACCACATCAAGCACATGATGTGGTCGGCCGTGCCGGCCTGGCTGGCCGGGCTGACCATCTACTTTTTCGTCGGTTTGAAATATGACACGACCGCCGTCCGGTCGGAGACCCTGGACCTCATCCTGAGCACGCTCAAGGCGAATTTCCGCTTCAATCTGCTCCTGCTCCTGCCCATGGCCGTGATCTTCTATTTCGCCGTGGCCAAGAAGCCGACCATTCCGGCCATGATCCTGTCGTCGCTCGTGGCCGCGGCCCTGGCCGTCATCGTCCAGAAGATCCCGCTCACGGACGTGGCCACGGCCATGAATTCCGGCCTCCCGGCGCGGACGGGCGTCGATCTCGTCGACCGGCTCCTGGCCAAGGGCGGTATGATGAGCATGATGGAGACCCAGCTCATCGCCTTCACCGCCTTCGCCTACGGCGGCATCATGCAGAGCACGGGATGTCTCGCCGTCATCCTGGACAAGGTCATGCGCTTCACCCGGCACGTCTGGAGCCTGGTCCTGACGACGATCGGGGCGGCCGTCCTCTCGGCCCTGATCACCGGCAGCTCCTACTTGTCGATGATCCTCCCCGCGGACCTCCTGGCCCCCGTCTACAAGAAGAAGGATCTGGCGGCCAAGAACCTGTCCCGCATCATCGAGGAGAGCGGCGGCATCATCGTCCCGCTCATCCCCTGGAGCATGGCCGGCGTCTACATCACGGGAACGCTGGGCGTGTCGACCTTCTCCTACCTGCCCTGGGCCTTCATGAACTATCTCTCGGTCGTCATGCTGGCCGTCTTTGGCTTCACCAAGTGGACGATGTCGCCGCGCGTGCGCGAAGACGAGACCCAGGCCGGGAGCTAAGTCTCCTCGTCCCCCTCGCCCTTTTCGGCCTTTTCGAGCGCCTTCTTGAAGAGATCGTCGGCCTTGGAGTGCTTCTCTTTCTGGAGCTCGAAGGTGGCGTCGAACTTGCGGTCGAACTCGCTCTGCCGTTTGTGCTCCTTGACCAGGAGCTCGTCGAGCGAGCCTTTTTTCTTCTTGGCTTTCTCCGACCTCAGGACCGCCTTGGTCTCGCCGTCGATCCAGAGGGTCGCCTCGCAGCAGGGGCAGACGATCGAAAAGACGCGGGTGTCCTCTTTTGTCTCGGCCATGCCTCGAATGTAGCATACACGCCGCCCGCCCTTCAACCGTTCGCGGCAGCCCTCACGCGGATCTTTCCGGGTGAGGACACGCCGCCACCCCATCAACCGTTCGCGGCAGCCCTCACAAGAGGTAGTTTGGTGTCAGGGCAGTCCCGCCCCCCGACAACGGGGCGGGGCAGCCCTCACGCGGATCCTTCCGGGTGAGGGCACGCCGCTCGCCCTTCAACCGGCCGAACCGGCCCTGGTCTCGATGCCGTGCTTCTTCAGCAGCTTGAACAGGCCCTGCCGGGTCAGGCCGACCTCGGCCGCCGTCCGGGTCCGGTGGTAGCGGCACCGGGCCAGGGCCTCCCTCAAAAAACGCTTCTCGAAATCGGCCTTGGCTTCGGCGAACCGGTGCGAGGCGAGGGAATGGGTCTCTCCGGCGGGGTTGATCTTCGGGGAGAGATGGTCTTCGAGGATGAGCGGACCGCCGCCGGCCATGACCAGGCATCGCTGGACCTCGTTTTGGAGCTCGCGGACGTTGCCGGGCCAGGGATAATGGAGCAGCATCTCCAGCGCAACCGGCGAGACGAACGGCCGCGGACGGCTCATCGTGCGCGAGAACTCGTCCAGGAAGTGGTTGAGCAGGAGGAGCGCGTCGTCCGGCCGTTCGCGGAGGGGCGGCAGGTCGATGGCGATGATCTTCAGCCGGTAGTAGAGATCCTCGCGGAAGCGTCCCCGCTCGACCTCGTGGTCGAGGTCTTTGTTCGTGGCGCTGACGAAGCGGACATCCACGGTCCGCGGGCGCGTCTCGCCGACGCGGCGGATCTTTTTCTCTTCGAGGACGCGGAGGAGCTTCGACTGGAGGGCCAGCGGCAGGTCGCCGATCTCGTCGAGAAAGAAAGTGCCTCCCGAGGCCTCCTCGACGAGACCGGACTTGTCCCGGAAGGCCCCGGTGAAGGAGCCCCGGGCGTGGCCGAAGAGCTCGCTTTCGAGGAGCGCTTCCGGAATGGCGGCGCAATTGACGGCTACGAACGGGCCGCCGCAGCGGCGGCCCGTTTCATGGATGGTCTTCGCGGCCAGCTCCTTGCCCGTGCCGCTCTCCCCGGCGATGAAGACCGGGGCATCGGTGTCGCGAACCCTCTCGATCATGGCCCGGACGCGCCGGACCGAGGGCGCTTCGCCCATAAAGGCGCCGGGTCCGGAGGCGCCCGCGAGTCGCGGCTCCGGCTCTGGCGGGCTCCCGCAGCCGTTCTTCCTCAAGAGGTAGATGACCGGCGCCAGGGCCAGGGTCAGGAACTCCATGTTGTCCGCGTCGAAGGGCTTGCCCTCGCCGTTCCTGGCGAGAAGGACGAGGCCCGCCGGGCGGCCGCCGAGGGCCCAGGGATAGGAGAGGACGCTCCGGGGACGAAGCCCGTTCCCGTCGATCTCGAGGTCGGCGAAGAGCGGGTCCTGCCGAAGGTCCCGGACGAGGACCGGCCGGCCGATCTCGAGGGCGCGGCCGGCCAGGATCTCTCCGATCTCCTTCCTTGCCGCGGCCGTCCCCGGCGCCTCCTCGCCACCGATCGCCGCCTCGAAAATCAGCTTTCCTTTGACGTCATAGGCGCGGAAGACGCCCTGGTCCGCGGCGACGTGGTCGAAGATGACCTCGGCGATCCGGGACAAGAATTGATGGGTCATGCGGTTTTGTTCGAGCCGGCTCCATGCTCTCATCTAAGCGACGATCGAAGCCGCCGGATTTTCTCATTGCGTCGCCTCGGAAGAATCTCCTAGAATGGTCTTCTCGGCCGTCCCGGCCCCGACGGATACCCCGGCAAGGAGGCGCTCATGCCAAGAATCCTCACGATCCTGGGAGTCCTGGGCATCGGGGGTGCCCTCTTCGGCCAAGGCCTGGCCGCCCAAAGGGGACCGACGATGGCCGAAGCGCTGAAGAAGGTCCGCGTCCTGGCCATCCCCGAGACCGGCCTTCCGGTCGACCGGACCGTGGCCGAAGAGATGCGACGCGACCTTGTCCCGCAGGCGGAGATCAAAGCCCTCGGACGGGGCGGGGCCGAAGGGGGCGGCGTTTTCCGCATCGCCGTGGCCGACGAGAAGCTTGCGTCCGGGCCCCGGTCCGAGGCGCTGCGGAAGGCCGGCGGAAAAAGCTGGATGTTCCTGAAGCTCGGCCCGGACGGCTCGGGCGAGCTTTCGACCTCCGCCTCGCACCTCCTCTACGCGCTTTATTCCCTGCTCAAGGACGACTGGCTGGCCCTCGAAGCGGCCGGATTCGAGACCGGCCGGCTGATCATCCCCCGCCTGTCCCGCCTCGAGGGCGGCGACAACTACCTGGCCAATCCGAAGCGGGTCGCCGCCGGCTACGATCCGGAGGCTTCCGTCCGCGAGCTGGCCCGACTCGGCTTCAGCCACGTCCCCGTCAACGCCCTGGCCAAGGACATGCCGGCCGAGCAGGGCCCGCCCGGAGAGATCTACTACCGCTTCTACTATTTCGGCCCCGACCTCGATCAGTTCGTCGAGACCCCGCTCAACGCCGGGGCGTACTCGCCGGAGTACCTCGCGGCCAACCTGGCCCTGCTCAAGGAAAACGCCCGTCTGGCGGTGAAATACGGCCTGACGCCCGGCCTCAACATCAGCTCGCCGCGCTCGGTCCCCGACGCCGTCCTCGAGAAATACCCCTATCTCCGCGGGGCCCGGGTCGACCATCCTTTCCGGAGCTATCGTCCCCGGTTCACGCTGACCCTGTCCCACCCGGCCGTCCGCTGGCATTACGCCGAGCTCATGCGGCGGCTGATGCGCGAGGTGCCCGAGCTCGGCTACATCTACCTCTGGACGAACGACAGCGGCTCGGGCTTCGAATACACGGCCAGCCTCTACGCCGGGCGCAACGGAGGGGCCTATCTCGTGAGGGAATGGAAGTCCCACGAGGCCATCGCCAAGGCCGCCGCGGAGAACGTCCTGCGCTACTTCCGGACGCTGCGCGACGCGGCCGTCGAAACCCGGCCCGGTTTCCGCCTCCTCTTCAATCTCTTCTCCTTCTCGAACGAGGAGGAGTTCATCCTCGACGGCCTGACCGAGGGGCTCGACCTCTGGGTCGCGCCGAAAGAGCTCGACGACTCGCCGCGGGGAAGGCGACTAAAGGCGCTGCCGCAGCGCGGGAGCGAGATCTTTACGACCACGCGCCTGCAGAACAACTATCTCCTGGGCATCCCCTCGCCCTGGCTGGCCGCCGAAGAGGTGCGCGGACTTCAGGCGGCCGGCTTCGACAAGGCCCAGGTCACGGTCGACCCGGCGCCTCTCGCGCCCTACGACGTCAACAGAGAGATCCTGCGGGCGCTCAACTTCGACCCGGAGGCCGATGTCGACGACGTGGTCGCGGCGGCGGCCGCCCGGCTCGTCGGGAACGGCGGCGCTCCGGCCCTCATCAAGGCCTGGCGGCTCTGCGATGCCGCCGTCCGCGGCTTCCCCTCGATCATGCTCTACGGCGACAACAACTGGGGCTTCCCGTGGTACCGGCTCCTCGTCCGGCCGTTCGCGCCCGACATTGAGAAGATCCCCGAGGCCGAGCGGGCCTATTACGAAAAGTATATGACCGTGACCTTCAACAACCCCAACCTCGTCGACCTGGGGACGGACATCCTCTGGACCCTCATGACCCGCGAGCAGGCCGACGCGGCCGTGGCCCAGGCTGACCGGGCGACATGGAAGCCTCTCGACGAAGCGATCGGCGTTCTGGACGTCGCCGCCGGCCCGGCGAAGGCGGGGGCGCGCGCGGTCTTCATCGACCAGCTCGACCGGCTTCGGGCCCTGCGCTCGTACTTCCGGACCCTGCGCAACACCGCCGCCTGGGTGGCCGGAGTCCACGGCTTCATCGAGGCCAAGGACCCGGCTGAGAAGGGCCGGCGCCTGGCCGCGGTCAGGGCCATGGTCGACGACGAGATCGCCAACGCCAGGGACTTGGCCTCGCTCTTCGAGTCGTCGAAGACGCGCTTCATGCCGATCGACCCGATGGGCGAGACTTTCAATATGTACGGGACGAACCTGGCCGAGCTCATCCGCAAGAAGATCTCCCTGATGGAAGGACACCGGAACGACGAGCCCCGCATCGACCCCGATTTCATGTGGCGGATGCCCTCGGGCACGGGCCTGGACCCCCGGGTGTACATGAAATACCGTTGAGCCGGCCCGTCGCCGCCGTGATATGATCGCCGGGAGCGGGGAGTGAAAAAGTGAGAGCGTCCGGCGCATTCGAACCAAGGGAGGCTGCCATGAGCGGGCTTACCATCGGATACGGGGAACGCGTCGTCACCCCGCCCCTCGGCGTCGATCTGGCCGGCTACGGGTTCTATCTCGATCGCAAGGCCGCGTCCGTCCTCGACGATCTCAAGTGCCGGGCCGTCCATCTCAAGTCGGGCGACCGCTCCCTCCTTCTCGTCAGCTGCGACGTCATCGGCTTCACGATCGGCGACGCCGATGCGATCCGGGGCCGGATGGCCGCCGTCCATGGCCTTCCCCGGGAAAGCATCCTCCTGGCCGCGACGCACACGCACAGCGGACCGGCCACGCAGCCGATGCCCGGTCTCGGGGACATCGATCCGGCCTACATGGACCGCCTGCGCGCGCTCATCCTCGAAACGGCCGCCGAGGCCGTCTCCGCCCCCCGCCCGGCGCAGTTCTCCTACGCCCTGGAAGCCATCGAGCCCTTGGGCTATAACCGGCGAAAAAACGACTTCAGCGGCATCGACCCGGTCCTGAAGGCCGCGATCTTCAAGACGCCTGACCGAAAGCTCTATCTTCTGAGCTACGCTTGTCACCCGGTCGTCTTCGGCCGAAAGAGCCACATCTCCGCCGATTGGCCCGGGGCCGTCGTGCGCGAGATCGAGAAGGCCGGCGACCGGGCCGTTTTTTTGCAGGGCTTTTGCGGCGACGTCGACCCGGTCCTGCAGATGAACCGCTGGGGCGAGGGGACGGCCGGCGATATTCTCGACATCGCCGACCTCGTCCGGCGGCGCCTGGTCCGGGCGGAACGCTATGCCGTCCCGCAGCCGGAGCCGCGCCTGGCCGCGGCGGAGCGCCGGATCGACATTCCTCTGAGCATCACCGATAAGCGGACGATCGAGCGGGAAGCCGCATCGTTCGAAAAAAAGTACTCGCAGTTCCCCGGGGCCGGGCGCTTTGCCCAGGATTGGCGCAGGCGGGCCCTGGCCGCCGCTCCGGTCATGCGCAAGTCACCGGCCGTCCGCGGCGTTCCCGTCCAGGCGCTGTCCATCGGCGGATTGAAGCTCGTCGCCCTGCCCGGAGAGATATTCGGCGAGATCGGGCTCAAGCTCCAGACGACGGACGCCCCGCTCATGCCGGTCGGTTACGCCAACGGCGATATCGGCTACATCCCGACCGATAAGGATTTCCGGGACGCGGCCGATTACGCCTGCTATTGCGCCCCGATGTTCTACGAGCTTTTCCCGTTCGAGAGGGGCGTCGAGCGGACCTTCCTGAAGGCGGCCCGCAAGGTCATCCGGTCGATCTGAGGAAGAGAGAGGAGAGGCCCATGGGTTGGATCTATCTCGGCCTGGTCGTGGCCGGCTTCGTGGCCATGAATCTTGTCATGAAGCTCGGCAGTCTCAAAGGCCACTCCTCCCCCGCCCTGACGGCCGCTCTCTTCGCGGCCGCGGCCGTCCTCTGCCTGGCCGTCCTCGTCGTCTCAGGCCAGCCGCTTTTCGTCTCGGCGCCCGTCGTCATTCTCGCCGTCTGCGGCGGCATCGGCGGCGCCATCGCCTATTTCTTTTTCCTGAGCGCCCTCAAGGCGGGGCCCTACGCCTTGACCATTTCGATCTACACGATGTCCTTTCTCATCCCCGTCGTTTTCTCGACCATCGTCTGGTCGTCGCCGTTCGACCGGTCGACCGCGGCGGCCATAGTGCTGATCGTCTCCGGCGTCGCTCTGATCTCGATCTCCGCGGCCGGCACGAAGGCCGAGGCCAAGGCGGCCTGGCTGAAATGGCTGGTCCTGATCGGGACGGCGTTCGTTCTCACGGGGATCCCTCAGCTCGCCCAGGCTGCCGCGGCCCGGCTCGGCGCGATCAACCTCTGGTTCTTTCTCTTCCTGACCTTCTTCGCGGGCGCCGCGGCGCTCTGGTTCTTTCTCCTGTTCAAGGGAGAGAGGCCCGTCCGCGGCCTGTTCCAGTACGGCGCGCTGGCGGCGGTGGGCAGCGTCGCCGGCAATTTTTTCATCCTTCGAGCCCTGGGCAAGCTGCGGGAGCCTGTCGTCTTCCCGGTCTCCACGGCCGGGCCCATCCTGGCCGCGGTCGTGCTTTCGGTCTTTTATTTCCGGGAGAAGATCAAGCCGCTCGGCTATATGGGCATCCTGGCCGGCCTGGCCGGGATCGTCCTGATGGCCCTTAAATGAGGTTCATCTCCCGATACCGGGATATCCATGGGCATTAAGTCAGGATGGGGATCTGGGAGGCGAAGGTCTCCACTTTCTTTTGCCAGCCCTCTTCGAGCGGCCCCTTGAGGCCGGTCACGAGGATCTTGCCCTCGGAGACCTTGACCAGACCCTTCCCTTGCAGGATTTCGTTCATGATCGGGATGACGCGCTGCCACTTGGCCAGCTCCTCCTCGGTGGGCATCCGCCCGGTCCTCTTATCCGGCCGAGGCGCGCCCTCGGTCGTCAGGATGGCGTACTTCGCTCCCGCCGGCAGCTGGGCCCTTTTCAGGAAACGGCGCGCGCGTCCGATGGGCTTGCCCATGCGCCCCGGAGAGCTGAACAGGTACAGGTCGGCCGGCGGCATCTCCTTGGGACTCACGTCCCGGATGTGATGGACGTTGACCGGGACCTCTCTCGCGGCCATCTGCTTCTTGAACTCCTCCGCGACCATAGCTCCGTTCCCGTACTTCGAAGCATGGAAATATTCGATCTTCATTGATCGCCTCCAAGGAATTGGTCCAAGGATTTCGGGACGGCCCGTTCATCTCGTATATGCAAGAAAGGGGCGCAAAAATCAAGTCTTTCCCGGCATTGACAGCCTCGGCACACGGCGATAACCTTGGGGCCATCCGTCGGAGAGGAGAGGTTGAATCATGACAACCCGGAAGCTCGCTGCCGTGACCTTGTTCCTTCTCGTCCTGGGCATAGGCGCCGGCGCCGCCCCGTCCTCCGGGCCGGCCCAGGCCCAAGCGTCCGACCGCCTGCAGTGGTTCCGCGAGGCCAAGTTCGGCCTGTTCATCCACTGGGGCGTCTATTCCATGATCGGCCGCGAGGAGTGGGCCCGCCAGATCCTCCAGATCCCGCTCAAGGAGTACCAGTACTACGCCGACAACTTCAACCCGGTCGATTTCAATCCGGATGAATGGGCCGCGCTGGCCAAGGACGCCGGGGTGAAATACGTCGTCATCACCTCCAAGCACCACGACGGCTTCTCGATCTTCGATAGCGCCTACACCGATTACGACGTCATGCACGCCAAATACGGCAAGGACATCCTCGGGCCGCTCGCCGCTTCCATGAAGAAGACCGGCATCCCGCTCGGGTTCTATTATTCGATCATGGACTGGCACCACCCCGACTACCTGCCGCGCCGGGGCTGGGAGAAGGACCGGACGACGAAGGGCGCCGACTTCGGCCGCTACATGGATTTCGCCACGAACCAGATCAAGGAGCTGGTGACGAAATACGACCCGGCCGTGATGTGGTTCGACGGGGAATGGGAACATTCGAACGAGGAGCAGCGGGCCTTCGCCATCGGCAGGATGCTGCTCGAGATGAAGCCGTCGCTCCTTATCAACGACCGGCTGTTCAAGCGGGAGCCGGGCTGCGGCGACTTCGGGACCCCCGAGAACTATGTCCCGGCGACGGGCCTCCACAACCCGGACGGGACACCCCGCCTCTGGGAGGCCTGCTATACCATGAACTGGAACGGCTGGGGCTACAACCGTTACGAAACGGAATTCCATAGCTCGAGCCAGCTCATCCGCCAGCTCGTCGAGATCGTCAGCAAAGGCGGGAACCTGCTCCTCAACGTCGGGCCCCAGCCCGACGGCCGCATCCAGGCCGATTTCGCGGCCAGGCTCCGCCGCATCGGCGAGTGGCTCAGGACGAACGGCGAGGCCATCTACGGCACGACGGCCAGCCCGTTCGAGCGGCTGCCGTTCTTCGGCCGCGCCACGGTCAAGGGCTCGACCCTCTACATCCATGTCATGGGCTGGCCGCAAGACGCGAAGATCGTCCTGCCCGGGCTCAGGACAAAGGTCAAAAAGGCCTACCTCCTGGCCGACAGGGCGAAGAGCCTGGCCGTCCGCCGCGCGGCCAAGGACGTCGTCGTGACCCTGCCCGCCCGGGCGGTCGACCCCGACGCGACGGTGGTCGCTCTCGAGCTCGACGGGCCGCCGGTCGTCGAGCCCTGGACGATCGGCGCCGGCGCGGACGGCCGGATCGATCTTCCCGCCTATCTCGCCGACATCCAGTCGGACATGGGCCAGCGCGCCTACCTCGATTATTTCTACAGGACGACGATGTTGGCCAACTGGCAGAGCGTGGCCGATTACCCCGAGTGGGTCTTCAGGACGGACAAGGCCGGGACCTACGACGTCCGGGCCTCCTATGCCTGGGGCGGAAAGGCCGGATACGAGGTCGAGGTCGACGGCCAGAAGCTCGCTGCTCAGACCGAGGCGTCCCCGAGCGGATATTTCCCGGCGACATTCTCCGTGGGCAAGATCGCTTTGAAGCCGGGAGAGCACACGCTTCGGGTCAGGATAACGTCGCTAACCAATAACCACGCCATGAACCTGGAAAGGATCGTTCTCATTCCCGTTAAATAGCGGATTCCAAAACGGGCAGGGACAAGGCCCGCTGCGAACGGATGATCCCGGGCAGCCGCAAAGAGGACGAGCCGGCGTCCATGTGCTAACATGGGAGGAGGGTTGCGGAAAGGTCCAGCGAAGGATATGACCCAAGCCAATCGATTGGCCCTGGAGAAGAGCCCCTACCTCCTCCAGCATGCCCACGATCCTGTGGACTGGCACCCATGGGGCGAGGAGGCCTTTGACCGGGCCAGGCGCGAAGACAAGCCCATCTTCCTGTCCATCGGCTATTCAACCTGCCATTGGTGCCACGTCATGGAACAGGAGTCCTTCGCCGACGAGGAGACGGCCCGCCTTCTCAACGCCGAATTCGTGGCCATCAAGGTCGACCGGGAGGAGCGGCCGGACCTCGATCAGTACTATATGGCCGTCTGCCAATCGCTCACCGGCACCGGCGGCTGGCCGTTGACGATCATGATGACCCCGGACCGGCAGCCTTTCTTCGCCGGGACCTATTATCCCAAGTCCCGCCGTTTCGGACGGCCCGGTCTTCTCGAGCTTCTTCCCACGATCGGCGAAGCCTGGCGGACGAAGCGGCCGGAGATCCTCCGGTCGGCCGTGGAGGTGTCCGCCGCGGTCGAGCGCGGCACGATCAGGCTCCGGCGCCAGCGGGGGGACAAGCTGACCGCGGCGACCCTGGACGAGGCCTTCCGCGAGCTGGCGGCGGATTTCGACAGGGCCCGGGGCGGATTCGGCGGCGCTCCCAAGTTCCCCATCGCCCACCACATCGGCTTTCTCCTGAGATACTGGCAGAGGACCGGCAACGGCGAGGCCCTGGGGATGGCCGGCAAGACCCTCAAGGCCATGCGCCGCGGCGGCATCTTCGACCACCTCGGCTTCGGCTTCCACCGCTATTCGAACGACGCGGATTGGCTCGTCCCCCACTTCGAGAAGATGCTCTACGACCAGGCCCTGCTGTCCGAGGTCTACGCCCAGGCGTTCGCGGCGACCGGGCGGACCGGGTTCAGAGGGACGGCCGCGGAGGTCGCGGACTACGTCCTCCGGGATCTCGCCTCAGCCGCGGGCGGTTTCTATACGGCCGAGGACGCCGACAGCGAGGGCGAGGAGGGCAAGTTCTATCTCTGGACGCGGAAGGAGCTCGACGGGGCCTTGGGACCTGAAGACGCCCGGATCGCGGCCCTGGCCTTCGGGGTCGGCGAGGCCGGAGCCGCGGGCAGGTCCGGCGCCACGGACAACGGCTCCCATGTCCTCCACGAAGGCCGGCTTCCGGACGGGCCGGCCCGCCAGGCGGGGGGCGCCCTCCAGGCTGAGGAAGCGCGGATCGAATCGATCCGTCGAAAGCTCTTGTCCGCCCGCGACGAGCGGCCGCGCCCGTTCAAGGACACGAAGATCCTCGCCGACTGGAACGGCCTGATGATCGCGGCCCTGGCGGCCGTCTACCGGGTCACGGGCGAGAACCGGTACCTGCGGGCCGCCGCCGGGGCTGCCGATTTCGTGCTGGGCATGATGCGCGGCGCCGACGGCCGGCTCCTCCATGTTTTCACGGACGGAGAGGCGCGCATTCCCGCCTTCCTCTGTGATTACGCCTTTCTCGTCAAGGGTTTGACGGCCCTGTACGAGGCGGGATACGAGCCTCGTCATCTCGAGAAAGCCCTCGAGCTCGCGGACATCGCCATCGATCTCTTTTGGGACAAGGATGAAGACGGCTTCTTCTTCAGCGCCGAGAGAGAGGCTGGGGGCCGGCGCAAAGACGTCTACGACGGGGCCGTGCCGTCCGGCAACTCGGTCATGTTCATGGACCTCCTCCGACTGGCCCGTCTGACCGGACGGCGGGAGCTCGAAGAGCGCGCCTCTCGCCTGGCGGCGGCCTTCACGCCTGAGATCCTGGGACACCCCCGCATGTACACGGAATTCCTGTGCGGGCTGGATTACGCGATCGGCCCGTCGCGGGAGGTCGTGATCGTCGGAAGATCGGATGCCGCGGAAACAGGGGAGATGCTCGGCGCCCTGAGAGCGACCTGTGCCTGGGACACGGCCGGCCTGTTCAAGCCGACCGACAAGGCCGGCGAGGCCCAGGCGATCGCGCGCCTCGCTCCTTTCACCAGGGACATGGACGCGGGCGGCGGGATCGCCGCCGCCTACGTCTGCTCGGGAGGCGCCTGCCTTAGCCCGGTCTCATCGGCGGCCGGGCTCGCCGACGCCCTGAAGAAGCCTCCGGGCCTTACTTGAGAACGACCTCGCACTCGCCCGCGATAGAGGGGTTCTTCGTGTCCGTGACCTTGATCGTCAGCTTGTCTCCCTTGGCGAAGCCGGGGTTCTTGAAATAGACGGGCGACATGAAGCCGTCGAGGGCGACCAAGTGCGCCTCGGTGGCGACGACACCGGATCGAGCCGTGAGCGGGGGAAAGAAGCTGCCCTCATTGGGGAAGCTGTATAATCTGACCCAGGAGGAGATGATCCCCTCCTTGCCCATGCGCCGGTAGAAATCGAGGTCCCGGATCTCGCCCTGGTAGTGCTCCCTGAGGTCCTCCAGCGACGGCATATGGTACTCCTGGCCGTTGAAGACCATGACCACGTCCTTGGAGGCGACCGTGACGGGCATTTCCTTTCCCTTGGCTCCCAGGAAGAGAACGAACATGGCATACGGTCTGTTGATGGACTCGTTGACCAGCTGGGCGTCCACGGCCACGAGGATTGGGCCTGCTTCGTTGGAGAAGGAGCCCATGCCGAGGTCCTTCGTCTGCGGGTAGGCTGCTGCCACGAGGAACAGCGCAATCAGTGCAATCTTCAAAATCTTCATCAGAATCTCCTTTCTGTGACGGCCCTTCTGAAGGGAAAGGGGCCGCCGTTTCCATCCGGCCAGCTATTTGCTTGCCGATCCGGTACTAATGCAAGCATCATGCCAAGGTGGGCGGAGATGGCGCGGACCGGCTTCAGGGGCTGGCCTGAGCCGCACTGTCCAAAAACGGGGACAGCGGCTGTCCTATTCCCTACTGTTTTTGTAGACTTTATCCGTCGCCGCGTCCGGTAATCGGTTGTATGCCGCCGGAATATTTAATAGAATCCCTTTTGCGATCGAAGGAGGGCCGTCATGAATAGAAGCACAAATTCGCGCCGGCAGTTCCTGAAGAACGCCGCGCTCGGGGGGGCCGCGCTGACGTTCGCCCCGGCCGCCGGAGCGGCGGGTCTGGCCAAGGCGGCTTCGGGCCAAGGCGCCGGGTTCAAGCTCAAGTACGCGCCCGGCATCGGCATGTTCGAGGCGAGCGCCGGAAAGAGCGCCGTCGACCAGCTCAAGTTCATGGCGGATCAAGGCTTCACGGCCTGGTTCGACAACGGCCTCATGGGCCGGACGCCGGCCGAGCAGGAGTCCCTGGCCAAGGAATCGAACCGCCTCGGCCTGGCGGTAGGCCCCTTCGTCGTCTACGCCGACTTCAAGGTCGAATCCTTTGTCGGCAAGGACGCGGCCATCCTCGACATGCTCGCCGGGCGCTTCAAGACCGCGGTCGAGACGGGCAAACGGACCGGCTGCAAGTGGACGCTCGCCGTCCCCGGCCGCTATAACCAAAGCCTGGACTGGGACTATCAGACGGCCAATGTCATCGAGAACCTCAAGAGGATGGCCGCATTGTGCGAGCCGTCGGGCCTCGTGATCGTCCTCGAACCCCTCAATCCCAAGGACCACCCCGGGCTCTTCCTGACCAAGATGGCCCAGGCCTACGAGATCTGCCGGGCCGTCGGAAGCCCCTCGGTCAAGATCCTCGACGACATGTATCACCAGCAGATCACCGAGGGCAACATCATCCCCAACATCGACGCCTGCTGGGACGAGCTGGCCTCCTTCCACGTCGGGGACTCGCCGGGCCGGAAGGAGCCGGGCACGGGCGAGATGAACTACCGCAATATCTTCAAGCACATCCACGGCAAGGGCTACACCGGCGTCCTTTGCCTCGAGCACGGCCTGAGCATGCGAGGGCTCGAAGGCGAGAAAGCCCTCCTCGAGGCCTACCGCGCCGCCGACGATTTTTAATGGGAGAGGGGGTCAAACGTACTTTTTGCACGTCTTAGGGTAAAAGGTAGGTTTGACCCCTTCTTCATAAAAAGGAGAAAAGAGATGAACGACAAGAGAGACAACGGACTGACGCGCAGGGACTTCATCAAGACGGCCTCGGTCGTATCGATGGCTTCGCTGGCCGGGGCCATGTCGGGGACCGGAGGGCTCTTCGCGGCGGGGTCCGACACGATCCGCATCGGCGTCATCGGCGCCGGAGGGCGCGGCACCGGAGCCGCCATTGACGCCGTGAATTCCTCGCCGGGAGTCGAGATCGTCGCCCTTTTCGACCCCTTCCAGGACCGCATCGACCGGTCGCTCAAGACGCTGCGCGAAAAGGTCCCGGCCGCGGTCAAGGTCAAGCCGGAGACCTGTTTCACCGGCCTCGATGGCTACAAGAAGCTCTTGGCCATCAGGGATATCAATTATATCGTCACGGCCGCCCCGCCCGGGTTCCGGCCCATCCACCTCAGGGCGGCCGTCGAGGCAGGCAAGAACGTCTTCATGGAGAAGCCCGTGGCCGTCGACCCGGTCGGCGTGCGCTCGGTCATCGCCAGCTCGGCGCTGGCCGCGTCCAAGGGGCTGGCCATCGTCTCCGGCACCCAGCGCCGTCATCAGAAAAGCTACCTCGAGACGATGCGGCGCATCCGCGACGGGGCCATCGGAGAGATCGTCGGCGGTCAGTGCTACTGGAACCAGGGCGAGCTCTGGGTCATCAAGAAGACGCCCGAGATGAGCGACATGGAATGGCAGTGCCGCAACTGGCTCTATTTCTCCTGGACCTCCGGCGACCATATCGTCGAGCAGCACGTCCACAACATCGACGTCATGAACTGGGCCTTCGACGCGACGCCGGTCAAGGTCATGGCCATGGGCGGGCGCCAGGTCCGGACGGCGCCGGAGTACGGCAACATTTTCGATCACTTCGCCGTCGAGTTCGAGTACCCGAACGGCGCCCGGGTCGCCAGCCAGTGCCGGCAGATCAAGGGCTGCGCCGACCGGGTCGAAGAGAAGATCGTCGGGACCAAGGGCCACGCCTTCGGTTACGGCGAGATCTCGGGCCCGAACGCCTGGAAGTTCGAGGGCGACGAGCCCAA
>JBAVUQ010000082.1:0-2063 GCA_049696855.1 Candidatus Aminicenantales bacterium
TGCGCAGGCCGATCTCGCGGATCCGCTCCGTCACCGAGACGAGCATGATGTTCATGATGCCGATGCCGCCGACGAGCAGCGAGATCCCGGCGATGCTGCCGAGAAGAACGGTCATCATCTTGGTCGACTCCGCGGCCGACTCGGCGATCTCGGACATGTTGCCGACGTTGAAGTCGTCCTCGGCGCCGGGGGCGATGCGGTGCCGGACCCGGAGGAGGTCCTCGATCTGGGCCTGGGCTTCGGCCATCTGCCCGGCGGAGACGGCGCGGACGTCGATGGACTGGATGTAGTCGATGCCCTGGAGGCGGCGCATGGCCGTCGTGTAGGGGATGCAGATCATGTCGTCACGGCTGCCGAAGCCGCCCGATTCGCCGCGCCTCTTCAGGACGCCCAGGACCTTGAACGGGATCTTCTTGATGCGGATGACCTTGCCGATCGGGTCCTCGCCCTCGAACAGGTTGTCCTTGACGTCGGCGCCAAGCACGGCGACCTTGGCCGCGGTTTTGACCATGGCATCGTCGAAATACGATCCGGCATCGACATCCCAGTTGCGGACCTCGGGATAGTTGCCCCCGGTGCCCTGGATGGATGTGTTCCAATTCTTGTTGCCGTAGACCGTCTGGGCCCGGGCGCTGACCGACGGCGAGACGTACATGACCGCCGGACAGAGCTGCGCGATGGCCGTGGCGTCGTCTTCTTTCAGGGTCGTCCGGCTGCCCCAGCCGCCGTGAACGCCGCGCTGGTTCGCGCTGCCGGGCCGGACGAAGAGCAGGTTCGTGCCCATGGAGGCGAAGCGGCTCTCGATGCCGCGCTTGGCCCCCTCGCCGATGCTGACCATGGAGATCACGGCGCCGACGCCGATGATGATCCCCAGGCCCGTGAGGAACGACCGCATCTTATTCCGGGCCAGGGCCCGAAAGGCGATCCGGAAAGTCCTGACCGCGTGTCTGAGAGTTCGTTTGATCATGATGGATTCTCCCGTGCGGGCCTGTCCTCCGGGGTCAGGACCGCTCCTCCTTGACGATCAGGCCGTCCTTGAGGTAGATCCGCGTGCCGGCCCAGGCGGCGATGTCGGGCTCATGGGTCACCATGACCATGGTGATGCCCTTTTCCTCGTTGAGGGTCTTGAAGATGTTCATGACCTCCGAGCTCGTCTTGCTGTCAAGGTTCCCCGTCGGCTCGTCGGCCAGGATCAGGGTCGGGTTGTTGAGGAGCGCCCGGGCGATGGCCACCCGCTGCTGCTCGCCGCCGGAAAGCTGGTTCGTCTTGTGGTGGGCCCGGTCCTGGAGGCCGACGGCGGCCAGGGCCGCGATGGCCCGTTCCGTCGTGTCCCGGCCGTCGCTCGACGAGTAGAGAAGCGGCAGCTCGGTATTCTCCAGGGCCGTCGTTCGCGGCAGGAGGTTGAAGCTCTGGAAGACGAAGCCGATCTTCTGGTTCCGGATCCGGGCCAGCTTGTTCTTGTCGAAGGTGGAGACCTCTTCCCCGTCGAGTATGTACTCGCCGGAGGTCGGGCGATCGAGGCAGCCGAGGATGTTCATCAGGCTCGACTTGCCCGAACCCGAGGGCCCCATGATGGCCAGGAATTCGCCTTCCTCGATCGCGTAGGAAACCCCGCGCAGGGCCCGGACCTCGGTTTCCCCGACGTGGTACGTCTTGACAAGATCTCTCAGCTCGATGATGTTGCCGGGCATCTTGGTTGTCCTTGTTATGTGATTCGGGAGGCCGTCCCGTATTTTAGCGCCGTCCGCCGGGAGGCCCGCCCATGAACATCACGCCGCCCGGACGCTGCTGGTTGGCGGCGGCCGTCGTCGACGTCGCGGTCCCTATGAGGACGACGTCGCCCTCCTTGAGCTCGCTGCGGACGATCTCCGTGTACGAGGTGTCCGAGACGCCGGTCCGAAGCATGGCCATTCTCAGCTTGCCGTCCTTGTCCTCGACCCACACCCGCGGCATCTGCGGACGGGCCTGGCCGCTCCCTTGAGGGCCGCCCTGGCGGTTGAACCCCGCCTGCCCGCCCTGGCCTTGCGGCCGTTGGCCGGCGGCCGGCGACCCGCCCGAGACCT
>JBAVUQ010000083.1:0-3225 GCA_049696855.1 Candidatus Aminicenantales bacterium
AGCCGATCACGGCGGCGATGAGCCAGAGCGCGACCCCGTTCAGAAAGGCGGCGAAGATCTCGAAGCGCCGCCAGCCGAAGGTGCGCCCGGACGACGCGGGGCGCGCGGACAGCCAGAAGGCGAAGAGTCCGAGGCCGAGCGCCGCGACGTCGGTCAGCATGTGCCCCGCGTCGGCGAGAAGGGCCAGGCTGCGGCTGAGAAAGCCCCCGACGACCTCGACGACGAGCACGACAACGGTGATGACAAGGGCGATCTTCAGCGGTTTCTGTGGTTTCGTGGCCATGCTAAGACTCGGTTCCTTTGTTCATGAGATCCAGGTATTTTTTATAAGCGTATATCCGTTTCCGCTTCCTGCCGGTGACTTCTTTGATGATCCTCTCCTTCTGCAGGGACTTGAGGGCCGCGGACACGGTCGGAGGCGACATCCTCGTGACCTTGGCGAGAAAGGGGGCAGTGGCGATCGGTCGACTCTGAAGGACCTGATGGATACGCAAAGCGGATCCGGCCCTTCGACCTAGATCGCGGATGACTCGTCGGTCATCATTTAAGATATCGTTCAACCGATGCGCTGTGGCCACGGCTCCCTCGGCCATCTCTCTGACTCCCATGGCGAAGAACTTCAGCCAGGCTTCCCAATCCCCGGACTGGCGGACTTTGGTGAGCAGGTCGAAATATTCGTCCCGGTGCTGTTTGAAATAGAGGCTGAGATAGAGAAGCGGCTGACGAAGGATCCCTTCGTGGCAGAGCAGGAGGGTGATCAGGAGTCGGCCGATCCTCCCGTTGCCGTCGAGAAAGGGGTGGATTGTTTCGAACTGGGCGTGCGTCAGCGCGGCTTTGATCAGGGCCGGCGTCTTCTCGGGAATGTCATGAAGGAACTTTTCCCACTCTCCCATCGCGTCTGCGACTCGCTCGGCCGGAGCGGGCACATAAAACGCGTTTCCAGGGCGTGTTCCCTGGATCCAGTTCTGGGAGCGACGAAACTCACCGGGGTCCTTGTCACGGCCGCGACCTTTCGAAAGCAGGATCCTATGCATTTCCCGGACCAGCCTGTTCGAAAGCGGGAAGTCTTCGCCGAGCCTCTTGAGGCCATGATTCATCGCCTCGACATAGCTGGAGACCTCGATGACGTCATCGAGGGGCACGCCTGGTATCTCTTCCAGCTCGAAGAGAAGAAGGTCTGATAATGAGGATCTCGTCCCTTCGATCTGGGACGATAGCACGGCTTCTTTCCGGACATAGGTATAGAGGAAAAGATCGATATCCGGGAGCAATGCCGCCACGCTGTCCAGACGCCCGAGGGATATCAGGGCCTGGTCAAGCTCCTCCCGAAGAGCGGGATCGATCGAAAGGGAGGGTTTCGGAGGAAGCGGAAAGGGTACAAAAGCACGGACTTCCTCGTCCCCGTATTTCTTGATGATATATTCCCCTGTCAGCCCGCGGTTCATGAACTTTCTCTCAAACTCACCTTTATTTAAAGTTTCTTTAATTAAGAAGATTCTTATTAAAGGATAACGCCTTTCCCTTTAATAAGCAAGGGGGCGAACGAAAATTATTTGACGCTACATCTTCTCGAGGGCGGCGATGCGCTCCTCGATGGGCGGGTGGGTGCTGAAGAGCCGGTTGACGCCGGCGCCGCCCTTGATGTTCTTGAGGGGATTGACGATGTAGAGATGGGCCGTGGCCTTGTTGGCCGCCTCGAGGGGCTCGGTGTCGGCCGAGATCTTGCGCAGGGCCGAGGCCAGGCCGGCCGGGTAGCGGGTCAGCATGGCCCCGTTCGCGTCGGCCAGGAACTCGCGCTTGCGCGAGACGGCCAACTGGATGATCGTGGCGATGAGCGGCGAGAGGACGGCCAGGGCGAGGCCGACGAGGATGAGAACGCCTCCGGCGGCGCCTTCGCCTCCCCGGCCGCGGCCGCGTCGACGGCCCCCGCCCCACAGGAAGGACCTCAGCATCCAGTCGCTGAGCAGGGCCACGATGCCGGCCATGACGACGACGAGCGTCGAGAGCCGGACATCGTAGTTCTTGATGTGGGACATCTCGTGGGCGATGACCCCCTCGAGCTCGACCCGGTTGAGCTTCTCCAGGATGCCGGTCGTGACGCAGATCACGGCCGTCTCGGGCTTGCGGCCCGCGGCGAAGGCGTTGGGGGCGGTGTCGTCGATGACGTAGCACTTGGGCGTCGGGATGCCGGCGGCGATGGCCAGGCCTTCGACGACGTTATAGAGGTAGGGGAATTCGTCCTTGGTCGCCGGCCGGGCCCGGCTGATGGTCAGAACGATCTTGTCGCTCGCATAGTAGCCGGCCGCGGCCATGCCCATGGCCACGATGACGGCCAGGACGAGGCCGCCCTTGCCCCAGCCCGTCACATACTCGAAGAACCAGGTCAGGACGAAGATGAAGGCCATGAAGAAGACGATGAGGGCGACGGATTTCCACTTGTTGCGCGAGATCTGTTCGTACATTTTAGGATCGGCCGTTCCCGGTCAGCGCAAGAGCCGCGGGCCGCGAAATTGGGGAAATGATATTGCGTCCCCGATTTAGAACTGGACTTTGACCGGGCCCTTGGCGACCTCTTCCTCGATCTGGAAGTATTCCCGCGGCTTGAAGCCGAACATGTTGGCGATGATGCTCGAGGGGAAGACCTGCTGGCGCATGTTGTACTTCATGACCGTGTCGTTGTAGAACTGCCGGGCATAGGCGACCTTGCTCTCGGTGCCGGCCAGCTCCTCCTGAAGCATGAGGAAGTTTTGGTTGGCCTTGAGCTCGGGATAGTTCTCGGCGACGGCGAACAGCGACTTCAGGGCGCCGGTCAGGACGTTGTCGGCCTGGCCCTGTTCTTTGACGGTCTGGGCGCCCACGGCGGCGGCCCGGGCCTGGGTCACCCTCTCGAAAACGCCGCTCTCGTGCTTGGCGTAGCCCTTGACGGTTTCCACCAGGTTCGGGATGAGGTCGTAGCGGCGGCGGAGCTGGACGTCGATCTGGGACCAGCCGTTGTCGCAGCGGTTGCGAAGCGTGATCAGGCTGTTGTACATGCCGATCGCGATCAGCGCGACGGCCGCGATGATGACGAGCAAGAGAATCAGAGCACCCATGCTTTCCTCCTTCGGACCCGGGGTCCGTTCCTAACAATACGGGGCCGGGGCCGAAAAATCAAGGCCCGGCGCCCGGCGTGAGCGTGCGGATGTCGATAAGGGGAAATACGCAGCCCCGCCGCGATAGTTTCCG
>JBAVUQ010000084.1:0-2625 GCA_049696855.1 Candidatus Aminicenantales bacterium
GTCATCGGCGTCCTGCTCCTCGTCGAGTTCACGGTCGACAAGATCCCGGCGGTCGACACGGTCAACGACGTCATTCAGACGGTCTTCCGGCCGGCCGCCGGAGCGATCCTGTTCGCGGCCAGCGGCAGTGTTATCAGCAACGTCAGCCCGGTCCTGGCCATGGTCTGCGGGCTGCTCATCGCCGGAGGCGTCCACACGGCCAAGGCCGTGGCCCGGCCGGCGGTGACAGCAAGCACTCTGGGGGCGGGAAATCCGGTCGTCAGTCTGGCCGAGGACGCCGTATCGGGCGTCACGACGGTCGTGGCGATCATCGCGCCGGTCCTACTGGGGCTCCTGCTCCTGATGGCCGTCTGGCTGTTCATCCGCCGGCATAACCGCAGGAATTCCCGGGACTGAAGCGCGGGTCCCCCAGGGCAGACCCGTCCCTAGGCTCTTCTCTTGATGAGATGATAGATGAAGAGCAGGATGAGTGCGCCGACGATGGCGCCGATGAAGCCGGCGGCCTGGTCGGGCTGATAGATGCCGACGAGCTTTCCGAGGTACGTGGCGACGAACGCCCCGGCGATGCCCAGGATGATGGTCATGATCCAGCCCATGTTCTCCCTGCCGGGATAGATGAACTTGGCGATGATGCCGACGACCAATCCCAGAAGAAGCGTCCAGATGATATGCATTTGGCCCCTCCGTTTCACATCGATTTTATCCGAACCGCTCACGGTCCGTCAACGCTGTCCGGACTCACATCCGCGGAGTCTGGGGGCCGCCGTTCGCGATACGGCTCAGCGTCTCCCGTCCGTCAGGCGGCGGAGCCGGAGCAGGAAAAGGAAGGCGACGGCGTTGAGTCCGGCCGCGGCCAGGGCGACCGCGGCGAAGCCGAGCCCATAAAGCACCGGCGAGACGAGCGACCCGAAGGCCCGGCCGACCGAGAACGAGGCGGCATAGAACGCGAGAAGAGTGGCCCGCGCCTGAGGGAGGATTTCGCTCATGACCGGGAGCATGCTGACGACCGTGTATTCGAAGGTGAGGTAGAACAAGGCCAGCCCGACGAGCGCCGTCCCCATCGTCCTGCCGGCCAAGGGGAGGACAAGGGCGGCGACGGCGTTGGCCGCCAGCCCGATCATCAGGGCCCTCGTCTTGCCGAGGCGGTCGACCGTGGCCACGACGAGGCTTTCGCCGCCGAACTCGGCGATGCCGATGGCCGCGGCCGTCGCCCCCAGGGCGGCGAGCTTGAGCCCGAACGAATCCTCGAGCCAGACGCCGAAGACGAAGTTGACGAGCTCGTTGGACATGCTCACGGCCAGGATCGTGGCGATCCCGGCCATGGCCGCCGGTGAGCGGAAGACAGCCTTATAGCTGGCCCTATGGCCCGCGCCTCCGGCCGGAGCCGTATCTCCGTCCGCATCCCCGGCGGCCGCCGCGGCCCTTCCGGGCGGGATCGCACGGACCACGATCAAGCCGGCTAGGCCGAGCACCGCCAGGGCGAGGAAGGGCGACCTCCAGCCGAAGCGGGCGATGAGAAACCCGGCGGCCGGGACGCCGAGGATGAAAGCCAGGGACCAGCTGAGCTCGGTCAAGGCCAGGGCGCGACCGCGTCTCTCGTAGGGGACGATGTCGCTCAGGTGGGCCAGGATGGAGGGGTCGATGACGTACTTGCCCATGGTCATCAGGACCAGGGCGATCGTGAAGAGCAGGAATGTCGGTCCCCCAAAGGCCAGAAATGCCCCGGCCGCGAACAGCCCCAGGCCGAGGGACAGGCCGAACCGGCGGCCGTGGCGGTCCGTGAACGGCGCCAGTAGCGGCCCGAGGGCGCCCGAGGCGGACCGGGCGGAAAGGGCCAGCGACATCGTCTCGAGGTCGACCCCGAAAGCCCGGGCGAAGACGGGCAGAAACGGATAGACCATGCGGTAGGCGGTATTGGACGTGGTCCGGGTCCCGATGAAAAAGGCGAGGTTCGAAGGGAGCCGTCTCATCGCGGGAGCCTCGTTCAGTCCCCGCACGATATCCGTGCCGGCCGGAGAATCAGGCGGCGACCGCTTTCTTCTTGCCGAAGCGCAGCTTCATGGTCAGGATCTTGTCCGTCGAGAAGATCCGGGCGGCGAAGATGGTCAAGACGACGAAGACCACGAGCATGTAGCCCAGCCCGGCCGCGATCATGCCGTAGTTGCCGAGGTAGAGGTTCTGGGAAACCAGGAACGGATGCGAGAAGGGGATGGCCAGGATCAGGATCTTGATCGGCAGGGAAAGCGTGTTCAAGTCGGCGAAGAGGGAGATGAAGTAAGGGATCATGACCAGGAACACGAGCGGCATGATCATGTTCTGGGCGCTGCGGAAGTCCTCGGCCAGCACACCGAGGATCATGGCCAGGGCCAGGGCGACCAGGATGGCCAGGAACATGGCCAGCCCGAGAATGATGTATCCGGTCGTGTTGAAGTACAGGCCGAGCTGGCGCATCAGCGCCCCGCCCCCGCCCACTGCGGCTCCGGCCCGGGCGGCCTCGCCGGTCATGCCGCCGACAAAGCCCTTGAAGGCGAACATGTAGACGCCGGCCGAGATCAGGCCGACGAGCCCCGCCGCGAGCATCTTGGCGGTGATGATCGAGGTCCGCTTGATGGGCACGGTCAGGAG
>JBAVUQ010000085.1:0-4210 GCA_049696855.1 Candidatus Aminicenantales bacterium
ACAAGGACCCGGAGGCGCCGATCTTCAAGGTCGCGGATTACGGCGTCGTCGGCGATCTCTTCGAGGTCGTGCCGAAGCTGACCGAAGAGTTGAAGAAGACCCTGGCGGAATAGGGCCTATCTCTCGATGCAGATATTTCGCAGAAGTGCAGCTCCGAGCAGCTCCGCAGCACTTCTGCCCGTCGCGACTTAGCCGTCGCTCCCAGCGGAAATGTCCAGGAGCAGCTGGTTTTCCTCCGACCGCGTTTCCCCGACGCTCGTGACAAAAATGGCCGGGTCGTCCATGACCGGGCACTTGTTCTCGCAGATGCCGCAGCCGGTGCAGAGCTCGAGGTCGATGACCGGGGCTTTCTGGACGGCGACCGTGCCGTCGGAGAGTTTTGTCTCGACCTCGAGGAGCTTGATGGCCTTGGGCGAGACCGGGCAGTGCTCTTCGCAGACGATGCAGGGCTTGCCCAGGACGTAGGGGATGCAGCGGCTCTTGTTGACCCAAGCCGTACCGATCTTGAGCTTGTTCTTCGCCTCGATGGTCAGCTTCTTGATCGCCCCCGTCGGGCAGACTTGGGTGCAGAGCGAGCAATAATACTCGCAGTAGCCGACCTTGGGAACGAGCATCGGCGTGTAGATCCCTTCGGGGCCGGCCTCGGTCAGGACGGGCTGGAGCCCCCCGGTCGGGCAGGCCCGCATGCATTGGCCGCACTTGACGCACTTGGCCAGGAACTTGGGCTCCGGGAGCGCCCCGGGCGGCCGGATGAGCTTCAGCGAGGCTCTCTGGTGCGACGGCGTCAGGCGGAAGAAGGGGATGGCGACGAGGCCGGCGATGGTCGTGAGCAGGAGCTTTCGCCGCGACAGGTCGACGTTCGAGACGTTGGTCAGCTTTTCGGGCCGGGCGGAGAGCCGGAACCCGATGGCCGCCGTCGGGCAGATCGAAGCGCAATTCTGGCAATAGACGCACTCGCCGCTCTTCCACCTGTCGTTGGGGTAAGGGTGGGCCTGGGTTTCGCAGTGCTGGGTGCAGAGTCCGCACTTGATGCACTTCTCGTCGTCGATCCTGAGCTTGAGCAGGTTCCAGCGGCTGAGCAGGCCGAGCAGGGCGCCGGTCGGGCAGAGATAGCGGCACCAGAAGCGCTCCTTGCGGGCGTTGAGCGCGATGGCGCCGAGGAAGAAAAGGCCGATCGAGAACCCCTGGAGGAAAGTCGTGTGGATGGTCCAGTTCTCGAGGGTCTGGGAGATCGTCCGGGCCAGGCCGGTGACCCCCAGGCCATAGAGGGCGCCGCCCAGGTTCGACATGACGTGGGCCAGCGACGGGAGCACGGCCAGGGCGAAGGAGCGGGTCAGGAAGGACAGCGGATCGAGGTAGCCGGCGAGGTCGAGCCCGAACAGGGCGCCGACGAGGACGGCGACGAGGATGTAGTATTTCGGGGAAAGGCTGGTCTTGTCTTCGCGCGGCGGCTTGAGGAATTTCGTCCGCTTGAAGACGAAGGACGAGGCCTGATGAACCGTGCCGAGCGGGCAGACCCAGCCGCAAAAGATGCGGCCGAAGAGGACCGTCGCGACGACCGTGACCAGGGCGTAGATGAAATAGGCGTAAACGAGCCGCGCCGCCACGATGGTGACCAGGGCCAGGAGCGGGTCGAAGTGGAAGAACCGCTGGACGGTCGAGCCGATGTAGTCCCGGCCCGTGTAGTGGGCGCCGATGAAGAGATAGAGAAAGAGACCGAAGAAGGCCGCCTGGCTCCCGATCCGGACAAGCTCGAGAGCGCGGTACTTCCTAGATCTTTCTTTTTTCAAGGCGCACCTTCGCGAGATCGGTTTGGCCCAGTCCGCGCTCGCGGGCCATGCCGAGATACGGCAGCTCGTTCGGCCCGATCCCGAAGAGGGAGGCCCCGAAGACGTCCACGGCGACCGGGTCCGTCCCGGCGATGACGGTCTTGCGGAGCTCGGTGTCCGAAGCGCGGCCGCCCTGCGGGCCGTTGCGGACGAGGATGCGGTAGGCGTCGAGGACCGTCAGCCGCGGCCTGAAGAACGCGGACAGGTCGACGATCGTCTTGTCGAGGCTCTGGTGGAACTGGTTCCGGGCTCCGGCGGTCGCGCCGAGCCAGTTCTTTCCGCCGAGCGTCAGGCGGCAGAGCGAGTGGTGCTTGGCGATGGGCACGTTGATGATCAGGTCGGACTCGACGATATCCTGAACGATCTCCCATTCCTTGAGCCACTCGCCCCGGAGGGCCATCTTCTTGACCCGGTAGTCGTCGACGAAGAGCATATCCCCGCCGGCCTGTTTCACGGCGTCCTGGATGCCCGAACGGACGTAGCAACGCTTGGCCTGGTTGGTCGTGTTGTCGATGACGACGGCCTTCTTGGCTCCGGCCTCGAGAACGAGCTCGACCAGGGTCTTGACGACCTCGGGGTTGGTGCAGGCGGCCATCTCCGGCGTCCGGTCCCAGCCGATGTTCGGCTTGATGACGACCCGGTCGCCTTTGCCGACGAACTTGCCCATGCCGCCGAGCGCGGCGATCGCCGCCTTGGTGATGGCCGCGGGGGATTCGCCCTCGACCACGGCCAGCGCGGGCGGGGACGTCAGCGAGGCCGCCTGGCCGGCGAAGACCCGCGGGCCGAAGCGGAGAGCCAGGCCGGCGGCGGCCGCATCAATGATGAAATCGCGTCTCTTCATGAAGCTCTATCCTTTACCGAGCGAGCGTATATATTCCATGATACCATCATAGATGCCCTGGGCGGCCAGCTCGCGGTATTTCGAGGTCTTGAGCTTGGCCTCTTCCTTGGCGTTGCTGAGATGGGAGATCTCGACGAGCACGGAGGGCATCTCGCCCCCGATGAGGACCCAGAACGGCCCGCCCTTGACGCCCAGGTCCCGGATCGCGGGCAGGTCTTTGGACAGGGCCTTGACCAGGTTCCTCTGGATGTCCACGGCCAGATCGTACGACTCCTGGATCTTGCTGTTCTGGACGATCTTCTGGAGGATCGTCTTCATCTCGCCGATGTTCTTGGTCGAGGTGGCGTTCTCCATCGCCGCGAGCTCGACGACCGAGGGGTCGGGACTGATGTTGAGGAAGAACGTCTCCACGCCGCCGCGCTTGCGATCCCGGTGGGCGTTGGAGTGTATCGAGACGAACAAGTCGGCCCGCTTCTGGTTGGCGATGACCGTCCGGTCGTCGAGCCCGACGTCGACATCGGACTCGCGGGTCAGGATGGCGTCGATGCCGGCCTTGTCCCTGAGCATCTTTTGCAGGGCCAGGGCGACGGCCAGGTTGACCTCTTTTTCCTGGAGGCCGCTCTTGCCGATCGTTCCGGGCCTGGGCCCGCCGTGCCCGGGATCGATGACGACGGTCCTGACGCCGAGACCGAGCTGGCGGGCCATGGACGTCCCGTTGAGGTTCGGGTCCTTCGGGTCGACCTCGCGCTTGACCGGCGGCTGGGCCTTATCGCCGGGAGGGGCGGTCTTCGCCGCCGCCGGCGGCTGGGCCGGCGCCTCCGCGGCGCCGCGGGGGTAGATATCGACGACCAGCCGGTACGGATCGAAGAGGTGATAGACACGATAGGACTGGATGCGTGAAAAATCGACGTCGACGGCGAGACGGACCGTCGAGGCCGTCTTCTGGAAGATGCGGATCTGACTGACGTAGTCGGCCTTGACCGGATAGGATTGGCCCTGCAGGATGGGGTTGAGCTTGGCCTGGAGGACATCGACCCAGATCCGGCCGGGGTCGCGGATCTCGCCGGGCGTGTACTCGCGGAGCTTTCCGATGTCGAGGACGACGCGCGTGAAATTGGGATGCGCATAGCGGCGGAGGTTGACGATCTCCACGCGCGGGTCGTCCTGGGGCGCGGCGGCGAGGGAGAGAGCGAGGGCGGCCAGGAGAACGGATCCGAAGCTTCTACGCGCAGATTTCAATTCGTATCAATTTTATAGAACCCAGGAGGTCTTGTCCACCGTCATCCCCCGCGACCGGCCGCCGTGGGGTTTCGGGGATCATCTCCGCTCGCTGCGGTGATTCTTCACGCCGCCCCGGTCCGGAGCCGGTGAACGTCTCCGTCCCGATGTCGGCTAAATCACCGCTTTATGCTCGCTCCGACGATACCCCTCAACCCCATATTCGGCGGCCTTCAGGGCGTGCCCCGACCCTCTAGGCGCCGTATTTTTGCAGCTTCATGGCGTGGGCGAGCATGAGCGGCATGGCCGAGATCGAGCGGAA
>JBAVUQ010000086.1:0-5398 GCA_049696855.1 Candidatus Aminicenantales bacterium
GGCGGAAGAAGGCAGAGGCGTCAAGGCCATCAGGACGGCGGCCGTCCTGACGATCGTCCGCTTGTTCATCGCGGCCCTCCACAAGTTCCGGCCTTCCTTCGCCGGGGCGCGAACGATTCCGCGCGGTCTTCGGAAAAAATCGATCAGGGGGAGTATAACACAGGCGGCGACTTGGCTGCCGGCTGAACGCAAAAGGAGGCGGCGCGACAAAATGCTCGGGCTCTAGGCCGGGAACTCGTCCCCGTTCACGCGACAATGCCCAGGGGGGGCCTCCTTCCGAAACCCTCTTCTCACCCCCCACGATGAGACAATTTTTGCTAATTTCACCCAGGCAATGCTCACCCCGGGTGATTGACGCTATTTGTCGTTGACGGTGAATAGGCCCCGTCGGAGCAAAGCCTTGGGAACTGTGAAAGTTCTTTGGATGAGAAAAGATACGGCCCTCCGGCCGTCATTAGAATATACGGTGGGCGCACGCCGATCAATTGACAGGAATTGTCCAAAAATATAAGATTACGGAATAAAAAATGGCATCCAACCTGGGCGAGCTGCTCCTGAGGGAAAAGATCCTCTCCGTCGATCAGCTGAAGTCCGCCCTCGAATTCCAGAAGAAGAACAGCCTGCCCGTCGGGACTTCTCTCGTCCAGCTCGGCTACCTGACCGAGGAGGACATCGCCCAGGCCCTCAGCCGCCAGCTCGGCTATCCCTACATCGACCTCGATCAGTTCGACGTCTACGCCGAGGTCATCACCCTCATTCCGGTCGATGTGGCCAAGAAATATATGATCATGCCCATCCACAGGATCAGGAACTTCCTGACCCTGGCCATGGTCGATCCGACCGACCTCGAGATCATCGAGGACGTCCGCTTCCGGACGGGCCTCTCGATCCAGCCCGTCATCGCCTCCGAGTCGGGCGTCATCAACGCCATCAACAAGTACTACGGCACGGCCGACGCCATCCGGGTCAAGAAGATCATCGAGGACATCGCCCTGGCCGACGACGGCCGGGTCAACATCATCGAGGACGACACGGACTCCCAGGTCCTGACGGACACGGACACCGACGGCGATGAGGCGCCGATCATCAAGCTCGTCAACCAGACCTTCATCGACGCCATCAAGCGCGGCGCGAGCGACGTCCACTTCGAACCCTACGAGATGAGCTTCCGCGTCCGCTATCGCATGGACGGCGACCTTTACGAGATCGTCAATCTGCCCCTGAAGTACCGCAACCCGGTCATCTCTCGCGTCAAGATCCTGTCGAACATGGACATCGCCGAGAAGCGCCTGCCCCAGGACGGCCGCATCAAGATGCGCCTGCGCCTCGACAACGGCAAGAAGAAGGAGGTCGACATGCGCGTCTCCTCCCTGCCGACGCTCTGGGGGGAGAAGATCGTCGCCCGTATCCTCGACAAGGAGATGCTCAAGCTCGACCTGACCCAGCTCGGCTTCGAGGAGCAATCCCTGGCCGTCTTCGATGACGCCATCCACAAACCCTGGGGCATCGTGCTCGTCACCGGGCCGACCGGGAGCGGCAAGACGAACACGCTCTATTCGGCCATCTCGACGATCAACTCGCCGGACATGAACATCATGACCGCCGAGGACCCGGTCGAGTTCAACGTCCCGAACATCAACCAGGTCCAGATCAAGGAAGAGATCGGCCTGACCTTCGCCGCCTGCCTGCGGAGCTTCCTCCGCCAGGACCCCGACATCATGCTCGTCGGCGAGATGCGCGACCAGGAGACCGTCGACATCGCCATCAAGGCCGCCCTGACCGGTCATCTCGTCTTTTCCACCATCCATACGAACGACGCCGCGAGCTCGATCACCCGCATGGTCAACATGAACGTCGAGCCCTTCCTCATCGCCGACTCGCTCATCCTGGTCGCGGCCCAGCGGCTCGTCCGGCGGCTGTGCAAGAAGTGCTCGCAGCCGCATATCCTGCCCGAGGCGACCCTGCTCGAGATGGGCTTCCACAAGAGCGAGCTCAAAGGGCTCCAGATCATGAAGGCCGGCGGCTGCGACGCCTGCAACAAGACCGGTTACAAGGGCCGCACGGCCCTGTTCGAAGTCATGAAGGTCGACGACGACATCCGGACCATGATCCTGACCCGGGCCCAATCCCGGGAGATCAAGAAGAAAGCCATCGAGAAGGGCATGCTGACGCTGCGGCGCAGCGGCCTCGTCAAGATCAAGGCCGGCGTCACTTCGGTCGAAGAAGTCCTGCGCGAGACCGTCCGGGACGAAGAATGACCGGACGCGAATCGGAACGGAGGTTCCCATGGCCAAGCCGATATTCGAGCTGCTGAAAGCTTGCGTCGAAGCCGACGCGAGCGACCTTCACATCACGACCTACATCCCGCCGCGCGTCCGCGTCCACGGCATCCTCAAGGACCTCGAACATCCGCCGCTGACGCCGGCGGAGACGAAAGAGATCATCTACAGCATCATGACCGACAAGCAGAAGCGGCAATTCGAGGAGAAGCTCGAGCTCGACTTCTCCTTCGGCGTCAAGGAGCTCGGCCGCTTCCGGGCCAACGTCTTCATGCAGAAGGGCGCCGTGGCCGGGGCCTTCCGGCGCTTCCTGCCCTCGATGTGGAGCTTCGCCCAGCTGGGCATCCCCCAGCGCATCCAGCAGCTCTGCTACCTGCCGCGCGGCCTCGTTCTCGTCACCGGGCCGACCGGCTGCGGCAAGTCGACGACCCTGGCCTGCATGATCGAGCACATCAACTCGGAGCGCCCGGTCCACATCGTCACCATCGAGGACCCCATCGAGTACTACCTGAACCCGCGCAAAGCCATCATCAACCAGCGCGAGCTCTACGCCGACACCCAATCCTACGGCAATGCCCTGCGCTCGGTCCTGCGCGAGGACCCGGACGTCGTCCTGGTCGGCGAGATGCGCGACCTCGAAACCGTCGAGGCCTGCCTCCGCGTCGCCGAGACGGGGCATCTGACCTTTTCGACCCTGCACACGAACTCGGCCGTCGAGTCCATCAGCCGCATCATCGACATCTTCCCCAGCCAGTACCAGACCCAGATCCGGATCATGCTGTCGATGACCCTCGAGGCCGTCATCACCCAGGCCCTTCTGCCGCGGATCGACGGCAAGGGCCGCGTCCTGGCCATGGAGATCATGATCCCCAACTCGGCCATCCGCAACCTCATCCGGGAGAACAAGATCCACCAGATCTACTCCTCCATGCAGATGGGCCAGGAGAAGTACGGGATGCAGACGTTCAACCAGTCCCTGGCCAGCCTGTATTACCGCAAGCTGGTCAGCCTGGACCTGATCATGAGCATGAGCTCTTCCCCCGAAGAATTGACCGACATCATCCAGCGCCGCGAGGGCCTCAAGATCGACTCCCACGGCCAATCGGGATCATCCAGAAAATAGGGGCCGTCCCCTTCGAGAGAGGTGAACGATGCCGACTTACGCTTGGAAAGGCAAGAACCGGTACGGCGACACGGTCGGCGGCGAGCGCGTCGCCGCGTCCAAGGACGAGCTGGGCCGCATGCTCCAGAAGGACCAGATCACGGTCCTCAACATCGCCGCGGCCGGGGGCGGATTCAAGCTGCCCTTCCTCAAAAGGGAGAAGGTCAAGCTCAAAGACCTGGCCGTCTATAGCCGCCAGCTCTCGGTCCTCATCGACGCGGAGCTCCCCCTCATCCAGAGCCTGGGCATCCTCGAGGAACAGCAGAAGAATACCTATTTCAAAAAAGTCATCAAGACGGTCAAGGACGACGTCGAGGCCGGCTCGACCCTGAACCAGGCCAAGAGGAAGCACCCCAAGGCCTTCGATGACCTCTACTGCAACCTCATCGCCTCGGGCGAGCAGTCGGGCTCGCTCGACATCATGCTCCGGCGCCTTTCGGAGTTCATCGAGAAGAACGTCCGCCTGCGCGCCAAGGTCAAGCAGGCCATGATCTACCCGGTGGCCATCGTCATGTTCGCCATCGTCGTGGCCATCTTTCTTCTCTGGAAGGTCATCCCCGTTTTCGCCACGATCTTCCGCGACCTCGGCGCCGAGCTGCCCTGGCTGACCGCCACGATCGTATCGCTGAGCGACTTCACCCAGAAGTACATCCTCTTCATCTTCGCCGGCATAATCGGCCTGTTCCTCGGCTTCCGCTATTATCGCAGCACGCTGCCCGGCCGGTGGACGACCGACCGCCTCGTCCTGAAAATGCCGCTCTTCGGCAACCTCCTCTACAAGGTGGCCATGACCCGGGTCACGCGGACGCTGGCGACCCTCATCTCCGGCGGCGTGCCCATGCTCGAGGCCCTGAAGATCACCTCGACGACGGCCGGGAACGTCATCATCGAGAAGGAGATCACCGACGCCCGCAAGCTCGTCTCCGAGGGCAAGACGATGAGCGAATCCTTCAAGATGTCCGGCAAGTTCCCGACGATGATGCTCCAGATGATCAACGTCGGCGAGGCCACGGGCACCCTCGATGAGATGCTGAGCAAGCTGGCCGATTTCTACGACGAGGAGGTCGACACCTCCGTCTCCGCCCTGCTCTCGATCATGGAACCCATCCTGCTGATCTTCGTCGGCGGCATGGTCGGCAGCCTCGTCATCTCCATGTATCTGCCGATCTTCAGCCTCATGAGGGCCTTCTAGGGAGATCGGTCGAGGTCAGGGAAGGAGCATATCGGAGGCCCCATGAAGGCGCGCGGAACGGATCGGAGGTGTCCGGTGGACCGCCGGTACGTCTTCCTGTATGTCCTCTACCGGGTGGTCGTGCTCACCTCGCTGCTCGCTTCGGCCTTCATCATCCAGCTGTCCTCGCCCGACTCCGAGCCGAACCTGCCCTTCATTTATCTCATCCTCGCCGCCTACGGCTTCTCGGCCCTCTTTTTCGGCTTGTACCTTTGGGGCCGGGGACTCGTCGTCCAGGCCTATCTCCAGGTCGTCTTCGACCTCCTCCTCATCACGGCCTTCGTCTACATCTCGGGCGGCATCTCGTCCTCGATGTACTTCCTCTACCTCTTCCCGATCATCGCCGCGAGCCTGGTCATCTCCGGGCGGGCCGGCTTCCTGGCGGCCGCCCTCTCGGCCATCTTGTTCGGGGCCCTCGTCGACGGCGTCCACTTCGGATTCATCGGCGCCTTCCGGCCGGAACAATCGGTTCGAACGTCGCTCGGCTCGATGCTCGTGGACATCTTCATCGCCTGGGGCGTCTTCTTTGTCATCGCCGCCCTGATGAGCACCCTGACCGGGAGCCTGCGCCGGACCCGCCAGGCCCTCCGGGCCGCCGAAAAGGAGCTCATCGTCCGGGAGCGCCTGGCCGAGGGGGGCCGTGTTTCCGCCAGCCTGGCCCACGAGATCCGCAATCCCCTGGCGGCCATCTCGGGCTCCGTCCAGGTCCTGAAGAAGGAGCTTGTC
>JBAVUQ010000087.1:0-15923 GCA_049696855.1 Candidatus Aminicenantales bacterium
GGCGACAGGGACACGAAGAGCCTCGGCGCGGACGCGTCGTACAGTCTGAAGAAGTTCTCCCTCGCGGCCGATGCGCTCTATCAGGGCTCCGACGGATTCGACTATCCCGATCCGGTGACCGGCGAGACCCCGCGATCCAACAGCGACTTCGAGCGCCTCAACCTCAACGGCAAGCTCTATTACACGCCGTCGAGCTCGACCGAGATCATGGTCAACGCGGGGCTGTACCACTCCGAGTACGGCATGCCGCCGGCGCTGGCCGTCCAGAGAGCCCGCTTCTGGCGTTTTCCCAAATGGGACCGCTCGACCGTCAACGCGGGCGGCTTCACCTCTCTCGGCGGGGACGCTTTTTTGCGCTTCCGCGCCTTTTACGTCAACTACACGAACACGCTCGACTGGTTCAACGACCCGGCCATGACCGATCTCGATACCTCGAGCACGTATGACAACTCCTCGTACGGCGGGTTCGCGCTGGCCGAGCTGCCCGCCGGCGACAGGAACACGGTCAAGACCAGCCTGCTCTACCAGAAGGACATCGCCCGCATCCAGGACGACGCCGGTCTCCCCTGGGACCAGTTCGATCAGGGGACCGTATCGGCAGGGGTCGAAGACCACTTCAGCCTGACCGATCAATGGAAGGTCATCGGCGGCCTGAGCCTCGACTCTATCAAGAAGTATGCCGGGGGCGAGAACAACACCTCGCTCAATCCCCTGATCGGCCTCAAGTACACCCCGAACGAGGACCTCGACTTTCACGTCTCGTTCGCCCGCAAGTCCCGCTTCCCCTCGATGCGCTCGCTCTACTCGCTGAGCTCGGGGAATCCGAACCTCCTGGCGGAGTCGGGCACGGGCTTCGAGTTCGCGGCAACCTGGAATGGCCCCGTCTATGTGACCGGGTCGGTCTTCTTCAACCGTTTCAGGAACTTCATCGATACCTTCACCCTGCCCGACGGGACACGTCAGTATCGCAATGTCGGCAGAGCACACATCAACGGCTTCGAGGTCCAGGTCCAGAAGGGAACGCGCTGGGCCGCCGCGACCGCCAATTACACCTACCTCGACCACCGGAACGACACGGACGACCGGCCGCTCGACGCTCAGCCCAAGCACAACCTCAACTTCGACGCCTCGTTCTTTCCGGTCAAGGGCGTCCGGCTGGCCTTCTACGGGCTCATGGGCTCGGAGTCCTGGTGGTGGAACACCCGGGCGAACCCGGCCTCACTGCTCGAGATCCCGGGATTCTTCAATCTGGACGCCATCGCCGGCTACACCCTGAACGGCCGCTACGAGATCTTCGTCCGGCTCGGCAACATCTTCAACCATTACTTCTACACCGAGCCCGGCTTTCCCTGGCGGGGCCGCTACCTCGAGCTCGGCGTGAATGTGGACGTCCTGAAATAGGCCTAGAGTCCAAGGTCTGTATCGATCCCCTGCATGGCGGCGAGGGCGATCGACAGGAATTCGTCGAGCTCGAGGCCGAGGTGGCGGCTCTGCTCGATCTCCTCGCGGCGGGCGCCCTTGGCGAAGCTCTTCTCCTTGTAGCGCCTCTTGACGAACTCGAGATCGATGGACTTGATCTTCTTCGACGGGTGCATCAGGGTCGCGGCGATGATCAGGCCCGTCAGCGGATCGACGGAATAGATGGCCCAATCCATCGGCGATTCGCAAGGCACTTTGCCGGCGTGGGCCTGGACGGCATGGATCACCGGTTCGTCGATGCCCTTCTCCCGAAGGATCTTCACGGTCTCCGTGGTGTGGAACTCGGGGCTCTTCTCGGTCACTTCATAGTCGAGGTCGTGCAGGATGCCGGCCAGGCCCCAGGGCTCGGGGTCGTGGCCGAGGCGCGCGGCCAGGGCCCTCATGCAGGCCTCGACGGACAGGCAGTGCTTGACGAGGTTCTTGTTCTTGAGGTGCTCTCTCAGCAGGTCGAGGGCTTCGTCCCTATTCATGGCGGTTCTCCTTTTCTTCCCGGCGGACCCGGCCCGCGATCAATTATAGGCTTCCATGACCGCCCGGTCCTCTCGCATCAGGTCGCCGGCGATCTCGGCCATCTTCATATCGCTCCAATAAGGCAGCTTGAGATGGGCTTCGAAATATTTCAGGGGAATGGGGTGGGTGCCGACGACCACGGGGATCCCGTAACGCGATTCGATGAACTGCTTGAACTGGGGAATGGAAGGGCACGGCGGATAGCCGACGACGAACCCGGTGGCCAGGTGGATGACCTCGGCCCCGTTCTTTTTCATCTCCTCCGGGACGTATTCGATGTTGCCGCCGGGACAGCCGCCGCAGTTCGAGAACCCGACGATCTCGAGGGGCTCGTCCTTGGGATAGCGGGCGAAAGCGCCGGCGCGTTCCCGGAGCGACCTGAAGCACTTGCCGCCGCCGCAGGATTGATAGCGGCTGCAGATGATAATCCCGATCTTCTTCATGGCGCCCTCCGTAACGGGCCTTCAGGATATCCCAGCGGCGGGCATCTTGTCCACAATGGGTAAAAGAGTTCAGGAGGCGGCAGCCTGTCCGGGCCCTGGGCTGGCGGGACTTCAGCGGGATCTGAGAAAGATGATCTTTTGACGTCCTGACGCCTCGTCCTCCACGAAGAGGACAATGTAGGGCGGGGACCAGGCGGCGCCCGCGACGAGGGGTCCCGGGGCCGCATATTGACCGGAGCGCTTTCCCGTCCCCAGGTCGAGCGCCACAACAGTGGGCGACGCTGAGGAGATAAGCACAAGGGAACCGGCTGCAGCGAGATCATAGACGACCCGGGACGGGATGGCCTCCCAGGAAAGGATCGAGCCCCCTTTCCGGGAGAGAAAATAGACGACGCTGTTCGAAGCGGCCACGGCGATGGTCCCGCCCCTGATGACGGCCGGATGGAGAGCGGCTCCCTGGAGCCGGCGCCGCCATCTCACCTTGCCGGTCGCCGCGTCCAGGCAATAGAACATCCGGTCCGAATCGCCGAAATAAACGCGGCCGTCACGGGTAACCGGCTCGACGCTGATCGTCCCCTCGGCGGCGAATTCCCAGAGGATCCGGTCCGTGCCGTCGATCGCCTGGAGCCTCGGTCCCTCGATCTTTAGGGCCGGGGCGGCCGCGTCGACGGGCGAACCGGCCTGCGCGATGCTGTCCGGGTCCGCTCCGTCGACAGGCCTCCTCCAGAGAATGCTCCGCGAACGGATGACGACGGCCGTGAGATACCCTTCCCTCGTCGCGTAATAGACGATTCCGTCGCGGGCCCTGGGTTGTCCGGCGATATGGCCGTCGATCTCGAGCGTCCCGGCCTCGACGAGCGGAAACCGGAGGGGAAAGGGATCGATCAAGCGCGTTTTGGGGTGAGCGGCACATGAAACCAGCATCAAGCCTAAAACGACGACCCACGCGAGTTCCCGAGGTCGAATCATGGCGGCGGTATTATATATCAAGTCAAAGGCGGGGGACCCCCTTGTTCTCTTATGAAGGATGTGAGGGAATGGTCGACGGATTCCGCCGCGCGCAGGGGTGTTCCCAGAGGAGGCCGTGGGAGGGCGGAGCGGGCACGGTTCCTCGAGCAAAGCGAGAGGAGAGCGCAGCCCGGATACGAAGCGACCCGGCTCGCCGGGCCGGGTCGCGGCCGACGGCGGGAATACCCCGAGCGGAGAAAGGCGGAATCCGCCGGCTGTTCCCGAACGGCCTCCTTTGCACCTAAGGGCCCAAACTGGTATGATTTCGGGCTGAGAGTCCGGAATGGTCAACTACATCCTGCTGTACAAGATTCGCCGCATCGTCAAGAAGATCCTCAAGGATAAGATCGCCGACGACGAGATCGCGACGACCCCAAAGTCGTGCATCGGCTGCCTGGCCGACGACATCAGCTGGGAAGTCTACTACCTGTTCAAGGAAAGAGAGGACAAGGACGCGCCGCCCCCTTCTGAAGGGCAGACCTAGGACTTTTCTTTCCTGCCCTCGCCGCTCTCCCGGGCTTTGTCCTCCTTGATCCGGGCTTTCAGGGCGTCCCACCAGTCGATGCGCTTGCGCATCTCCTTCTCGAAGCCGAGCTCCCCCGGCTCGTAATATGTCCGGCCCTTGAGGCGCTCGGGCATGGTCTCCATGTCCGTCGTCTCCATCGCGCTGTCGTGGGCGTACTGGTAGCTCCGGCCGTAGCCGATCTCTTTCATGAGCGACGTCACGGCGTTCCGGATCTGGAGCGGGACCGGCTCGTGGGGGCTCTTCTCGATCTCGCTCTGGACGGCGCCATAGGCGGTGTAGATGCGGTTGCTCTTCGGCGCCGCGGCGAGGTAGATGACCGCCTCGGCCAGGGCCAGCTCCCCCTCCGGCGAGCCGAGGAAATCGTACGCTTCCTTGGCATGCAGGGTCAGGGCCAGGGCCTGAGGGTCGGCCAGGCCGACGTCCTCTGAGGCGAAGCGGACCATGCGCCGGGCGACATAGAGAGGGTCCTCGCCCGCGGCCAGCATCCGGACGAGCCAGTAGAGCGCTGCGTCGACGTCGCTGTTGCGGAGGCTCTTGTGGAGGGCCGAGATGAGGTTGAAGTGCTCTTCCCCGGATTTGTCGTAGAGGAGGGTCCGCTGCTGAAGCGCTTCCTTCACGTTCTCGATGGAGATGATCTTTACCCGCGCCAGGCCGGCGGCGATCTCGAGGGTGTTCAGGGCTCGCCGGGCGTCGCCGTTGGCGTAGTCGATGAGCATGTCCCGGGCGCCGGGGTCGATGGCCAGCCCGGCCGCGCCGAGTCCGCGCTCCTTGTCCTCGAGAGCGTCCCGGATGATACGGCCGAGGGCCTCCTGGTCGAGCTCCTTCAGGACGAGAACGCGGGTCCGCGACAGGAGCGGGGCGATGACTTCGAAGGAGGGATTCTCCGTCGTCGACCCGAAGAGGATGATATCGCCCTTTTCCACGTAAGGCAGAAAGGCCGCCTGCTGGGCCTTGTTGAAGCGGTGGATCTCGTCGATGAACAGGATCATGGGCTTGCCGAAAAGCCGTCTCTGCTGTTCGGCCCGGGCCATGAACTCCTTGACCTCCTTGATCCCGGAGAGGACGGCGCTGAAGAATTCGAAGGGCAGGTCGAAGTGGCGGGCCAGCATCATGCCCAGGGTCGTCTTGCCCGAGCCCGGCGGACCCCAGAAGATGATGGAAACGAGCTGGTTCGACTCGATGAGCTCGGACAGGAGCTTGCCTTTGCCGAGGATGTGGTCCTGGCCGTAGACGCGGTCGAAGGTCCGGGGCCTCATCCGCTCGGCGAGCGGTGTGCGCGGGCCCTTGTCCTTGTCTTTCTTCTTCGCGTCCGGAGGCGTCATCGTTTTGAGATTATATCACAACGGGCCCGCGGCGGAGCCGCCCCGCGCCTTGACCAAACCCCCGGGAAATGCTAAATTTGGCCTCCGAGCGCCGTGAAAAAAGAAACCGCCCCACCGAAGCTCGTCAAGGACGAAAAGGCGAAGGCGAAGCTCGTCTTCAAGCTCGACGAGGTGATCCGCCTGACGGGAGTGGACGCGGCCACCCTGGCCGCCTGGGAGGAGGAATTCCCCTTCCTCAGCGCCGGGCTGACCGGGAGCGGCGAGAAGTTCTTTCGTCAGCAGGACGTGGCCATCGTGGCCCGGGTCAAGGATCTCATGGACTCGAAGACGCTGACGATGGCCGGCATCAAGCGGCGGATCGAGGACGAATTCGGTCTGTCCCGGCCCAATCCCGTCCATCCGGAGAGGCTCCGGAAGACGCTCAACTCCGTCCGCGACGAGCTCCAGGACATCGTCCTCGAGCTCGACGGCGGGCGCAAAAAAAAGGCCTGAAAATCTCCGGTTTCTGCTATAATAAAGGGCCCTGGTTCGGGACGTGGCGCAGCCTGGTAGCGCACATGCTTGGGGTGCATGGGGTCGGCGGTTCGAATCCGCCCGTCCCGACCACTCATCTCCCCGCGGACCCCGCCTGGCCAGAGACCCGAGCGAGAGGAGTTCGGCCATGTCCGAGATGAAAAAAGACACGAGCGCGCCAGACCTCAAAGGCCGGGCCGTCGCGCTGGCCGGGCTCGTCGGCTATCAGGACGGCGCCGTCGTCAGCCGCGAGATCGTCAGCCAGCCGGCGGGGACGGTGACGGCCTTCGCCTTCGATAAGGGCGAGCAGCTCAGCGAACACACGGCCCCCTTCGACGCCCTGGTCATCGACCTCGACGGCGAGGCCGACATCACGATCGGCGGCCGGGCGAACCGGGTCAAGCCGGGCGAAATGATCATCATGCCGGCGGCCGTGCCTCACGCCCTGAAGGCCGTGACGCGGTTCAAGATGCTCCTGGTCATGATCAAGAAGCCGGCGTGAAAAAGTCCAGCCGGGCCGGAGCGCGCGACCCGCGCCCCGTCATCCTTCTCACGAACGACGACGGATTCTACCGCGAGACGATCCAGATCCTGTTCCGGAAGCTGGCGGCGGTCGGCCGCACCTATATCGTCGCCCCGGACCGGGAGAAGAGCGCCTGTTCCCTGGCCGTCACCCTGCGCCAGCCGCTGCGCGTGCAGCACATCAAGCCTCGCGTCTGGGCGGTCGAAGGGACGCCCGTCGACTGCATCTACTTCGCGCTCCAGAAGTTCCTGCCGCGGCGGCCCGACCTCATCGTCTCGGGCATGAACCCGGGTCCGAACCTCGGCCAGCAGGACATCAACTACTCGGGGACCGTCGCCGGGGCCATCCAGGGGACTTTTCACGGCATCCCGTCGATGGCGGTCTCGCTGCTGCCGGACGCCGAGGGGCGCTTCGACCTGAAATACGCCGCGGAGGTCGTGCGGATCATGGCGTCGGAAATCCTCGTGAACGGCCTGCCTCCGGATACGGCTCTGAACGTCAACATCCCGCCGGCGCCGGTCAAGGGCGTCAAGATCACGCGCCTGGGCTGGAAATTCTACGACCCGGAGATCATCGAGAAGACCGATCCCCGGAATTCCTCCTATTATTGGATCGGGACCGGGACGCCGCGACGCGTCGGCGACGCGGGCACCGACGTCATGGCCGCTCACGCGGGTTACATCTCCCTGACGCCGCTCCACACCGACATGACCGCCCATCATGCCCTGCGCTCGGAAAGATTGCGGCGGATCGCCAGGACCATCGCGCCGGCCAAGAGCCGGCGTCCGGCTTAAGCCTGGCCGTTCGGGAGCGGACGGGTCTTCTTCCTGCGATTCCTGAAGTATTCCACCACGATCGGCACGGTCGAGATGCCGATTATGGCCAGGACGGCGATCGAATAATTGTTCTTGACGAGAGGGAGGTTGCCGAAGAAGTAGCCCGCCCCGGTGAGCAGGACGACCCAGCCGACCCCGCCAATGACATTGAAGGAGAGGAACCGGACATAGGACATCCGGCCGATGCCGGCGACAAAGGGGGCGAAGGACCGGATGATCGGGACGAAGCGGGCGATGATGATGGTTTTGCCGCCGTGTTTCTCGTAGAAGGCGTGGGTCCGGTCGAGGTATTCCTTTTTGAAGAAGCGGGCGCTCTCCTTGTGGAAGACCTTGGGACCGAGGCGGCGCCCGACCCAATAGTTGATCGTGTCGCCGAGGACCGCCGCCGCGGAGAGGATCAGGAGGAGCCAGCCGATCTTGAGGGCCTTGAGGGCGGCGAAGGTCCCCGCGGCGAAGAGGAGCGAGTCGCCGGGGAGGAACGGCATGACGACGAATCCCGTCTCGACGAAGATGACCAAGAACAGGATGGCATAGGTCCAGATGCCATACTGCAGGATGATGGCGCTGAGGTATCTGTCGAGATGCAGGGCGATGTCGAGGATCTTCTTGACGAGCTCCATCGGCACATCATACCATAACAATCGCTGAAGAGGTCCAAAACGGACCGTCCGACCCCATAGAATAAGAACATGAAGAACGCACGGAAGTTCGAATGTGTCGAGAGGGCGCTCGATGGGCTGTCCCCTCTCGAGACGTGCTGCACGCTCTGCCCTCGCGAATGCCGGGTGGACAGGACGAAAGGCGCGGACGGCGTCTGCCGGACGGGCCATCAGGCGTCGGTGTCCCACGCCCTCCTCCATTTCGGCGAAGAGCCGATTATCAGCGGCAAGTCCGGCTCCGGGGCGATCTTTTTCACGGGATGCAACCTCAAGTGCGTCTTCTGCCAGAACTACCAGCTGAGCTGGCTCCTCGAGGGCGAGCCCGTCACCGACGAGGGCCTGGCCTCATTGATGCTGGGCCTCCAGGCCGAGGGCGCCCACAACATCAATTTCGTCTCGCCCAGCCATGTCGTCCTGCCCATCCTGAGGGCCCTGCGCATCGCTCTGGCCCGAGGCCTCGACATCCCCCTCGTCTGGAACTCCAACGGCTATGACAGTCTGAACGTCGTCCAGGCCCTGGAGGGCATCGTCGACGTTTACCTGCCCGACCTGAAATATCACTCCCAGGTGCTTTCGAAAAAGTATTCCGCCGCGCCCGATTACTTCGCCAAGGCGTCCGAAGCCGTCCGGGAGATGACGTTGCAGCAGCCGGCCCTCAACCTGGGCAGGACCGGGACGGCCCGCAAGGGCGTCATCGTCCGCCACCTGATCCTGCCCGGAGCGGTCGAGGACACCCTGGCCATCCTGGACTGGATCGGGAAGAACCTCTCGCCCTATATCGGACTGAGCCTCATGAGCCAGTACCAGCCGTGTTTCCGGGCGCCGGAGGAAATCCAAAGAAGCGTGTCTCCGGAGGAATACCGCCTCGCGGCCGGCAAGGCCGTCGGGCTCGGCCTCGACCGCCTGTTCCTGCAGCCGGACCCCTTCGGCCCGGACGAACATCTCGTCCCGGATTTCGAGAAAAAAAAGCCCTTCCGCTGGAAATGACCGCCCGCGCTACCGGATCACAGGGGTATAGGCCTTCGTCTGCGGCAGGCGCGACGCCGGGATCCCGAGGAGGGCCGCAATCTGCCTGATTTTGTCGTCGACGGCCTGGACACCCTTGGGGCCCATCCTGAGAAGCTGCTTCTGGGCCAGGCTCAATCCTTCGAGCGTCTCGTCGGTCATCGCATAGCTCAGCACCTTCTGTTCCAGGCGGATCGGGCCGTTGACGACCGGTGTCTCGAGAAGCTCCGACATGGCCCGGACGAGCGTATCGTCGAAATCGACCCCCGGGTAGCCCAGCTCGTTGTACGCCTCTTGCAGGAGCGGCTCGACGGCCCGATAGAGGCGGACGGCGGCCGTCGCGTCGATCGACTGGACGACGGCGACCACCGGCGCATAGCGGGCGTACGTGGCCGGATCAACGAGCGTCCCGTCCTTCGTCCGGGAGACGCGGAAGCCTCCCTCCGGACTGAAGAAATCGATGTGGCTCTTCGGGCTCGAGCCGTTGGCGACATTATCCACGGAGACGACGAATTTCCTGATGAGATCCTTGGTCAAAAGCCATTTGGAGAATTCCGGGTCGGCCGCGATCGCCGCGGCGAATTGGCGGACGGCGTCATCGCTCGCCGCGAGCGGGACCGCCGGGAACGCCAGGGGCTCCAACCCCGGCCCGGCCGGCGCCTTCTCGCCTTCGGCCGGAAGCGCGGATTCGGCCGCCGGGGCCGGCGCCGGAAGCTCCGGTTTCTTCATGAAAAAGAAGTAATAGAGGACCGCGATGACCGCCAGGATGGCCAGGATGGCGACGGCCAGTCCCCAGATCTTGCTTCTTTCTTCCGTGGGCTCTTCGGTCGGCTCTTCGTCGCGATGAAGCTCGTCCATGGTCTCCCTCACTTCCCGGCTTGCGCCGCCGCCGGAGCGACGGCGTCCGCGGTCTTGATGATCCTGATCCGGCCGTCGGAAGCCCTCAAAAAGACGGCCGGACCACCCTGCCCGATCCATCCTTTGACGGTCGTTGCCGGCAGCTTGACACCGAGGTCGAAATCGCTGCTGACCTCGCCGTGGGGCGCGTCCGCTTCGACGATGGCGTTGACGCCCGATTCCAGGCGGAGGGAGATATCGCCCTTTCGGCAGGTGATCGAGATCTCGTCCCGGTCGCGGAGATCGAGGACCTCGACGTCCGCGCTGCCGGTCCCGACGGTCGCGCGCACGGGACCGGAATAGTTGCTGATGGCCAGGTCCCCCTGGTCGACGGAGGCCTCGATCCGCCCGAAGACGTCGGCGATCGTGAGGTTGCCCTCGCTGATGCGGATCCCGGTCAGGACGACCGAGTTGGGGACGCTGACCTCGAAGTCCACGGCCGGGGCTTCGCCGGGGCCCTCGAAGGTCGGCGTCCTGACGAGGAGACCTTCCTCGGTCTCCTGGATCTCGACCTCGGGGGTGACCTTGCGGATGCGGTACTGGCGGGCCGGGCTCCGCGGTTGCGGCTCGACCGTCGCGGCCTTGGCCACGACCTTGACCTCGTCCCGGTCCCAGCCCGTGATCTCGACGTCGCCGTAATCATTCTCCAGCGACAAGGTCTCTCCCGGCGTGAAGGGGAGCGTCTGCACGAATTCCGGACCCGACGCGCCGGCCTCGTCGGAATCGGGCGTCGTCCGCCAGCCCGGCTCTCCTTCCGGATCCTGGATCAGGATACAGGACGTGAGCAGGGCCGCGAGCGTGACGGCGGCAAGCACCCCCAAGAACAGTTTTTTCATCGTTCGTCCCTCCCGTCGAAAGACGCGCGACTATTATACCCCAAAGCCTATCCGAATCGGCCGGTGATATAGTCCTCTGTCCTCGGGTCCCGCGGGTTGGTGAAGATCGTTCGGGTCTCTCCGATCTCGACGAGCTCGCCGAGCAGGAAATATCCCGTGACGTCCGAGACGCGCGCGGCCTGCTGCATGTTGTGCGTGACGATGACGATGGTGTAGCGCTTCTTGAGCTCGGCCATGAGGTCCTCGATATGGGCCGTCGCCGCGAGGTCCAGGGCCGAGCAGGGCTCGTCCATGAGCAGGATCTCCGGTTCGACCGCGACGAGCCGGGCGATGCACAGCCGCTGCTGCTGCTCTCCCGAAAGCCGGAGGGCGTTCTCGTCGAGGCGGTCCTTGAGCTCGTCCCAAAGGTGCACCGCCTCGAGGCTGCGGATGAGTCTGGCTTCGAGGGCCCTGGGATCGTGGAGGCCGTGGACCCGGAGTCCGTAGACGACGTTGTCGAAGACGCTCAACGGGAAGGGATTGGGCCTCTGAAAAACCATGCCGACCTTCTTGCGGAGGTCCAGGAGGTCGATGCCGGGGGCATAGATGTCCTGCCCGTCCAGGAGGACTTTTCCCGTCACCCGGACGCCGTCGATGAGGTCGGCCATCCGGTTGAGCGACCGGAGGAAGGTCGTTTTGCCGCAGCCCGAGGGGCCGATGAGGGCGGTGATGCGGTTCTTCACGATGTCCAGGCTGATTCCCTTCAGGGCCTGGAACTTGCCGTAGAAAAAGTCGAGGTCGCGGACTTCGATGACGGCCATGGTCGCCTACCCGAACCTTCCCCGGAGATAGTCGTCGGTCCGGGTGTCGTCGGGAGCGGTGAAGATCTTGGCCGTCGGCCCGACCTCGACGAGCTCCCCGCTGAGGAAGAAGGCCGTCCGGTCGGCCACCCGGGCCGCCTGCTTGGTGTTGTTGGTGACGAGGACGATCGTGTACTCCTTCTTGAGCCGGCGCAGGGATTCCTCGATCTTCATCGTGGAGATGGGATCGAGGCCCGAGGTCGGCTCGTCGAGCAGGATGAACTCGGGGGCCACGGCCAGGATGCGGGCCAGGCAGAGGCGCTGCTGCTGCCCGCCCGAGAGCTTCAGGCCGCTCGTGTCGAGCCTGTCCTTGACCTCCTCCCAGAGCCCGCCTTTTTCCAGGCTGTCACGGACGAGGCTGTCGAGCCGGGCCCGGCCGCGGATGCCGGCCCGCCGGGCCCCGAAGGCGACGTTCTCGAAGATCGAGCGCGGCAGAGGGACGGGGGTCGCGAAGACCATGCCCAGCTGGCGGCGCAGCGCGACGACGTCCACGCCGGGCTCGTAGATGTCGAGCCCTTCGATCCGGATCGTGCCTTCGTGGCGGGAACCCCGGACAAGGTCGTTGAGGCGGTTGAGGGCGCAGAGGAAGGTCGACTTGCCGCTCCGGGCGGGCCCGATGATCCCGAAGATCTCGTTCCGCCTGACGTCGAGGTCGAGGGCCTTGAGCTTCCGCACCTGGCCGAAGAACTGGCTGAAGCCGCGGACCTCGATGGCGATGTCGTTCGTCATGAGTACTTCTTGATGAACCGGTTCATCAGGTAATAGGTCAGGAGGTTGATGGCCAGGATGGCGATGATGAGGACGGCGGCCGTGCCGTAGGCGTTGGGCATGGAGATGCCCTCGCGGGCCAGGATGTAGAAGTGCACGGACATCGTCCGTGAAGACGAGAAGATCGAGGTCGGCAGGCGCAGGGCGCTGCCGGCGGTGAAGATGACGGCGGCCGTCTCCCCGATGCTGCGGCCCACGCTGAGGATGACGCCCGTCACGATGCCGGGCAGGGCCGAGGGCACGACGACCCGGGTGACGGTCTGCCACTTCGTGCCGCCCAGGGAGAAGCTGACCGTGCGATAGACCGGCGGGACGCTCTTGATGGCTTCCTCGCTTGTCCGGATGATGGTCGGGAGGATCATGAAGGCCAGGGTCAGGCTGCCGCTGAGGATGGACCAGCCGAACCTGAGCTTGGTGACGAAGAGGATGAAGCCGAACAGGCCGAAGATGATCGAAGGGATCCCGGCCAGGCACTCGGCCCCGAAGCGGATGATCCGCGTCACCGGCCCCTCCCAGGTGTACTCGGTCAGGTAGATGGCCGTCCCGACGCCGAGGGGAGCGGCGATGAGGATGGCCCCCGCGGTCAGTACGATCGTCGCGACGATGGTCGAGAAGATGCCGCCTCCCTTGCCCATGTCGACCGGGTTCTTGGTCAGGAAATCCCAGCTCAGGGCGGGGATGCCCTTCCTGAGGACGAACACGATGATGTAGACAAGGATCAGAACCGTGATGACGGTCAGGGTCCAGAGAACGGCCCGGACGAAGGCCTGTTCGGCGCGGGGGTTGATTCTCATTTCTTCGCGCCCTTCATCCGGGAAGCCGTCACGTTGGCCACCGTGTTCAGGACCATGATGATGACGAAGAGGATGACCCCCGTGGCGAAGAGGGCCTGGCGGTGTTCGCCGGCCGCGTAGCCCATCTCCAGGGCGATGTTCGAGGTCAACGTCCGGACCGGGTCGAGGAGGGAGCCCGGGACTTTGGCCGCGTTGCCGGCGATCATGATGACGGCCATGGTCTCGCCGATGGCCCGGCCCATGCCCAGGATGATGCTGGCGATGATGCCCGATCGGGCCGCCGGGAGCAGGACCATCTTGACGGTCTGCCACTTCGTGGCCCCCAGGGCGATGGAGCCTTCCCGGTAGGTCGGAGGCACGGCCTGGAGGGCGTCGACCGAGATGGAGATGATCGTCGGCAGGATCATGATCCCCAGGATGATCGCGGCGGCCAGGACCGAGAGGCCGGGACCGCCGAACGTCTCGCGGATGAAAGGGACCAGGATGACGACGCCCATGAAGCCGTAGACGACCGAGGGGATCCCGGCCAGGAGCTCGATTACCGGCTTGATGATGCTCCGGAGCCGCTTGGACGAGAACTCGGTCAGGACGATGGCACAGGAGAGTCCGAAGGGGACGCCGAGCACCATGGCTCCCACGGTGACGTAGAGCGAGCCGACGATCATCGGCCACAGGCCGAAGAGGTTCTCCGAGGGATACCATCTCGTCCCGGTCAGGAAGCTCTTGAGCCCGTAACGGAACATGATCGGCGTGCCCTGGCCGACGATGAAGACGGTGATGACGAGGAGGACGGAGACCGCCGAGAAGGCCACGACGAGGAGGGCCAGGCGCACGAGGCGGTCGTTCCGCTCGAGCCTCGTCCCGCTTCGCTTTTTCGCCGTTCCGTCCATTGCGCCTCAGGCCCCTCCCGATCACCTGATCGGGAGGAGTCCCTCCTCCTTGACCAGGGTCTGTCCTTCATCGGAGAGCACGAAGTCGATGAACTCCTTGGCCAGGCCTGTCGGCAGGCCGCGGATGACGAACAGGAAAGGCCGGACGAGCTGGTAGCTCCCGTTGAGGATGTTCGCGTCGTTGGCCGCGGCCCCGTCGAGGGCGAGGGCCCGGACCTGGCTGTTGACCAGGCCCAGCGAGATGAAGCCGATCGCCGCGGGATCGTGGGCGACGATCTCCCGGACCGTGCCGTTCGAATCCTCCGTGATGGCCCCGCTGAAGATGCGGGTCTTGCCCATGACCAGCTCCTGGAAGGCGCCCCGCGTCCCCGATCCCTCCTCCCGGGTGACTACGGTGATGCGCTTGTCCGGGCCGCCGAGGGCCTGCCAGCCGGCGAGGTCGCCCGAGAAGATCTGTTTCACCTCGGCGACCTTGAGGCCGCGGACGGGGTTCGAGGGGTGGACGACGATGGCCAGACCGTCCCGGGCGACGACGATCTTGGTGAGATCCGTCTCGTCGGCCTTGAGCTCGCGGGAGGCCATCCCGATCTCGCAGGCGCCGCTCTTACAGGCCTGGATGCCGGCGCTCGACCCCCCGCCCTGGACGTTCACGGCAAAGCCCGGGTGTCTTTGCATGAACACTTCGGCCCACTTGTCGGCGAAAGGCTGGATGCTCGTCGAACCGGCCAGGGTCACGGCGGTCTTCGACCCGCGGCCACGGCAGCTCGGAAACAGGGCGACGCCAAAGGCGAGCAGGATGAGGAGGGTGAACCGGTGGCGCATCATGTCGTTTGGGGCATATGACGTCGGGTGGGAATTATAGCCTAAAAGGGCCTTCGAACGCTAAGCTTCGCCTTCTTCGTCAAGCTTTTTCATTCGGGAGTCATACACCGTTTTCTTATCCTCGTACTCTCCCGTTATCTTCTCGAGCTCCTCGAAAAGGCCGTCGATCGTCTTTTTCGCCTGGTGCATGGCCTTCGAGACCTCGACGACCCTGGTCCCGTTCCGGTCCTGGGAGGCCTTGACCAGCTGGGCGTTGAGCTCGCGCAGGGAGGCGTCCTGGGTCTCGACGCTCTTCTCGATCTCCGCGATCCGGGCCTCGAGCGGCCTCAGGGCGAGCGAGCGCGCGGCGATGACCTCGGAACGCAGCCGGCGCAGCTCCTTGGGCGTCCATTTCGGCCGCTCCGCGCCCGACCCCCCGACCGACGGCGGCGCCACCGCCGCGAGGGAGCCCTGCATGACCTCGTCCCGCCAGCCGACCTTGTCCAGGAACCGCTGGTAGCCTCCCTCGTAGACGACGATGTCGTCGTTGTCGAAGACGACCAGACGGTCGGCCAGGGCGTGGAGGAACATCTCGTTGTGGGTGACCATGACCACCGCGCCCTCGAAGGCGTCGATGGCCTCGAGCAGGGCGTCGTTCGACTCGATATCGAGGTGGTTCGTCGGCTCGTCGAGGAGCAGGAGGTTGAGAGGCGTCGCGATGAGCCTGCCGAGAAGGACCCGGCTCTTCTCCCCGCCCGAGAGCACGCGGATCTTCTTGAGCGCGTCGTCGCCTTCGAACATCATCCCCCCGGCGATGAACCGGGCCCGCTTCGGGTCGCCCTCGGGGTCGGCCGACGCGATCTCGTCGAGGACGGTGTTGGACTCCGTCAGGGTCGAGATGTGGGTCTGCTCGAAGTAGCCGGCGGCGATCGACTGCGGCGAGTCGATCTCGCCCGATCGGGGCGTCAGGTCGCCGGCGAGGAGCCGGAGCAGGGTCGTCTTGCCGCGCCCGTTCCGGCCGATGACGAAGACCCGGTCTTTCGCCCCGATGCTGATCGAGAACCGGCGGATGAGCGGACGGTCCGGCGTGTACTCGAACGACAGGTCGCGGACGTCGAGAGCGTACTTGTGGAAGCCCGGCTTCTCGGCGAAGACGAACTCGAGGTCCTTGATGGCCTCGAGCTTCTCCCTCTTCTCCATCTTTTCGAGCGATTTGACCCGGGACTGGACAAGTCCGCCGAGGCGGGCCTTGGCCCGGAACCGGGTGATGAAGA
>JBAVUQ010000088.1:0-3509 GCA_049696855.1 Candidatus Aminicenantales bacterium
CGGGGCCGCTATTTCGTCTCGATCACGGTCTCGGGAAACGAGGACAAGGCGGAAAAAGCCGTCCTCGAGCTGGGGAAGGCGGTCGCCCCCTTGCTCGGCCCGGACGGCGCTCTCCCGGAGATGCTCAGGCTCCTCCCCGCCGCCGGGCTGAAGACGGACAAGACCTCGTATTTTCATAATCACGTCCATCTCAGCAACCGTTACTTCGTCGCTTCCGAGAACATCCTGAACCTGGACGAAAAAACCGAATGCCTGTTCGCCGAATATGATTCGCCGGGCGGCGACGCCGGCCGGCTGCTCGTCGTCCGCTATCCCGGCGCCGATAAAGCCAAGGCCGCCGCGTCGTCGTTCCTGAAGTCGTTCCTGCCGGGGGCGGACGCCGATGGGGCCGCCATGAACGAAAACAAGACATGGACGATAATCAAGACGCGGGATAACGTCCTGGCGGTCGTTTTCGAGGGATCGTCAAAAGAATACGCCGGGCGGCTCGCGGAAACGGCCGTTCGTCCGCTCCACTGAGGTGACCATGACATCCTCCATGTCCCGCCGCGATTTCATCCGCGGCACCGCCGCCGCCGTTTTGGGAGCGTCCGCCGCGTTCGGCCAAGGCACGGCCGCTCCGGCCAAGAAAACCCGCGTCGTCCTGATCCGTCATCCGGACGCGCTCGACGCCGATTCCGCCTTCAACGAGCCGGTCATCCAGCAGATGCTGGACGAGGCCGTCGCGAAGCTCCTGGACCTGAGCGATCCGGTCGAAGCCTTCAAACGGCTGGTCAAACCCGAGGACATCGTCGGGATCAAAACCAACGTCTGGTCCTTTCTGCCGACACCCGCCCCGGTCGAGAAGGCCATCAAGCGCCGCATTCTGGATGCCGGGGTCGAGGAGAAGAACATCGGGCTGGATGACCATACCGTGCGGACGAACCCCCTTTTCATGAGGGCCACGGCCTTGATCAACGCCCGCCCCGTCCGGACGCACTACCTGGCCGGCATGTCGGGCTGCCTGAAAAATTACATCATGTTCGCCGAATCCCAGCCGGCCTACCACCCCGACAGCTGCGCCGCGCTCGGGTCGCTCTTCCTCCTGCCGCAGGTCATGGGCAAAACCCGGCTCAACGTCCTCTGCGCCTTGACCCCGCAATTCCACGGCCGCGGCCCGCACAATTTCAGCCGCCGCTACGTCTGGAACTATAAGGGCCTCATCGTCGGGCAGGATCCGGTGGCCGTGGATTCGGTCGGCCTCCGGCTGATCATGGCCAAACGGCGGAAAGAATTGGGGCCGGCCCAGGAAATTCCCCCGGTCCCCAAGCACATCCAGCTCGCCGACACGAAATACGGGATCGGCACGGCCGATCCCGAAAAGATCGAGCTGGTCAAGCTGGGCTGGCCCGACGACATCCTGATCTGAGCGCCGGGCGGAGGACGAACATGCCCAAATCGAGATCCGGCCTGCGGGCCGCATCGGCCCTGATCCTGTTTTCGCTCGGCGTCCTGGCCTGCGGCGGCCGGGAGAGCGACGGGCTGGCCTTTCTCGGCTCGTCCCTCTGGACGAAAGCCCACGATGTCGAGATCCGGGGCGAGCTGGCCTACTGCGCCTTCCTCGACGGCCTCGCGATCCTGGACCTGTCCGATCCCCGGGACCCGAAAACGCTCTCCCAGATCCATCTCGGCGGAGGGTTCGCCGTAGCTTTGTCCGGAAACCTCGCGTTGGTGGCCGCGGCCGACAAGGGCCTGGCCGTGATCGACGTCACCGACCCCAAGGCGCCGGTTTTGAAGAGCGTCCTTGACACGCCCGGCGAAGCCCGGGACGTCGCGGCTTCCGGATCCAAGGCCTTCGTGGCCGACGGAGCCGGGGGATTGCTGGCCGTCGACATCGCGGATCCCGCGGCCCCGAAGATCGCCGGCTCCTGGGATTCCCCCGGCGAGGCGACCGGGATCGTGCTCAGGGGAAATTCCCTCTTCCTGGCCGACGGCAGCGCCGGCCTGCGGATCCTCGACGTCGCCGATCCGGCCCGGCTCGCCCCGGCCGGGGCTCTCGACACGGACGGTACGGCCGAGAGCGTCGCGCTTTCCGGGGACTATGCCTATATCGCCGACGGCTCCGGCGGGATCAAGGTCGTGGACGTCGCCTCGCCGGCCGGGCCCAAGCTGGCCGCCTCGCTGGTCGCGGAGGGATATGCCCATAGCGTCTCGGCGACCGAAAAGCTTCTTTGCGTCGGGAGCCTCTATGACGGCGGCTATCAGATCCTCGACATCTCCAACCCGGCCTCCCCGGCCGTCGTCTCGACCAATAAATACACGATGTACAACGAGGGTTGGCGCGTCATCCTGCGGGACAACCGGGCCATCGTCGTCGACTATTTCTCGGGCATCTTCTTCATGGACCTCGCCGATCCCCGAAAGCCGGCGGTCATCGGCCAGTTCCCCACGCCGAGCTCCATCGTCGCCGTCTGCGGCCGGGACCGCTACGCCTTCGCGGTCGGGGAGCTCTCCGGCGTGCTGGCCGTGGACGCCGCCGACCCGGCTCGGCCCATCCTCGTCGGCGGGACGAACATCTTCCGGGGCGTCCAGAACATCGCCGCCAACGGCAGCTACGTCTATGTCACCGACCGCTGGTCGATCAGGGTCTTCGATGTCACGGACCCGGCCAAGCCCAGGCCGGGCAAGCCCCTGACATTCACCGAGGGCATCCCCAGGACGCTGGTTGTCCGGGGGAGCTCAGCGTATCTAACGGCCGACAACTTCGGCTTCTATACCCTCGATGTCACGAACCCGGCCGCCCCGACGGTCGTCGGCTCGTTCAAGCTGCCCGGGTTCACCTATGGGCTGGCCGTATCCGGGGATCATGCCTATCTGGCCAACAGCGACAGCGGCCTCCACATCCTCGACATCCGGGATCCGAAGGCGCCGGTCGAGATCGGGCTGGTCAGGCTCGCCGGCGAACCGAGCGGGGTGGCCGTCCGGGAGAATCTCGCCTACGTGGCCTCCGGAGCGGAGGGCCTGATCATCGTCGACATCGGCCGGCCGGACGCGCCGAAGATCCTTGGCGCCGCCGCCTCCGAGGATTTTTCGAGCGCCGTCGTCCTGGACGGGCGTTTCGCCTATATCGCCGACGGCCTGGCGGGCGTCAAGAAGATCGACGTCTCGGAGCCGAATGCGCCGCGGCTCGTCTCGTCCTACGACACGCCGGGGGAAGCCCAGAATCTCTGCGTCCTGGGAAAGACGATCCTCGTCGCCGATACCTATTCGCTGATCCTGCTGAAAAAATAGAATTGTCGCATGAAGAGGATCCCGGCTCTGATCCTGGCGATCGCCTCGGTCGCCTCCTTGGCCGCCCAGGATGCCCCGAGTGCCGCGAATAATGAAAAAACGTATCCCTTCATCCTCAGGGATTCCCCGGCCCGGCTCTTCACCATGCGCCAGGTCGACGAGAACAGCCTGAGCGGATTCCGGCTCTTCTCCGACGCGCTCAACAGCGAGCTCAAGCCCGTTCTCAGCTACGTCATCCA
>JBAVUQ010000089.1:0-4513 GCA_049696855.1 Candidatus Aminicenantales bacterium
TCGACATCCTGAACGACCTGGGCGCCTGCCAGTTCCAGCTCGGGAATACCGCCGAGGCGCTCAAGGCCTGGACGAAATCGCTCGAGCTCAACCCGAATCAGGACAAGCTGAAGGCGCTCGTCGACTCCCTCAAGAAGTAGCCGCCGCCGGGGTGAGCAGCTCGTCGATGCGGACGAAGGCGTAGCCGCGCCCCTTCAATTCCTTGATCAGACCGCTGAGCCGATTGTAGAACTTGTCGGTGCGCTCCGGGTCCGTCCCGATGTGGACGAGGAGGATGAAGCCGTTGAGGCCGGCGGGGTCTTTCTTCTCATAGTCGAGGATCCGGTCGTAGATCGTCTGCGACGACGGATATTCCGGCATCGACGGCGTCGTGTAATCGGCGTTGGAGGACGTACCCGGGGTGAAATTGAAGAGGACGAGGCCGACCTCGCGCGACCAGACGGCGATGTCGCGGTTGTACCACTCGTAAGGCGGGATGAACAGGTGCCCTTTCTCGCGGGCGATGCCGAAGCGGGCCATCTCGCGGAAGTTCGCTTCGATGTCGGCCCGGAACTCCGCCCGGCTCACCAGCGTCTTTTCGCGGTCGTCCCAGGGGCAATAGAGAAGGTGCCGGTCGGAGTGCGGCCCCAGGTAATGGCCGTCCGCGACGAGTCCGCGGATGACGGGCTCGAATTCCGGCGTCCGGTAGAAATCTCCGGTGAAAAAGAAGCCGGCCTTGACGCCGGCCTCGCGAAGGACCCGGCGGATGTGCTCGCCGCCGTCGCCGAAAGATCCGCCGGTGAAGATGAGAGACATCCGGCGCAGGGACGTATCGCCCCGGACGATGCCGTCGTGGTCGCAGAGAAAGACCCGGCAGGGGTCGACGGCGCCGGCCGATGGGCCGCCGCGCCAGGAAACGGCGAGAAAGGCCCCGGCGAAGGCCAGGACCGCGAAGGTCCGGCCCCGGGGAGAAGCCGCCGGGCGGGGCCCGAGGGTCGCCGTCATTTCTCCGGGGCCAGGACGTTCCATCCCCTGATCTTGACGACCGGAAGCTCGCCGCCCAGGTCCTCGGTGGTAAAGATCCCGGAGATCTTGCGCGTCTCGTTCGGCAGGAGCGTGATGTAGTTGTCGTCGAGATAGATCGGCAGGACCACCTCGCCCGATGTGTCCCGGACGACCCGGATCTCGACCATCAGGGCCAGGTCGGCCGAGGGATTCTCGAGCTCGATCGTGACCCTGGTCATCGGGCCTTCCTTCGACGTCTTGTCCTTGACCTTGAGGGTCACCGGCTTGAGGCCGTTCAGGGCCGTGAGGTCGGCGAAATCCTTGATCGGGGTCACATACCAGGTCGAGTTCGCCTCATCGAGCGTCTCGGGCTTGGCCGACAGGCAGTAGAAGTTGGCGTCGACGAGCTGGTCCTTGTCCTTGAAGATCCGCAGGTCGAGGAAGTAGGTCGGGCTGAGCCCCGACGGCAGACGGAGGACGTCGATCGTCTTGACCTCGTCGGCGAGGAGCCCGAAGTCGACCGATTTCGCGACGATCTCCTTGAGGCCGAAGTCGAGGACCCGGATAACGGCCTTGAGCTTGGGCGACGCCGTCGCCGAGCTGTTGACGGCCGCGATCTCCCGGTTGCCGTAATTGTAGAGGATGTGGACGGGCTCGCCGGCCTTCTTGGCGCCGTAGAACGCGCCGTTCGGCTGGAGATAATAATCGTAGAGATTCCACCAGAGCTTGGGCCAGGCGGAGTTGTACATCCACTGGATGACGCCGGTCGACTTGTACTTGTTGGCGACGAAAGCCTCGAACATGGCCCGCATGGCTTCGTAGTTCAGGAACTGGGCCTTGCGCAGATAGTCCTCGAGGTCCTTGGCCGGGCCGAGCCGCCGGTCCATGGCCTCGTTATAGCGGCCGAGGTCCTTGAACATGCCGCGGCTGCAGTGGAAGTTCCAGAAGTCGTTGATGGGCCAGAGCTTATCCTCCGGGATCATCTTCCGCAGGCTTTCGAGCGGCGGGACCTGCGGCCCGGGGCCGGTCTCGGTGTTGAAGCCGTAGGCGCCGCCGTTTGTCGTGTCGACATACCAGTAGACCGGCGGGACGTAATCGTAGGGGCCGAGCATCTTGACCCCGGACGGCCCGGTGATCTCGCTCGTCTTGCCCTTGGTCGAGACGAGCGTCGGCCGGGTCGGGTCGATCTCCTTCAGGATGGCGATGTAGCGCCGCTCGAGATCCGGGTGGGGGATCATGTCGCTCCCCTCCGCCCAGACGAAGATCGACGGGTGATTGCGGAGCCAGAGGATCTGATCCTTCCAGGACGCGGCGACGAGGTCCATGAGCGCGGGCGTTACGATCCCGCCGTAGGGCTCGTCGGCCGGCCGGCCGAGGTAATCGGTCCACTCCCACTGGCAGCTCCAGCCGACCATCATCAGGATGCCGTTCTCGTCGCAGAGGTTGTAGAGGTCCTGGCTCGTCCCCCAGAAGCCCTCCAGCCGGATGGCGTTGAGGTTCATGTGACGGGCATAGCGGACCTCGGCCTGGAGCTTCTTGGGCTTGACGTCGAGAAGGAGCTCGTCGGCCCAGCCGCCGCCGCGGATGAGGATCTTGCGGCCGTTGAGCGTGAACCCCCGGTAACCCTCGGGGGTGCGGTAGTCGGCGACTTCCCGGATGCCGAAGCGGACGATCCGGGAGTCGGACGGCAGGACGCGGGGCATGCCCGGCATGCGGCGGAGCTCCTTGTCCTTCGGCTTTTCCCGGACCTCCTCCTTGGCCGGCGGCGGCACGGGGGCCTCCCCGGCGGCTCCCTGTCCTTTTTTTTGAGTGAAGGCGAGCGAGAGCAGGTAGAGCTCGGGCTTGCCGAGGTCGTGCGTCCACCAGACCCGCGGATTCTTGATGACCAGCTCGGGGGTCGTTTCGGGCGTGAGCTCGATCGGCTTCGTCTCGTGGGGGCGGAAGGTCAGCTCGCGGGAAAAGCGCGCGCCGTCGATCCGGCCATCGAGGGTCCCGGTGACGTCGACATCGGCGTGGTTCACGAGCTCAGCCGAAACCGTGAGCCGGGCCTCTTTGAAGGCCGTGAGGTCCAGCTTGGTGATGACAAAGGGGTTCTCGATCGAGATGTCGCCCGTCGCCCGGACCCGGACCTCGCGGAAGAGGCCCATGGCCTTGTCGGGCGGCGCCGGGTTCCAATCGACCCAGCCGATCGTCGGTTCGCCGGGCTTGGGAGGGAAGACCTCGACGGCCAGGACGTTCTTTTCCGACATCTTGATGTCCGAGGTCACGTCGATGGCAAAACGCCGGTAGGCGCCGTAGAACGCGGCCGCGTCACCGATCTTCTTGCCGTTGAGCCAGATATTGGCCCGGTAGTTGATGCCGTCGAACTCGAGCCGGGTCCGGGTCAGGCCCGGGCCCATGGGCACGGTGAACTCCCTGCGGTACCACCAGGAGACGTCGAAGGGCGCCGTGGGGACCTTCTCCAGGTTCTTGCCGAAGAAGATGTCCCGATAGACGTTGTTCTCGATGAGCGTCCCGAGGACCGTCGAGGGCACGATGGCCGGGTACCAGGCGTCGATCTTGAAGCCCGCGACCGAGATCTGCTCGCCCGTCCCCTTGGCCTTTTCGGAGGACTGGATCGTCCAGAGGTCGTTGAGGCTGACGCTGCGCTCGAAGGGCATTCCCAGCCTGGCCCGCGGCTCGGGCCGGTCCTGCATCGGGTTCATGTATTGGGCCAAGACGGGCGAGGGGAGTCCGCCCAGAACGGCCAGAAGGGCGATTACCGAAGCCAGCCTGGCGGCGGCTCGAAGGGGACGAGTGCGATGGATGGTCATGACGCCTCCGGTATCGAGAATAGGTCCATTATATCGGAAACTGCCCGGCCCGGCCAAACGGTTGCGGCCGAGGAGGCTCCTCCGGCATCAATTTCGGTGACACACAACTAAATACACTTAATTGTTATCTCAGGGTGAATTAAGTGTATTTAGTTGTGTGTCACCGAATTAAAAGGGTCAGGATGCCGAAGGCGGGCGCCTCGAGAGGCACAGAGAGAGGGGGGCCCTGGGTTTCGCTGAGGTCGCTAAGGAAAACGCGTTCCTGGTCCAAAGCTTCGCCCGAGAGGAGGAGCTTCTCGGGCATGGACGAGGCATTGAAGAGGCGCAGGACCCAGGCCTTTCCGTCCAGAGAGGGTTTGAGCCGGGTCGCGACGAAGCCCGGCGATCGGACGGCCAGCGGGAATCGGGGCACGGGCGAGTCCCGGCCGGCCACGACCGGGATGAGCGGACTTGCGGCTTCCAGACCGAGCCTTTTCGCCGCGGCCGTGTCCGAGCCGCGGTGCGGGGCCAGGACGTATCGCAGGGTCACGGGGCCTTCCTGGTCGGCTTTGTAGTTGGTGTGCCAATAGTTGTTCATGACGTACGAGAAGAGCCGGGTCGACGGGGCGAGCTCCTGAAGCCAGATCCGCCGTTCTCCCCGCCGCGGGATCTCGTCGGTGAGAGCGCCGATCTCGACGAGCGGCGCGTCGAGCGACGTCCAGGTCAGGCCGTACTCC
>JBAVUQ010000090.1:0-12479 GCA_049696855.1 Candidatus Aminicenantales bacterium
GTCGATCCCGCTGCTCGACCAGGCGGCCATCGACGCCGTGCGGCAGTGGGTCTACGAGCCGATGATCATCAACGGGCGGCCCCGACCGGTCCAGTTCACGGTGACCGTCCGGTTCCAGCTGAAGTAATCGGTAAAGTCAGTCAATGGCTTTTGATATTCTACAGGAGGTATAACCCATGCAATTCGGTCTTCTCGAAATGTGGACGGCCATGGGAGCCGTGGCCAAGACCGTCGCGATCGTCCTGATCGCGCTATCCATCATCACCATCTACATGTTCATCGAGCGGCTGCTGGTCTTCTCCCGGGCGAAGACGCAATCGCGCACAGTGGCCCCCAAGCTCGCGGAACTGCTGAAGGCCGGCAACCTCAAGGACGCCCTCAGCCTGTCCAACAAGAAGGACTACAAGGGCAGCCACCTGGCCCGCGTGACCGCGGCCGGCATCCAGTCCTTCATGGAAGGCAAGGACGCCAAGCTCGGCTTCGACGAACAGATCGAGTCGGCCTCCCGCGGCAGCGATCGCGCCAAGACGCTGTACAGCCAGGAGCTCCGGCGCGGCCTGCCGATCCTGGCCACCATCGCCACGTCGGCCCCCTTCATCGGGCTGTTCGGCACGATTTTCGGCATCATCAACGCGTTTCGCGGCATGCAGCTGACCGGCTCGGGCGGCATCGGCGCGGTCGCCGGCGGCATCGCCGAGGCCCTCATTACGACGGCCGTCGGCATCGGCGTCGCGGTCCTGGCCCTGTGGGTCTTCAACACGCTGAACAGCCGGATCGAAGTCTTCGACGCCGAGATGGACAACACGCAATCTCAGATCGTCGACTTCTTCATCAAGTCCGGCGAAGCCCGTTAAGGACCAAGGTTCCGGCCTCCTGAAGGCGGCCGGATCGAAGAGAGGCATACTATGGGTTTTTCAGTATCGATGGGCGGCAAAGAGTCGGTCCGATCCGAACCGAACGTTGTCCCTCTCTGTGACGTCCTGCTCGTCCTTCTCATCATCTTCATGATCGTCACGCCCCTCATCCAGAAGGGCGTCGACGTCAAGCTGCCGAACGCCCAGTTCACCGTAAACATGCCGGAGAACCCGGACGTCGTTCTGGCGATCAAGAAGACCGACAAGGACCCCAAGGGTTACCTCCTTTATGTCAACCAGGACAAGGTGACGATGGAAACCTTGCAGAACGCGCTCGAAGAGGCCTTCCTGACCGTGGCCGACAAAAAGCTCTATGTCAAGGCGGATGGGGACCTCGAATACGGCATCTTCGCGGAGTTCCTCTGGGATATCATCCGCTCGGCCGGCATCGAGTCCGTCGGCATCATCACGGAGAAGAAGACGGAAAAGGGCGACTGAGCTTATGGTTCGATCTCCCGTGCACCTGAACGTTTGATCGTTTACAGGACGGGGGAAGGAAGCGATCGCTCGCTTCCTTCCCCCGCTTTTTTTTGTCCCTAATTCGGTGACACACAACTAAATACACTTAATTCAAGGTCGTATGTTCACTGGGCGCCAGGCATCCCCCAAGCCTGTCCCGAAGATTCAATAATTAAGTGAATTTAGTTGTGTGTCACCGAAATCGGAGGACCTCGGCGATGAGCTCGTCGGCCATCCGGGCCGCCGCGACCTTCCGCAGGACCTTTCCCCCCTTGAAGATCACCCCGCCGTCCTTGCCGCAGGCCAGTCCGATATCGGCCTCCTTGGCCTCCCCGGGCCCGTTGACTGTGCAGCCCATGACCGCCACCGTCAGAGGAGAGCGGAGCTCAAGGACGGCCTTCTCGACCTTGGCGGCCACCCTCATCAGGTCGACCTCACAGCGGCCGCAGGTGGGGCAGGAGATGAAGGTCGCGCCCCGCGTCCGCAGTCCCAGATCCTGAAGGATCTGCCAGGCGACGAAGACCTCCCTCTCCGGAGGGGCCGTCAGGGAGACCCGGATGGTGTCGGCCAAGCCTTCGCCGAGAAGAAGCGCCAGCCCGGCCGCGGACTTGACGCTCCCGGCGAGGAGCCGGCCGGCTTCGGTGATGCCGGCATGGAACGGATAATCCACGCGCTCGGCCAGGAGCCTGTAGGCCTCGAGCGTTCTGGGGATGTCGGAAGCCTTGAGCGAGATCTTGATCAGCCGGAAATCGAGGTCTTCGAGCAGGCGCACGTGGCCCAGGGCGCTCTCGACCATGGCCGGGGCCGTGGCTCCGCCCGCGCGGGCCAGGATGTCCTTCTCGAGCGACCCGGAGTTCACCCCGATGCGGATGGCGACACCCCTCTCCCCCGCCGCCCGGACGACCTCGCGGACCTTGCCGGGGGAGCCGATCGTCCCGGGGTTGAGGCGAAGGCCCTCGACCCCCGCCTCGAGGGCCGCCAGGGCCAGGCGGTGGTCGAAATGGATGTCGGCGATGAGGGGAACGCTGACGCGGGTCCGGATCGCCCGGAGCGCCGCCGCCGCGGCCCGGTCCGGAACGGCCAGGCGCACGATCTCGGCCCCCGCCTTCTCCAGCCGGCGGACCTGGGCGACGGTCGCCCGGACGTCCCGGGTGTCCGTCTTGGTCATGGCCTGAACGACGACCGGCGCGCCGCCGCCGACGACGACGCCGCCGACCTTGACGGATCGCGTTTTCCGGCGCGGGAACATCCTCCCTCCTCCGGCCTAGAACGGCACCAGGCTGCCCCAGCCGTGCGGCAGCTTCTTGACGATATCGTTGAGGATGACAAAGATGATCAGGGCCACGAAGATGACGAAGCCGATCGATATCCAGACCTGCCGGGCCTTGGGCCCGAGGTCGCGGCGGAAGATCGATTCGATGATCAGGACGAAGATCTGGCCGCCGTCGAAGACCGGAATGGGGAAGAGGTTCAGGACGCCGAGCTGAAGGCTGATGACGGCGATCCAGGCGAGCAGGGCCATGAAGCCCATGCGGAAGGCCGCGTAGGAGAAGTTCGCGATCTCGAGGGGCCCGCCGAGCTGGCGCGTCGAGGCCTCGCCGGTGAACAGCCCCTTGATGAAATTGATGACCAGGAAGATATCGTCCGTGTTCTTCTTGACGGACTGGCCGATGGCCGTGAAGAAGGGGTACTTCTTGACGACGGACTTGGGGCCCTGCAAGATCCCGACCTTTCCGATCTCGCCTTCCTTGCGGGGCGTCACGGGAAGGGTCAGCGTCCGCCCGCCCCGCTCGATGGTGAAGAGGAGCTCCTTCCCGGGGCTCTTCTGGACGATGTCCAGGAACTTGTAGAAGTAGACCGGGGCGCCGTCGATCGCCAGGATGATGTCCCCGGGCCGCAGGCCGGCCTTCTCAGCCGGCGAATTGGCCACGATCATCTGGATCTGGGTCAGGATCTTCGCCTGGAAGCCGGCGTAGCCCATCGCGTACTGGGTCACCGATTCCGTCGTGAGCTCCACGGGGAAGGTTTCGCCGTTCCGCCTGATCTCGATCTTGATGAGGCGGTCAGGCCTGGAGCCGACGGCCATCTGGACGTCGCTCCACGTCTTGACCGTGTGACCGGCGATGGCCAGGATCTCGTCGTCGACCCGCAGGCCGGCCTTTTCAGCCGGCGAGCCGCTTTCGATGTGCCCGATGACCGGCTTCTCGTCGAAGTACGCGGCGACGCTGGTTCCGACGACATTGATGACCGCCACGAGAACCAGGGCCAGAAGGATGTTCATGATCGACCCCATGGCCATGATCAGGAGGCGCTGGCCCCGCGTCTTGGACATCAGGTCGTCGGGGGCGAGAGGCCGGTCCTTCTCGAACATCCCCTCGCCCAGGAGCTTGACATACCCGCCCATGGGAATGAGGCTGACGCGATAGTCCGTTTCGCCCCTTTTGAGCCCGAAGAGGCGCTTGCCGTAGCCGAACGAAAAGACCTCGACCCGGACGCCGACGAGCTTGGCCATGAAGAAATGTCCGAACTCGTGGACGAAGACGAGGATGCCGAACACGATGGTGAAGGCCAGGAGGGTGCCGAGAAAGTTGACCATGTCTACCTCTGCGGGAGATGTCGGCGGGCTTGGCGCCGCGCGTCCTTGTCGACTTCGATGATCGCTTCGACGGAATCGGCCGGGCGGGAGCGGTGGGCGTCCATGACCCCGGCGACGACCGCGGGAATATCGGCGAAAAGGATCTTCTTGTCGAGAAAGGCCGCGACGGCCACCTCGTTCGCGGCATTGAGGGCCACGGGCAGGCTGGCGCCGGCGGCCAGGGCCTGTCTGGCCAGGTTGAACAGGGGAAAACGGCGTTCGTCGACGCGAAGAAACTCGAGCCGCCCGACCTCGGCCAGATCGAGCTCGGGCAGGCCTGTATCGAGCCGCTCGGGCCAGGTCAGGGCCAGCTGGATCGGAACGCGCATGTCCGTCGCGCTGAGCTGGGCCAGGACTGAGCCGTCCTTCATCTCGACCAGGGCGTGGACGGCGCTCTGGGGATGGATGAGGACGTCGAGCTGCGACGCGTCCAGATCGAAGAGCCAGCGGGCCTCGATGAGCTCCAACCCCTTGTTCATCAGCGTCGCCGAATCGACCGTCACTTTTTTCCCCATGACCCAGCGGGGGTGGCGGAGCGTCTCCTCGAGGGTTTTCGTTCCGAGCTCCTCGAGGGGGGTCTTCAGAAAGGGACCTCCCGAGGCCGTCAGGATGACCTTGCGGACCTGACCGCGCCGCGACCGGCCGAGGCACTGAAAGACGCCGCTGTGCTCGCTGTCGATCGGGATGATCCGCGCGCCCGAGCGGGCCGCCTCCCGTTTGAGCAGCGCCCCCCCGACGACCATGGACTCTTTGTTGGCCAGGGCCACCCGCCGGCCGGCCTTGACCGCTTCGAGGGTCGGCCCGAAGCCGCTCATGCCGGTGATGGCCGACACGACGACGTCGGCGCCTTCGGCGCGGGCGACCTCGGCGGCCCCGTCCGGCCCGTGAACGATCTTCATCCGCCAGCCCGCCCCGAGGCCGCGGAGCGTCTCGGCGTCGCGCCTGTCAGCGACGGAAACGAGGGCGGGGCGGTATTTCTCCGCCTGCTCCGCAAGGAGCGCCACATTGGACCCGGCGGCCAGGGCGACGACCCGGAAGCGGCCGCCCAGGCGGTCCACGACGTCGAGGGCGGACGTGCCGATCGACCCGGTGGAGCCGAGGATGGCGAGGCCGCGCGGCGTCTGTCCCAAGGCCTATTTCCAGAGGAGCTTGACGATGAAGTAGAACAGCGGCCCGGCCAGGATCAGGCTGTCGATCCGGTCGAGGAACCCGCCGTGCCCGGGCAGGCTGTTGGATGAGTCTTTGACGCCGACGGCCCGCTTGAACAGGGATTCGAGGGGATCGCTGACCTGGGCCGCGGCGTGGACGACGAGCGCCGTCAGGACGGCCGTCGCGAGCGGGACCGAGGGAAGCAGGATCGTCCGGGCCAGGAGGGCCCCGCCCACCGCGAAGAGGAATCCGCCGGCGCTCCCCTCCCAGCTTTTGTTGGGGCTGGCGACCGGCGTCATCTTGTGGCGGCCGAGCGGCTTGCCGACGAAAAACGCCCCGGTGTCCCCGAGGAATACGATCGCGGCCAGGAAGTAAAGATAGAACGGGCCCTGCTCCAGGCGGATCCGGAACAGGAACCCCAGGGGAAAGGCGACGTAGAAGACGCCGATGAGGGTCGTGGCGAACGAGGCCGTGAAAAAGGCCAGCTTTTCAGGGGAGTTGACGGCCACGACGTAATAGACGCCGGCGATGAGGATGCCGGCGAAGAGGGCTCCGTCGAGCGGGATCGTCCGGAAGTAGAAGGTCAGAAGGACCAGGACGGAAATGATCGTTCCGAGAGCCTTTTGCGGCCGCAGGTCTTTTTTTCCGACCAGATTGTAGAACTCGATGAGCGCGGCCACGACGAAGGCCAGGCCGAACAGGAAAAAGACCCAGTCCGGGGCGTACTGGATGATGGCGAAAACGACCCCGAGCAGCACGGCCGCCGTGAGGGTTCTCTTGACCAGGTTCATGCGAGCTTATGTCCTTCCGCGGGAGCGTTTCGCGGCGGCGCGGACGTCGCCGAATCTGCGGTCCCTCCCCTGGAACTCGAGGATGGCCTCGAGGAGGTGGCGCCGCCGGAAATCAGGCCAGAGGACGGGCGTCACGACGATCTCGGCGTAAGCGATCTGCCAGAGGAGGAAATTCGACACCCTCATCTCGCCGCTCGTCCGGACGAGCAGGTCCGGGTCGGGGATGCCCGCGGTCGAGAGATGGGCGGCGAAGGCCTTCTCGTCGAGGCTGGAGGCGGAGAAGCGCCCCTCGGCCATGATCCGCTTGGCGGCGTCCACGATATCGTCGCGGCCGCCGTAGTTGAGGGCGAAGATGAGGGTCATGCGGCGGTTCTCCCGGGTCAAGGTCTCGACCCGCTCGAGCTCTCTGAGCGCGGCGGCCGGGATGCCCTCTTTCCGGCCGATGACCTTGAGACGGATGTCGCTGTCGGTGAGGAGTCTGAGCTCCTTGCCCAGGTTTTCCCGGAGCAGCCGCCAGAGGCTGCCGACCTCGTACCGGGGCCTCTTCCAGTTCTCGCTCGAGAAGGCGTAGAGCGTCAGGTAGTCGATGCCCAGCCGGGCCGACGCCTCGACGATCTCCCGGACGGAGGCCGAGCCGGCCTTGTGGCCCTGCACCCGATGCAGCCCGCGTTGCTGGGCCCAGCGGCCGTTGCCGTCCATGATGACGGCGATATGCCGGGGCAGGCGGTCGAGATCGACCTTGAGCAGGAGTTCGTGTTCTTCGGTCCCCGAAGGGAAAAATTCCTCGAGGTGCGTCTCCATCGGCCCCCCATTATAGCATAAGGTGGACCGGGCCTGTCGATTCTGCTAAAGTGAATGTCCTGGAGAAATGACGATGTGCCTGGCCGTTCCCGCCAAGATCACCCATATCGACGAATCGGGCCAGGGGACGGCCGGCTACCTGGGCAGCGAGGTGAAAGTCAATCTCAGCCTCGTCCCGCAGGCCCGGCGGGGCGACTGGGTCATCATCCACGCCGGCTTTGCCATCTCGGTCATGAACGCCAAAGAGGCCAGGGCGACGCTCCGCCTCTTCAGAGAGCTGGCCGCGGCCCAAGATGAAGGAGCTTAGGAACCCGGCCGCCCTCCGGAGCCTCCTCGGCGACATCGGGGAGAAGGCCCGGAGGCTGGGGCGGGCGCCGCGCCTGATGGAAGTCTGCGGCACCCATACCATGGCCCTCTTCAAGAGCGGCCTCACGCCCCTTCTCGCCGGGGCCGGCGTCGAGATGGTCTCGGGGCCGGGCTGTCCGGTCTGCATCACCCCCAACGCCATCCACGAGGCGGCGATCGCCATCTTGACCGGGACCGAAGGGACGACCCTGGCGACGTTCGGCGATATGACCAGGGTTCCGACCCGGAGAGGGTCGCTGCAGACCGCCGTCCCGGCCAGGGACTCGCGGATGAGGATCGTCTATTCCCCCGAGGAGGCCTTGAACGAGGCCCGGCGCGAGCCGGCCCGACCCGTCGTCTTCTTCGGCGCGGGCTTCGAGACGACCATTCCCGCCATCGCCTACACGGTGCGGCAGGCCGCGGCCGAGGGGCTGAGGAATTACTCGGTCCTTCCGGCCCTCTGGCTCGTCCCCCCCGCCCTGAGGGCCATCCTCGAAGCCGGAGAGGCGGCCGTCGACGGGTTCATCTATCCCGGACACGTCAGCGCCGTCATCGGGGCCGAGCCGTACGAATTCGTCGCCCGCGACTTCGGCGTCCCCGGGGCCATCGCCGGCTTCGAGCCGGGAGACATCCTGCTGGCCATCCGTTCGGTGCTGGAACAGGCTATCGAAAAAAGGCCGCGAGTCGCCCTGGAATATTCAAGGGCTATTGGCCGCGAAGGCAATCCGGTGGCCCGGGCGCTCATGGAGGAGATCTTCGAGCCGTTCGACGCGTGCTGGCGGGGCTTGGGGGTCATCCCGGCGAGCGGTCTCCGCTTCAGGAAAGAGTTCGCCGGGTTCGATGCCGCGCCCAGGTTCGGTCTCGAGGAGAGCGTGGACGATCGAGACCTGGCGGGGTGCAGGTGCGGCGAGGTCCTGCGCGGCGTCATCCGTCCGGAGGGCTGCCGTCTGTTCGGGACGAAGTGCCTGCCCGACTCGCCGCTCGGTCCCTGCATGGTGTCTTATGAGGGCGCCTGCCTGATCCACTTCAAGTACGGTCCGGTCAGGAGGGCCCGCTCGTGACCAGGATCAGCCTGGAGCTCGGCAGCGGCGGCCGGCTGATGCGCGAATTCATCGCCGGGCGGATCGTGCCGGCGTTCGGCGACCCCTTGCTCGGCGAGCTCGGCGACGCCGTCCATCTGCCGGGGGGTATCGCCTTTACGACCGACAGCTACGTCGTCGATCCGCTGTTCTTCCCCGGCGGAGACATCGGGCGCCTGGCCGTCAACGGGACGGTCAACGACCTCGTCGTTTCGGGGGCGAAACCGCGGTTTCTGTCCCTCGCGCTGATCCTCGAGGAGGGCCTCGAGTCGGACGTCCTCGACCGGGTCATCCGCTCGATCCGGACGGCGGCCAAGGCGGCCGGGGTCCGGGTCGTCACTGGGGACACCAAGGTCGTGCGGCGCGGCCAGGGGGACAAGATCTATATCAACACCGCGGGCGTGGGCGTCACGGTTGCGCGGCCGCGGCCGGGAAGGATCCGCCGGGGCGACAAGATCATCCTGACTGGCGCCCTCGGTGATCACAGCCTGGCCGTCATGCTCGCCCGCGGCGATTTCGGCCTGAGCTCGAGAGTCCGCAGCGATTGCGCCCCGCTCCTCTTCCTCCTGCCGCTCTGGAAGAGCGGGGCCCTGTGGATGCGCGATGTCACCCGCGGCGGGCTGGCGACCGTCCTGTTCGAGCTGGCCGAGCGTCTCCCCTATCCCGTTCTCATCGAAGAAGACAGCATCCCGCTGTCGCGGCCCGTCCGCGCCGCCAGCGAGCTCCTGGGGATAGATCCCTTGTACATGGCTTGCGAGGGGAAGGCGGTGGTCATCGCTCCGGCGGCGAAAGCCGGCGAGTTTCTCCGGCGCCTGCGCCGCCATCCGTTGGGCCGCAAGGCCGCGATCATCGGCGAGGTCCAGAGCCGCATCGGCCGGCCCGGCGAGCTGCTACTCCGGACGACGGCCGGCGGCCTCCGCCTCCTCGAGCCCTTGACCTCCGAGCTCCTCCCCCGCATCTGTTAAGAAGGGGTCAAACCTATTTTTCGTTACTATTTAGCACGGTCGATTTCACGCTCAGCAGACTAGGCCACAAAAAGTAACGAAAAATAGGTTTGACCCCTTCTTTTCTTTCTTTTTAGGCCTTGACGACGTTTTTCCGGTGGCGCTTGACGGCGTTCCGGCTATCGACGACGAGCGGAGCGTTCCTGACGATCCAGTCGTAATCGTAGGCCGTATGGTCCGTCGCGATGACGACGGCGTCGGACTTCTTGAGCAGGGCCTTCGTCAGGGGCACGGACTTGAGCTGGAGCCCGGGATACTCACGGTGTCCGACGACGCGCGGGATGTAGGGGTCGTTGTAGGACACCTTGGCCCCCTTGTGCTGGAACAGGCTGATGATCTTCAAAGACGGGGATTCGCGCGAGTCGTCGATGTCCTTCTTGTAGGCCAGTCCGAGAACGAGGACCCTGGCCCCCTTGACCGACTTGCCCCGGGCGTTGAGCGCCTCGACCGTCTTGTTGATCACATAGTAGGGCATGAACGTGTTGATCTCGCCGGCCAGCTCGATGAACTTGGTCTGGTAGTCGACCTCCTTGGCCTTCCAGGTGAGATAGAAGGGGTCGATCGGGATGCAGTGCCCGCCGAGTCCCGGGCCGGGGTAGAAGGGCATGAAGCCGAAGGGCTTGGACGAAGCCGCCCGGATGACCTCCCAGACGTCGATGCCCATCCGGTCGAAGATCATCTTCAGCTCGTTGACCAGGGCGATGTTGACCGAGCGGAAGATATTCTCTAGGAGCTTCGTCGACTCGGCCGCTTTGGTCGAGGAGACCGGCACGGTCCTGACGATGATCTGGTCGTAGAGGGTCTTGGCCAGCTTGAGGCAGTCGGGGGTCAGGCCGCCGACGACCTTGGGGGTCGTGGCCGTCGAGAAGTTCTTGTTGCCCGGGTCCTCGCGTTCGGGCGAGAAGGCCAGGAAGAAGTCGCGCCCGCCCTTGAGGCCGCCGGCCTCGAGGATCGGCAGCATCTCCTCGTCGGTCGTGCCGGGATAGGTCGTGCTCTCGAGGATGACGAGCTGCCCCTTGCGGATGTTCTCGGCGACGGTGATGGTCGAGTTGAGGACATAAGACAGGTCGGGACTGCCGTGCCCGTCGAGAGGCGTCGGCACGCAGATGAGGACGGCGTCGACGTCCCTGAGCCCCTTGAAGTCCGCGGTGGCCCGGAATTTCTTCCGGCCCAGGAAATCCTTGAGCTCGGCCGCGGAGATATGGCGGATGTAAGTCTTGCCGCGGTTCAGCATGTCGACCTTCCGGACGTCGACGTCGAACCCGGTGACGCGGAAGCCCTTCTGGAGGAACGTCTTGACGAGGGGCAGTCCGACGTAGCCGAGGCCGATGACGCCGATCCGGGCCTTTTTCGATTCGATCTTCTGGAGCAGCTTTGAGGCTTCAATGTTCATCTTTTCAACTCCTTTGCTTGTACCAGGTCACGGTCTCCCGGAGGCCCTCGAGGAAAGAACGCTCCGGCGCATATCCCATCAAGCGGCCGGCCTTGGAGATATCCGCTTTCGAGTGCATGATGTCACCGGGTCTGGGGGCCGCGTGGACGGCCTCGATGTTCGTGCCGAGGACGTCGTTCACGGCGTCGAAAAGCCCGTTGACGGTCGTCCCGAGGCCGCAGGCGACGTTGATGGCCTCTCCCGCGGCGGCGGAGGCCGATGCGGCGGCCGCGAGGTTGGCCCGGACGACGTCGCCGACGAAGATGAAATCCCGCGACTGTTCGCCGTCGCCGTAGATCGTCGGCCGCTCGCCCTTGAGCATCCGGGTGATGAACAGGGGGATGACGGCCGAGTACTCGGAGTTCGGGTCCTGGCGCGGCCCGAACACGTTGAAGTAGCGCAGGGCGACGGCGCTCATGCCGTGGAGGGCGTGGAAGACCTGGGCGTACTTCTCATCGACGAGCTTGCTGACCCCGTACGGGGACAGGGGCCTGCCTTCACGGCCCTCGACCTTGGCCAAGGCCGGGTCGTCGCCGTAGACCGCGGACGATGAGGCCAGGACGAAGCTCCGCACCCCGGCCTCCCGGGCCGCCACGAGCATATTGAGCGTGCCTCGGACATTGATGGCGTCGTTGAGAATGGGGTCGGCGACCGAGCCCGCCACCGAGGCGAATGCGGCCTCGTGGAAGACCGTCCCGACCCCTTTGATGGCCCGCCGGCAGGTCTCGAGGTCGCGGATGTCCCCCTCGATGAACTCGATCCTCCCCGCCACCCCCTCCAGATTCTCTTTCTTCCCCGTCGAGAGATCGTCCAGGACGCGGACCTCGTCGCCCCGCTTGACCAGGGTCTCGGCGATGTGCGAGCCGATAAAGCCCGCCCCGCCGGTGACCAGATACCTTGCCATTCTTTTATGGTTCCTAAAACGCTGATTATACTTAATTAATTTAGTCGGTCAAACTATAGAATTGTGGGATTTGTTGAAGGCTGGAGCGAATAAGACAATGGCGCAGGGGCGATGCCCGGAGGAGGGCGTAGGAGGGCCGAAGCGGGCACGGATGAAGATTGGGGACACGTACCTCAGGTACATGTCCCCGATCTTCAGAGCGAGGCCCGGATCCGAGCTGGTTTGGCTCGCCGGGCCAAACCAGCGACCCGACGGAGCGGCACGCCCCGAGCTGAGAAGTCCAAGAAGCGGAAGCCTTCAAAAAATCCCGACCTTTTAGACCAATCCGAGTTCGCCCAGGCGGCGGAGGACCTTCTGGACGCTCTCGTCCACCGTCTCCTTGTCCGTCTCGAGCACGATCTCGGCGTTGAGGGGCTCCTCGTACGGGTCGGACACCCCGGTGAACTCCTTGATCTCGCCGCGGATGGCCTTCTGGTACATGCCCTTGACGTCTCGCTGGATGCAGACCTCGACCGGGCACTTGGCGTAGATCTCAACGAAGTGGGTCGTCTCTTTCCGGGCGCGGTCCCTCATCTCCCGGTAGGGGGAAATGAACGACGTCAGGACGGCAACACCATTGCGGGACAGGAGCTTGGCCACGAACGTGACCCGGCGGATGTTCTCGTCCCGGTCCTTCTTGGAGAAGCCCAGGTCGCGGGTCAGCTCCTGGCGGACGACGTCCCCGTCGAGACGTTCGACGTGGTGCCCTTTGTCCTTCAGGATCTCGGCGACCCGGTCGCCGACGGCCGACTTCCCGGAACACGGCAATCCTGTGAACCACAGGGTGAAGCCTTCATGTTCTTCGCACATGCGCGATGTCCTTTCATTCAAATCACTCGCAGAACCCGGCCCTTCATGCGTTCGGGCACGGCCAGGCCCATGAGATCGAGCACGGTCGGGGCGATATCGAGGATGTCGCCGTCGCGC
>JBAVUQ010000091.1:0-9332 GCA_049696855.1 Candidatus Aminicenantales bacterium
GTCGATCCCGCTGCTCGACCAGGCGGCCATCGACGCCGTGCGGCAGTGGGTCTACGAGCCGATGATCATCAACGGGCGGCCCCGACCGGTCCAGTTCACGGTGACCGTCCGGTTCCAGCTGAAGTAACCGATAAGGGGGGCCCGTCTCCCCAGGCGGCGGGTCCCCCCATTCCCCTCCGGGGGTGATCATTATCCCCTCCGAAATCATCACCCGCGGCGATTGAAGGCCCCGTCCGCCAGCCCCATATTGGGAAGCGAAGGATGGGTAGAGCCATGAAAGAGCTTGCAGGACCTTCGTTCCGCGGGACCCGCGTCCGGGCCGCCGCCCTCGGCCTCTTCTTGCTCGGCCTGGCCCCTATCTTTCCCCCGGCGGCCAGGGGCGAGATCATCGTCCGTCTCGAAGTGACGGCCGACCGAGTCGACATCCACCTCGAGCCTGACCTTCGCAGCCCGGTCGTGGAAACGCTGGCCCGCGGCTCGGTCGTGAAGCAGTCGAGCGCCATGAAGTTCAGGACCAACTGGTTCTATGTTCTCTTCGTCTCATCGCGTTCCGGCCGGACCCTGGCCGGCTACGTCCTGGACTCGTCCGTCCGCAAGCTGAACTCGACCCTCAAGGTGATCGACCTGACTCCGGTCGAATCCGAGATCGCCGACCCGAGAGAGTTCGACCTGACGGAGGGTCCGCTTCCCGATATGGACTGGGGCAGGTCGGACGAGGTCATCCTGCGGGCCGAGGGCCGCCCGCTCAGCCGCGACCTGTCCGGGGACATGGAGTTTCTGCGCTATCAGCGCCAGGTCCTCGGCAAGAGGTGCCTTTTGACCTACGTCCTGATCGACCGGAAGCTCGCCTCCCTCAGGGTCAATCTGCTTGAGCGGTACGCGAACAAGGACCGCTATGTCGCGGACTACAACAAGATCCGGGAGTTCCTGAACGCGAAGATCGGCCCGTCGCGCTACAACAACGTGGTCTGGAAGGACGGGGCCTACGCCGAAAAGGGACAGAACCTGGGCACGGCGGTCACCTCGGGGAGCCTGAGTCTGTCCTCGGAATGGGCCTTCAGGGGCACGGGGCTGCGCCTCAGCCTGTCCGGGGAGAACAGCCAAATCCTGTTTGCCGCCGAGATCAACGACCTCAAAACAAAAAATCCAGCCTCTTTTTGACCTCCTCTTTGTACCAGCCCCCTTTCCCGCACCCCCCCGGGGAAGGGGGCCCCTGGTCTAGGCCATCTCTTTCTGGACGAAGCTCATGCTGACGCGGTTCTTGCCCAGCCACTTGCTGTGCATCATGAGCTGCTCGCCGCGCTTGAGCAGGGATTCGACCGTGTCATAGCGCAGGACGAGGCTGGCCCCCATGGACACCGTGGCGTTGAGCATGCCCGTCTCGGTCGTGATGTAGGATTCGGCGACGAGGAGACGAAGCTTGTTGGCGACGATGTCCAGCCGGCCTTCGTCGATGTTCAAGAGAATGACCAGGAACTCCTCGGTGCTCCAGCGGCCGACGATGTCGAAAAAGCGGATGTTCTTGTGCAGGGTCCGGGCGACGGTCCGGACGATCTTGCCGGCGTTGAACCGGCCGTATTTCTCGAGGATCTTGCCGTAGTTATCGATATCCGCGTAGATCAGGCCGAAAGACAGTCCGAATTTCTGGAATTCCTGCAGCCGGGTGGCCAGCGTCATGTCCAGGTACTGCTTCGAGGGGACGCCCGTCTCGTTTTCGACCAGGCCCATCTTCTCGAGCTCGGCCAGGCCGAGCGGCAGCGTGATCTTCGGCGCGGTGCCGGAGAAGGTTTCGACCGCCCCGAGGATCTCGCCCGCGTCATTGAACACGGGGATAATCCGCAGGGCCGCCGGAGTCCGGAATCCCTGTTTGTGCTCGAGATAGACCTCGATCGACCGCTGGGCGCCGTCCTGGAGGGTCATGGCCACGGGGCATTTGTCACGGCAGATGTTGGCGCCGCCGGGATCCAGGAACAGGGCCGGCTCTTCGAAACACGCCCGCCCCAGAACGGCCGCGGCCTCGCGGCCCGTGATCTGCTCGGCGGCCTTGTTCCAGTAGACGATCTTGCGGTCGCGGTCGAGCCAGACGATCGCGTCCTGCACCTGGTTGAGGACGTTATTCCAAATGCTCTTGGACGCGTCCTGAAAAACATCGAGGACATTGTCTTCGGCCATGATGATTCCTTGCTTTTCTCTCATTCTAGGGGGAGTCGGCGAATTGTCAATCGTTTTTTTCGCCCCCGGGGCGGGTTGACAGGCCGCTAACCTCATGTTATCCTGCCCAGGCCGCCCAGGGGTGCGCCGCCATGGAAAAGCTTCTCGGGACACGACTCAAGAGGGCCCGCGAGGAGGTCAACCTCAGTCAGGGCGCGTTCGCCAAGTCCCTCGGACTGTCTTCGGAGTACATCTCCCTCCTCGAGTCCGGCAAGAGGACGCCGAGCTTCGAAACGCTCCAGAAGATCGCCGGATTCCTCAACAAGAACATCTCCTATTTTTTCGAGGACAAGAGGCCGGCGTTCGAGGCCCTGTTCGACGCGGCGGAGGCCGATGAACGGGTCCGCAAGGACCTCCGGAAGTTCCGGGCCACCTGCGAAAGATACCTCGAGCTCGAAGAGGCGACCGGGCGCCGCCTCGGCCTCGCGCCGCTGTACGCCCGCATCTCCCCGGAGCGTCTGGCCGAGGAAGAACGGCGGCGCCTCGGACTCGGCAGCGAGCCCATCCGTGACGTCATGGGACTCTGCGAGGTCAACGGCTGCCGCATCATCCGCCAGACGATCGCCGACGAGGCCCGGATCGCGGGCGTCTTCGTCTTCGACGAGGAAAGCAAGGCCGCTTTCGCGCTGGTCAACGCCAACGAGCCGCCCGGGCTCCAGACGCTCATCGCCGCGCATCTCTACGGGCATTACCTCATGGACCGGGCCGACAGTCCCATCGTCGACAACCCCGATGTCGTCGTCGACGAGTACGTCTCTCTCTACCCGCCGCGCGAGCAGTTCGCTCAGACGTTCGCCTCGCGCTTCCTCGTGCCGCCGGACAAGCTCGCCGAGCTCGTCGCCAAGGACCTTCACGCGAGGACCCTGGCCTTCGACGACGTGCTGTTCCTCAAGCGGTACTTCGGGGTGAGCACCCGGGCCATGCTGCGGACCCTCCGGGGCCGCGGCATCCTGCCGGAGGCGAAATTCGAGGAGTTCTTCAAGCGGAATCCCGAGGACCGCGAACAGGAGGTCTTCGGCAACCTCGCCGGACAGGAGGAGCGCCGCTCGCGGACCCTGTTCCGGAAGTCCCGGACCATCCCGTCCGATCGTTTCCGGCTCCTCGCGGCCGAGGCGGTCGTCCTGGAAAAGGCCCGGCCCGCGAACCCGCACAAGCCGACGGAAACAGGAGGTCCCGATGAGTAAAGCCCTCCGCGTGCTGATCATCTTCCTCGCCTTCGACGCCGTGGTCGTGTGCGCCTATATCGGCATCAAGGCGCTCGGCTCCGGCCGGGCCTCCGACCCCACGGCGGGCGTCGCCTGGGTCACCCTGGACGCGAATTATCAGCCGGCGAGCGAGCTCGAGCAGCTCATCAAGACGGATTACGGGGAGAAGGAGCTCCTGCCGCTCCAATTCCGGAACTTCGGCCGCAGCGCCTCCGTCCTCAAGAAATTCCGCGGAGCGAAGCTCGCCGGGGCCGGCGTCTCCGTCCTCGAAATGCAGTTCAAGGGCCTCGAGGATTGGGCCATCGTCGAGCTCTGGATCAAGGGCGAGGAGGGACGGGAGATCCGCCGGACCGTCCTCTATGTCCTGACCGGGAACGCCTGGAAGGTCGGCGACAGCGGCCGCCTGGCGGATTGACGCCGGCGCGGAGCGGGGGGATCCCATGGGCCTCAAGTCCTTCAAGACGGACGTCCTCATCGTCGGCGCCGGTCCGGCCGGGCTGACGGCCGCGATCTACGTGGCCCGGGCGGGGAAGAAGGCCGTCGTTCTGGAAGGCCGGGCCGCCTCGCGCATGGCCATTCCCTACACGATCGAGAATTACCCCGGCTTCCCGTCCGTCGACAGCCGCGAGCTGCTCGGCCTCTTCCGCAAGCAGGCGGTCTCCTTCGGCGCGGAGGTCGTCCCCGGGGAAGCCATCGCCTTCGGCCTCGAAGGAGACCCCAAGTTCGTCACGACCAAGGAGGCGGTCATCGAAGCCGCGGCCGTCATCCTGGCCACCGGCCGGCCCGTCCCCAAGGAGCGGCTCATCGCCGGCGAGGAACGGCTCATCGGCCAGGGCGTCAGCTACTGCGCGACCTGCGACGGCCCGCTCTTCCGCGGCGCCACGGTCGCCGCGGTCGGCCATGGAGAAGAGGCCTTGGAGGACGTCCAGGCCCTGCACGCCATGGGCATCAACGTCCTCTGGGTGCCCGGCCGTCAGGGCGGGGCGGCCGATTCGCCGGAGGCCAAGGCCCTCGAGGACCGCGGGGTGATCATCCGGCGTGAGGGCAGGATCAAAGAGATCCGCGGCGACGCCAGGGTGGAGAGCGTCGTCGTCGAATCGGCGGCGGTATTGGACGTCTTCACGGTCGCCGCCGTCTTCATCTTCCGCGAGATCCCGGCCGGGCCTCTTTTCGAGCGGGCCGGCGTGGCCATCGACCACAAGCAATGCGTCGCCGTCGACCGCTTCCAGAGAACGAACATTTCCGGCGTTTTCGCGGCCGGGGACATCACCTGCGGCGGCCTGCAGGTCGTCTCGGCCGCCGGCGAGGGCTGCGTCGCCGCGATGCAGGCGCTCGTCCACATCAGAAAATAGGGGATTCCGCTGCCCGCCGGCCGTTGCGGCCGGCCCGCGCGTTGAGCCGGAAGGTGATCCGCTTCGACCTCGAGATCGTGACGCGTCCGCCGATGGGCACGGCCATGAGGTTCCGCCGGATGTTGTGGCCGAAGTTCGTGACCGTCAGGATGGGCAGGGGACAGCCCTGGCGGCGGCGGTCGCGGATGATATCGGCGAGGTAGGACCGGACGAACCGGACGGCCTCCCTCTGCTCCTTCTTCGGGAACAGGCCCTTGCCCGGAGGAGTGACCGATCCGATGACGATCCCCCTGATGCCGGCGAAGACGTTGTGACGGCGCAGGGCCGCGAGCAGACGGTGGAGGTCCTCGACGTCGACCTGGATGTCCTCGAAGAAGAGGATGTGGCGCCTCCAGCTGAATTTGGGCGGCGTGCCGCGGTTGAGGAAGTTGACGAAGGTCGAGAGGTTCCCGCCGATCGGGATGCCCGACAGCTTCCTCGGCGGGGGAGGGGTGAGCCAAGCCGCGCCGCTGTAGTGGATCTCCTCGCCGTTGATCAGGGCGAGGAGGCTGCGGAAATCGCCCTTGCCGACCTTGAGCGACGGGAAGTAGATGACCGGGACGCGGCAGTCATGATAGATCTCGTTCAGAAGGAAGGTGAAATCGGAGAAGCCGATGAACAGGGGGCGCCTGTTCCGGATGACGCGCAGGTCCTTGGCGTCGATCTTGCGGACGAGATCCTCGGCGCCCGTTCCCCCGGCCACGGAGATGATCAGGTCGAGCTCGCGGATGGCCTCTTTGAACACCGCCGCCCGGTCGTCGACCGGGGCCGTGACGTGGTCGATCTCGGTGTCGCTCGAATAGAGGTGGGGGCTGAAATAAACGGCCTGGACCCCCAGCGCTTTCTTGAGGCGACGGGCTGTCCGGCCCAGGACAGGCTTCTCCTTGGCGGAGAGGCAGGTCGACGGGGCGATGAAGCCGATCTTCTCGTAAATCATGGGGACACTGGAGCTCGGAAGAGGCCTAGCCTAACAGAACGCGATGGCGCGTTCAACATCGTCCCCTGAGGCCCGGTTTAGCCCCGGCCCTCAGGGGACGGCGCCGCGGCGGGGCCCCCGGGTCAGAACGATTTGAGCTTCTGGCCGGGGCCCGAAAGCTGGAGGGCCTTGAGGGCCTTCAGCTCGATCTGGCGGATCCTTTCCCGGGTCAGCTTGAAGTGCTGGCCGACCTCTTCGAGCGTGTATTCCCGCCCGTCCCCGAGCCCGTAGCGCATTCTCAGGACGAGGGTTTCCCGCTCGGGCAGGGTGCGCAGGGCCGCCTCGATCTGCTCGCGGAGATTGATGTGGATGACGGTGTCGGGCGGGGAGGGGAAGGCCTTGTCCTCGAGCAGGTCGCCGAGCGAGCCCTCGCCGTTCTCTCCGAGCGGAGTCTCGATCGAGACGGGATCCTGGGAGCTGTAGAGCATCTCCAGGACCTTGTTGACGGGCAGGTTCATCCTGCGCGCGAGCTCGTCCGGGTTGGGCAGCTTGCCGCTCTCCTGGATCGACGCCTGGGAGATCTTCTTGAGCCGGTGGATGGTTTCCGTCAGATGGACCGGGATGCGGATCGTCCGGCCCTGGTCGGCGATGGCCCGGGTGATCGACTGGCGGATCCACCACGTCGCATAGGTCGAGAACTTGTGCCCGCGCCGGTAGTCGAATTTCTCCGCGGCCCGCATCAGGCCGATGTTGCCCTCCTGGATGAGGTCGAGGAGCTGCAAGCCCCGGCCTTGATACTTCTTGGCGATCGAGACGACCAGCCGCAGGTTGGCCGAGACGAGGTCGCCCTTGGCCCGCTCGCGGGTCCGGCGGCCCGATTGGATGGCCTGGAGGATGGCCTTGTTGTCCTTGCGCGCCTGCTTGGAGGCTCCCTTGAAGTTCTCCTTCAGACGGATCTGGACGGCCTGGACGATCCGGTCCTGGAACTCCGGCTTGAGCTCGAGCTCTCGGGTTGTCCGGACGATCCGGACGGCCAGCCGGCCGCGGGCGAACCGGTTGCGGACAAGAGGCCGGACCTTCATCAACCGGCCGCAGAGGGCCCGGATCTTATGGATCCTTTCCAGGACCTCGTGCCTCCGGGCATCGAGGCTGTCGTCCGGGAAGTTGTCCTCGGCCATGTTGAAATACTTGACGAACGCCTCGGGGGTCTTCTTGAGCAGAGCCTCGAGGGACACCAGCTCCTCGAGGGTATAAGGCGTCTTGACGAGCGCCTTGAGGATGGCCTTTTCGCCCCGCTCCATGCGCCGGGCCAGGCTGATCTCCTGATCCCTCGAGAGGAGCAGGATGCTGCCCATTTCCCGGAGATAGATCTTGACCAGGTCCGCGGTTTGCTCGATGTCTTCCGGCGAATTCAGGCCCCTGCCGTGACCGTGACCGTTCTTGGGTTCGCCGAGCCGGGCGCCCAAGGGGGCCTCGGGGCCGGAGAAGGCCTCGTCGTCATCCGCAAAAAGCTTGCCCGGGGGCGTGCCCGGGACGAGATCGAGAAGCTCCCCGCCATCCTTATATTTAAATTCAGCTGCCATGATCGTCTCCCTCAAATTAGTAATATGATAGGAAAACTACAATACGCGGCTTTTCGTTTCGGCCGCCAGGTCCTTTTTCTCATTTTCCCAGCCCTTGACTCCGGTCTTTAAACGGGGTTGAGGGGGAATCCGTTTCACCCTCGAGGGGCGGGACCGTCCGAAAAGTAGCACGAAAGTTACCTCCTCCGGTCCTGCTTGTCAAGAAAAAACTTTACATTTCCGGACCTTTCCCAGGCCGGATTGGCCCTTTCGGCCTTGCCCCGCCTGGAAAACGGCCTAATCGCGTTCTTGTTCATCGGGAACCTTCCGGTTGCCAGATTCCCCCACTTCAAGATTCGTGCCAGGAAAATACGACCGGTCAGGCTGGAAAATGCCCGGCCCCCAGGCCAGGATGTCCTATTTTTAGGACACGGGGCCGCCCGCCTCAGTAGCAGACGACGCCATGCTTTTCGAAATATTTCTGGTGGTAGTCCTCCGCCTTGTAGAAGGCCGAGGCAGGGACGAGCTCGGTGGCCAGGCGCTTCTTGTACTTCCCCGATTTCTCCAGCTCGTCCATGACTCGGCGCGCCGTTTCCTTCTGATCCTCGCCGTGATAGAAGATGGCCGACCGGTATTGTGTTCCCTGGTCGGGTCCCTGCTTGTTGACCTGGGTCGGGTCGTGGATCGAGAAAAAGTGGCGGACGAGGTCGGCGTAGCTCACAGTGGACGGATCGAAGGTCACCTGGACGGCCTCGGCGTGCCCGGTCTTGTCCGTGCAGACCTCCTCGTAGGTCGGGGCGACCGTCTTGCCGCCGCTATAGCCGACGACCGTTGACACGACGCCGGGGATCTTCCCCAGCTTGTGCTCGACTCCCCAGAAACAGCCGGCGGCGAACGTCGCCGTCTCCGTCGGTGCGGCCGCCGCCTCCTCCGGGCCCTTGGCCTTGACGGCCGCTTCGGGCCTGAAGTCCAGGGACGCGGAGTTGACGCAGTAATGGAGGAACGTGGGCTCCGGGCCGTCGTCGAAGACGTGGCCCAGGTGGGCGCCGCACTTGGCGCAACGGACCTCGACCCGCTTGGCCAGGAGCGAATAGTCGTCACGGTATTCGAGGTTCTTTTCGTCGACGGGCGTCGTGAAGCTGGGCCAGCCCGTGCCGTGCTCGTACTTCATCTCCGAGCGGAACAAGGGCGTGCCGCAGCCGGCGCAGACATAGACCCCTTTGTCCCAAAAATCATTGTATTTTCCCGTGAACGGCCGCTCGGTGCTGCACTTCCTCATGACCTCGAACTGCTCCGGCGTGAGGGCGGCCTTCCATTCCTTTTCCGACTTCTTGACCTTCTGTGACATGTCCAATCCTTCCTGGGAGACAAGCGCCATCCGGGCCGCGTCCGGCCCGGCCAGGGCGTTCAGGCCTCTCCATCCGGCGAGTCCGAGGAACGTCGCCGCGGCGAGGATCACGATCTTGACTCTTATGGGCACTGAGGACTCCCGTTCTCTTTAATCCTACTAAATTAGTATACAATAGGTCTCCCAAAAAGCAAGAACGGCGCCCGCCCCGGCCGCGCCCGCCGATGGCCGCGGTTCGCGGCAAGGACCGCCGGATCTCTTGGGGAAAATTTCCTAAATTGAACACTTTCGGATTGACAAGACCGGAATTTCCACCCTATAATGAGGGCGCTGGCTGGAGAGGGATCCTCCTTAGCCCCGCTTCCTTTTCCTTTGAAACCTTGGCGCCTCGCCAGCCAGCCTTCTCACCTGTCCCCGGCAGACCGGTCCCAGGCGCCTGTCACCCCCCAGCCCGGAACGGGCCGTCCCTATTTCTTTTCGACGTCCTTCTTCTGGACTTTTTCTGGGGGCTTGAGGTCCTTGGCCCGCTCCTTGAGATAATCCTTGAGCTTGAGGTAGGAGACGCCCTCGGCGTACCAGGCCGGGGCCGGCTTGCCCATGAGGTGGTGGTCGAAGAACTCCTTCATGCGCACGGTGTAGTCCTTCTGGTTGGCCGGCTTCTGCAGGCCGTGGTTCTCGCCGACGTATTGGAGCATGATG
>JBAVUQ010000092.1:0-9288 GCA_049696855.1 Candidatus Aminicenantales bacterium
TCCGCTCGTGGTCGCGCTGGTTGGCGGAGCTGCGGATCTCGCGCACGGCCCGGTCGTTGCCGAACTGGGCGTCAGGGCCGGTCGAGTATTCGTTCATCAGGATGTCGACGCCGGGCATGTGGGCGTAAGCGGCCATGGCCAGGTTGTCCGGGGAGACGCGCGGCCGCGGCCACTCGTGCTCCCAATAATGCCCGGTGAAGATGAGCTTGTTGTCCGTGGCATAGGCGTAGTACGGCTTGGCCCAGTTCTCGATGAAGAGATCGAGGAGCGTCGCGTAGAAGTCGTGGCGGACGCGCTTCCAGTTTCCGGTCTCCTCGAAGAGCCCGACGAGCTCCGTACGCAGGTCGTAGCCCCTGCGCGTCTGGAACGCCTGGAAGAGGGCCGGCGTGTAGTTCACGGCTTCGCGCCCGCCGGCGGGAGAGATCTCGGCCTCGTCCTGGAAGACGCCCGGAACGGTCAGGCCGAACTCCTTGCCGATGACGTTCTTGTAGGCGTTGAGGGTCAGGTCGAGGAATTTCTCGGTGACGTCCTTGCGCATGATGTCGACGTAGGTGAAGCCGCCATGCCAAGGGGACGGGGCGGAGCGGACGACGTCGAAGACAAAGTAGGTGGCCGCGTCGGGCCCCGGGGGCAGGGGCTTGCCGGTGACGTCCTCGAGCCCGCTCACGGTCCGTCGAAGGACGACGAGGGGCGCCGGGTCGAGCTTCGCGGGCGGCGGTCCCTGGTACTTCCGCATTCTCAGCCCCGAGCGGCCGGCGTCAGGCATGGCCGCTGGGACGTGGCCGCCGGCGAATCCCGACGGATAGGAGTTCTCGTCATAGAGCCAGATCTTGAGGCCGAGGTCCTTCCCGACCTCGACGGCATAAGCGCAGAGCGAGAACCACTCGTCGGAGAGATAGGGCGTGATGAGGCCCGGACGGGGATGGATGAAGGCGCCGCCGATGCCGCGGGCTTTGAAGTCCTCGAGCTCGCGCCTGATCTCTTCCCGGGTCATCAGGTCGTTCCAGACCCAGAGCGGAGCGCTGCGGTATTCGGCCGGCGGGTCGGCGAACATCTTGAGGATGGTCGCGTAGGAGGGGCCTTGCGACTTTCTGGCGCAAGACAAGCCGGCCGCGACGACGGCCAGGACGAGAACGACGGCTGTCGCGGCCGGAAATCGACGCATCACTTTCATGTCTGTGGCCTTTCGTTCTCCGTCGGGAATTGTGGGGCAGGACGGAGAATGCCCAGGAATGAAAACATCCGCCCCCAAATCTAGGGGAACATGAACTCAAAGTCAAGACGGAATCGAGGGCTTCAGTCCTATGTTAGTCATCGGAGGAAATCAATGGCGGAGAGGGCGGGATTCGAACCCGCGGCCCCGGTTTGAGCCAGGGCAAACGCTTAGCAGGCGTTCCTGATCGACCACTCCAGCACCTCTCCGCGGTCGGGGAACTCGCGTTATTCTAGCACGAGACCGACCGCAAAGCCAAACGCGGGAGGACCGTCAGCAGGGCCCCCACTTGTGGCGAGGGTGTCGCCGCTCGTACTCCGCGGCCGTCCTCTTGGTGATCTTGTGCCAGGGCTCCCCCGTCTTGGCCCCTATGATCCCGGCCAGGGCGCAGCGGCAGAGCGTCGGATCGACCTTCATTCTCAGCTTGTGAAAGACGTCGTAAGGATCGCGCGCGAGGAAATCCTCCGGCGTCTTGATGCCGATCCTCTCGAGCTTCGCGGCGGTCGTCTTGCCGATGTTCGGCAGATCGGTCAGCCTCGCCGCCTTCTCAGTCATGGGGCTCATCGGACCTCCTCTCCTTTCGTCCTCTTCCCGCGTCCTCGCCTGTCAATCGTTTCCGCAGAGCTCCCGAAAACGGGCGTAGGCCGCTTGCCTTTTTTCACGGAGAACCCTGACGTCTTTATCCAGTTCGCGCCCTTTAGCCCCATCCGAATCGGGATTCCGACTTTTGAGCATGGCATCTTGGGCCTTAAGACCATCCAGCTCCCTTTGAGAAAGGTCCGCGACCTCGCGCGCTTGGTCCATAAGCTCCGCGTCGTTCTTGATCAACGAAGAGAGCCGCAAAGGGGCTTTGGCGTTAAGAACGACAAGGGACTCGCCGGCTTTACCGTCAACATCATTGGAGGCGCTCGTCGAAAGATCGGAAACGGCCTGATCGAACTTTTCGTAGGCAGCGATAAAACCTTTAAGCGCATTGATATCGTCATGGTACATATGGAAAAAAAAGAGACAGACGACCGCTGCAAGCGCCAGGACAAGGATGAGCGGCCATTTGCATGGCTTGGCCATCGTCATGTCCCTGATCCAGCGAGCTTGGTCACGGTCTGCCAATTCCGGGTCGTGACCTCTGATCCGATGGCCTGTTCCAGGAAAGCCATGAGGTCCGGCGTCCCGACGCCCGGCGAAAGCGTCACGGCGCTGAAGATCTCGCCCGGCCTGACCCGGACGATGCGGACACCCTTGACCGACGCGGGGACGCGAATGCGGGAGCGGCCCGGCGTCCTTAGGGCGAGGAATGTCACATAGAGTTTGATATCAGGGCCGGACGGGACTCCCTTGAAGGGATCCGAGTCGACCATGGCCTGCAGCTCCCGGCCCGTGCGCAGGACGGCCTTGACTGGAAAGCCGAAAGCCTTCTCGACCCCCCGTGAGATCGTCCGGTCCAGGCGCGTGTCCCTGCCCGGCGCCTCGAAAACGACGTTGCCGCTGGCCAGGAGCGTCCTCACATTCCTGAAGCCCATGGACTCAAAGGCGGACTTGAGGGCGGCCATGGCGATCTTCTTATGGCCGCCGACATTTATGCCTCTCAAAAAAGCGACAATGGCGGAGGGAGAGGGATTCGAACCCCCGTTCCGGAGAACCGGAAAGCGGTTTTCAAGACCGCCGCCTTCAACCACTCGGCCATCCCTCCGTCGATCTATTTCTTCGCTGCCGCTGAGATGCGCTCGAGACCGTCCATGTACGGCCGCAGGGCCTCGGGGATGACGACCGAGCCGTCCGCCTGCTGATAGTTCTCGAGGATGGCGCTGACGGTCCGGCCGACAGCCAGGCCCGAGCCGTTGAGCGTGTGGGCGAATTCGGGCCGGCCCTTGGCTTCGCGCTTGAACCGGATATTGGCCCGGCGGGCCTGGAAATCCAGGCAGTTCGAGCAGGACGAGATCTCCATGAAGCCGTCGCGGCTGGGCATCCAGACCTCGAGGTCGTAGGTCTTGGCGCTGGCGAAGCCCATGTCGCCCGTGCAGAGCAGCACGACCCGGTGATGGAGGCCCAGGCGCTTCAGGACCTCCTCGGCCGAAGCCGTCATGTATTCGAGCTCGTCGAAGGAGCTCTCGGGCCGGCTGAAGATCATCATCTCGACCTTGTTGAATTGGTGCTGGCGGATGAGGCCCCGGACGTCTTTGCCGTAAGAGCCCGCCTCGCTCCGGAAGCAGGGCGTATAGGCCACGAAGCGCGTCGGCAGGACGGCGCCGTCGAGGATCTCGTTCCGGTAGATGTTCGTCAGCGGCACCTCGGCCGTCGGAATGAGGTACCAGTCGAAGCCCTCGAGCTTGAACAGGTCCTCCTTGAACTTGGGCAGGTTGCCCGTTCCGGTCAGGCTCTCGGCGTTGGCGATGAAGGGCGGCAGGACCTCGGTGAAGCCGCGCTCGCGGGTGTGGAGGTTGAGCATGAAGTTGATCAGGGCCCGCTCGAGCCGGGCCCCGGCGCCGAAGTAGACCGTGAACCGCGAGCCGGTGATCTTGGCCGCTCGCTCGAAGTCGAGGATGCCGAGCTTCTCGCCGACGTCCCAATGCGCCTGCGGCTTGAAGCCGAACTCCGGCCGGCTCCCCCAGCGCCGGGCCTCCCTGTTGTCCTCGGCGCTCTTCCCGACGGGAACGGATTCATGGGGGATATTGGGGATGTTGAGGAGGGTCGACTTGAGCTCGCCGTCCAGGGCCTTCAGCCTCTCCTCGAGCGCGCCGATCTCGTCGCCGACCTTTCTCATGTCGGCGATGATCGTCGAGGCATCTTTCCCGTCCTTCTTCAGCCGCGAAACCTCCTCGGAGGCCTTGTTCTTGACGGCCCTGAGGTCCTCGGTCTTCTTGAGCACGTCCTTCTTTTCGCGGGAGACGCGGACGAACTCGTCCAGACTGATCCGCGGGCCCCTGGCCGCGAGCCTATTCTGAACGGATTCAAGGTTTTCCAGGACATATTTCGCATCGAGCATGGCCCGATTATAGCATGGACAGGCCGTTTTTCCGACGGGCGTTTTTTGACAAGCCGCCGGGTTTATTCAACAATAGGCGCGATGACAGGCTATCTTCAAATCTATACGGGGAACGGCAAAGGCAAGACGACGGCGGCCCTGGGCCTGGCGCTGCGGGCCGCGGGCCATGGCTTCAAAACCTACGTGGCCCAGTTCCTCAAGGGTCAGCCTACCGGCGAGATCGAGGCCGCGAAGAAGCTGGCTCCTCTCGTCCGCATCGAGCAGTTCGGCCGCGTGGGCTTCATCACCGTCAAGGACGGGCCCGACGACGAGGACGTCTCGCGGGCCGAGGCGGGCCTGGCCCGGGCGCTCGAGGCCATGCTCTCCGGGGATTACCGGATTGTCGTCCTCGACGAGGTCAACACGGCCGTCCATTTCAAGATCCTGTCCGAGAAAGACGTTCTCGATTTCATCGACCGGCGTCCCGTGCAGGTCGATCTCGTCCTGACCGGCCGCTATGCGCCGGCCTCGTTCATCGAGCGGGCCGACCTGGTCACCGAAATGAAGGACATCAAGCACTACTTCGATAAGGGCGTCAAGGCCCGCGAGGGCATAGAGAAATGAGCCGGCGGCCGAGCCCCTTCGGCCGGAGCCCTTTCCGGCCGTCCATGGACCGGGAGCGCTTCGAGGAGCTGGTCTCCGAGGCCCTGGACGAAATCCCGAAGAAGTTCCGCAAGCTCATCGACAACCTCAACGTCATGGTCGAGGACGACTGCCCGCCGGGGACGAACCTCCTCGGCCTCTACCATGGGGTCCCCTACCCCCACCGCAGCCCCGCCTCATACGGCAACTATGCTCCCGACGTCATCGTCATCTACCAGCGCCCCGTCGAATCGATCTCGCGGTCCGACGAGGAGGTCAAGGACAACGTCCGCGACACGGTCCTCCACGAAGTCGGCCATTACTTCGGGCTCGGCGAAGCCGAGTTGCGGGAGATCGAGCGGGCCGTCCGGGAGCAGCGCAAAGGAGAACAGAATTGAACAAGCCGCTCGAAGGCATCTATGTCGCGCTGACGACGCCCTTCAAGGGCGACGAGATCTCGGCCTCCAGGCTCCGGGAAAATGTCCTCAAGCTCAACGAGACCGCGGTCGCAGGATATCTCGTCCTCGGGTCGACGGGGGAAAGCGTCTCCCTGACGGATGCGGAGTCCCTCGAGCTTGTCGAGGCCGTCCTCGAGGCCGCAGCCCCCTCAAAAAAGGTCCTCGTGGGCACGGCCCGCGAATCGACCAAGGGGACGATCGACTTCACGGCGAGCCTGCCGGCCCGCGGCATCGCCGCCGTCCTCGTCCGGCCGCCCTCGTATTTCAAATCGAAGATGACCCGCGAGGCCCTCCGGGCCCACTACCTCGCCGTGGCCGATGCCAGCCGCTACCCCGTCCTCGTCTACAACATGCCCCAGAACACGGGCATCTCCCTCGAGCCCCGCCTGGTCATCGACCTCGCCGCGCACAAGAATATCGCCGGACTCAAGGAGAGCGGCGGAAGTCTCGCCTTCCTGGCCGAGGTCGTCCGCGAGGTCCACGCCGGTTTTCGCTACCTCCTCGGCTCGGGCTCCGTCGTCTATCCGGGACTCGAGATGGGGGCCTGCGGGGCCATCCTGGCCGTGGCCAACGCCGCGCCCGAGATGTGCGCCGAGCTCTTCCGCCTCTTCCAGGCCGGCCAGAAAGACAAGGCCCGCAACCTCCAGCTCGATCTCATCCCTCTCAACAAAGCCCTGGTGGAGGTCTACGGCATCGCCGGGCTCAAGCACGCCCAGGATCTGAGGGGATATTACGGCGGCCCGACCCGCCTGCCGCTTCTCCCTATCGACGAGAAGGGCCGGGCGGAGATCGCCGCCCTCCTTAAGAACCAGGGGTTCTAGTTACCCTTCTCGCTTCGCTCGAAAGCCAAGAAACACTTTTATCCGGATATTTCGCAGAAATCCCCCTCTGTGTATCTCCGAATCGGTTGACGAGGGGCATTTCAACAGAGTTATCTATTAAGAAATTTCGCAGAAATCCAGCTCCGGGTTACTCCGCTGGATTTCTGCCCTCCGCTCACTATGTTCGCTACGGTCGGCTTGCCCTCCGCTCGCTTCGCTCGAAAGCCAAGAAACACCTTTATCCGGATATTTCGCAGAAATCCCCCTCCGTGTATCTCCGAGGGATATCTGCGCCTCCGCTCGCTTCGCTCGAAAGCCAAGAAACACTTTTATCCGGATATTTCGCAGAAATCTCCCTCCGTGTTCCTCCGGGGATTTCTGCCCTCCGCTCGCTTCGCTCGCTACGGTAGGAGGACCGTGCACCCTGCTCCGACAACACTCTCCCTGCGTGTCCCGAGCCGCCGGCTCCGGCGAGGTTGACTGCCGCACAAAGACCGTCCCGTTGCCGCTGCTACCTTCCGGTCCTGACGGAGTTCGCGGGGGGCCCTTCGCGCAGGACCCCAGCCTTCAGCGCCACGTGCAAGGGCACCGGCCAGAAAGAGGGAAGCCTCGGCAGGGAATTCGACCCCACTGGAGCGGATTGTGGGCCACAGGGCACCGCTAGCTCCCCGTCTAGCACGGTCAGCCCTATTATACCTTTTTTCCCTGGATTGGGGTAAGATGGACGTCTGTTCCCAGGAGGACAGCGCCATGTTATTCGCCGATCCCACGTTCCTGCTTGTCATCCCGGCCCTCATCCTGGCCTTCTACGCCCAGGCCAAGGTCAAGGGGGCCTACCGGAAATACAGCCAGGTATCGGCGGCGTCCCGCCTGACCGGGGCCCAGGCCGCCTACCAGCTTCTCCAGACGGCCGGCGCCGGCGAAGTCACGATCGAGAAGACGCCGGGCAATCTGACCGACCACTATGATCCCCGGAAGAAGGTCCTGCGGCTGTCCCAGGGCGTCCACGACAGCACGTCGATCGCCGCCCTCGGCATCGCCGCCCACGAGACCGGCCACGCCATCCAGCATCACAACCATTACCAGCCGATGGCCTTGCGGTCCCTCATCTATCCCGTCGCCAGCCTCGGCTCGACCCTGGCCTTCCCGCTCTTCTTCGTCGGGTTCTTCTTCAACAAGGGCGGAACCAGTATCCTCATGGACATCGGCCTCCTGCTCTTTACCGGAGCGGTGGCCTTCTCGGTCGTCACCCTGCCCGTCGAGTTCAACGCCTCGAAGCGGGCCCTGACCCTGCTCGAAGAGCGGCGCTTCCTCACTCCGGAGGAGATGGTCGGCGCCCGCAAGGTGCTGAGCGCCGCCGCCCTGACCTACGTCGCCTCCACGGCCATGGCCGCCGTGCAGCTCCTGCGGATGTTCCTGCTGCGCTCGTCGCGCGACTAGCGAGCCGACGGCCGGGGTGGCGCCGTCGCTCCTTGACAGGCCCCTCCCCCGGTGATAGAAAGACTCTTCGATCTTCCGCAGGAGGTCGTCCGTGAAAAGATCCCAGCGCTTCGTCCCGATCGCCCTCATCCTGACCGCCCTCGTCCTGGGTGTCGGGACTCTCGCGGCCCAGACGCCGCCTGACAAGTTCCTCGGCTTCAAGGTCGGCGAGGACCGCAAGCTCGCCGATTACACCCAGATCAAGTCCTACTTCGAGAAGCTGGCCCAGGAGACGAACAAGCTCAAGCTGTTCACGATCGGCGAATCGGTCCAGAAGAAGCCGATCATCATGGCCGCGATCTCGACACCCGAGAACCTGGCCAAGCTCGACCGCTGGAAGGAGATCACGCACAAGCTCCGCGACCCCCGCGTGACGCCCCTCGACGAGGCCCGCAAGCTGGCTAAAGAAGGCAAGGCGATCGTCCTCATCAGCTGCTCGCTCCACGCGACCGAGATCGGGGCCTCCCAGATGTCGATGGAGCTCGCCTACGACCTCATCACCGGCCAAACCGACTTCGACGCCGGAAAGATCCTCAACGACGTCATCCTCCTTCTCGTTCCGAGCCACAATCCCGACGGCAACCAGATGGTCGTCGACTGGTACCGCAAGTATGTCGGCACCCAATTCGAGGGCGGCAACATGCCCTGGCTCTACCACGTCTATGCGGGCCACGACAACAACCGCGACTGGTACATGTTCAACCTGCCCGAGACCCGGGCCGTGACCAAGGTCCTCTATCAAGACTGGCTGCCGCAGATCCACCTGGACGAACACCAGCAGGGCTCCAACGGCGCCCGGCTCTTCGTGCCCCCATTCATGGACCCGCCGCTGCCGAACATCCAGCCGTCGGTCTGGCGCGGCGTCAACCTCATCGGCACCGAGATGAGCTACGACCTCCAGAAGCACGGCATGAGCGGCATCGTCAACGGCCGCTCCTACACGGCCTGGTGGATCGGGGCCTGCGACGACACCGGCTGGCTCCACAATGTCCTGAGCTGCCTCAGCGAGGCGGCCTCGGTGCGCGTCGCCAGCCCCATCTTCATCGAGCCCACGGAGATCCAATCCGACTTCTACGAGAAGCGGATGGATTTCATCGACCCCTGGTCCGGCGGCTCGTGGCGGCTCCGTGACATCGTGGACTATGAGCTCGTGCTGTCCCAAAGCCTGCTCAAGACGGCCTCCCTCCATAAAGAGGATATCCTCTTCAACTTCTACCAGATGAACAAGAATTCGGTCGAAAAAGCGGATAGAGACCAGCCCTATGCCTTCGTCATCCCGGCCGTCCAGAGGGATTACCCGACGACGCTCAAGATGCTCGAGGTCCTGAAGACGGGCGGCGTCGAGGTCCATCAGGCCAAGGCCGATTTCATCGCCGGCGGCCGGTTCTACAACGCCGGGTCCTTCGTCGTCAAGACGGCCCAGCCTTACCGGACCTTTGCCTGGGCGCTCCTCGATAAGCAGAAGTACCCCGACATGCGGCAATACCCCGGCGGCCCGCCGGTTCCGCCCTACGACAACGCCGCCTGGACGCTGCCCCTGCAGATGGGCGTCCTCTGCGACAAGGTCGCCGAACCCTTCGAGGCCAAGCTCGAGAAGATCGAGGCCGTGCCCTATCCCAAGGTGCCGGCCCAGGGCAAGAGCGATTATTTCATCCTCGACCCGCGGGTCAACGCGTCCTACGCCATGGCCATCGCCCTGCTCAAGGACGGCGC
>JBAVUQ010000093.1:0-11887 GCA_049696855.1 Candidatus Aminicenantales bacterium
GGGTCGACGTGGGCCGCGACGACCTCGCCGTAGACGAGGGTCACGAGCCGCCCGCCCCGGTTCTCGCGGACGGCGCAGACGCCGAGATTCCCCGGCTTGATGACGCAGCGGTGGGCGCAGAGACGGCAGGCGACGGCGCCGTCGACGGCGCGGTCCCAGAGCATGGCTTCGCGGATCATGTCCCCTTGAGCTCGGGATGGAATTTTGTCGCGGACGGGCACAGCCGCCGCAGGAAGCAGCGCGGGCATTCGGGCTTGCGGGCCTGGCAGATCGCCCGGCCGTGCTCCACGAGGAGGAAGTTGAAATCGATCCAGTCGGCCTCGGGCACAAGGGCCATGAGGTCCCGCTCGACCTTGACCGGATCGTCCTGCCGGCTCAAGCCGAGCCGCCGGGACAGACGGCCCGCGTGGGTGTCGACGGCGATCCCTTCCGCCTTTCCGTAGCCCGCCGAAAGGACGATGTTGGCCGTCTTGCGGGCGACGCCGGGCAGGGTCACGAGCTCCTCCATGGAATCCGGGACGGCCCCGCCGTAGGCTTCGACGATCCGCTGCGCGGCCCCGATGATGGCCCTGGTCTTGTTCCGGAAGAATCCCGTCGAATGGATCATCCGCTCGAGCTCGGCCCGGTCGGCCCGGGCGAAGGCCTCGACCGTGGGGTACTTCCGGAACAGCCCCGGGGTCACCGTATTCACCAGCTTGTCCGTGCTCTGGGCGGCCAGGATCGTGGCCACGAGGATCTGCAAAGGACTGGCGTACTCGAGGGCGGTCCGGACGTGCGGGTAGTGCTTCCGCAGCAGCCGGATGATCGGCTTGATGCGCAGCCTGGCGGCTTCCATGGGGGCCTCCCCTCAGGCCCGGTCAGGGGCCGATGTGAAAGAGATCCTGGGCGATGTGGAAGTCCTCGACGTTGTAATAGTCGGGAAACTTGCGGATGAGATCGATCTCGGAGCTGATCATCGCCTGGTGGCTCCGCTCGACCCGGCCGAGATAGGCCAGGACGCGCCGGCCGGCCTCGTCCTCGACCCTTTTCGCCGCTTCGATGTAATAGGCTTCGGCGGTCTTCTCGGCCTCGAGGGCCGCTTCAAAGAGCGCCGGGACGGCCGCGTCGGCCGGGAGCGAGACGCCGATCGGCGGCATCAGGGACGATTCGGGGACATCCTTCGGTTTGTCCGGGAATTTCTGGGCGAGCAGGCTCTCGAGCATCTTCCGATGGTGCTCCTCTTCGAGGGCCAGGAACTTCAGCTTCTGGACGAGGAGTATGTTCTTGAGACGCCCCTGCAGCCGGGTATAGAACGCGGCGGCGTCGATCTCCGAGCGGACGGCCACCCCCAGGATCTGCCAGGGGGCGAGGCTTTTGTCGATGGGCATGGGTGACTCCTCAGGATCAGGATATCTTGAGCATGGCCTCGATGGCTCCCCGGGCCCGGACGGCGATGTCGCCGGGGACCTCCACCCGGTAGGTGTCGGTTTCGAGGGCCCTCAGGACCTTGGCCAGCGTCGTCATCTTCATGTGGGCGCAGAGCGCCGTCTCGCGGGCGGGATAGAACTTCACCGCCGGGTTTTCTTTTGACAGCCGATAGATGATGCCCTTCTCCGTCCCGATGACGACCTCGCGGCGGGAGGTCGTCCGCGCCTCGAGGACCATCTTGCCCGTCGACAGGACCTTGTCGGCGAGCTCGATGACGTCGAGGGGGCATTCGGGGTGGACCCAGACCTCGGCCTCCGGATGGAGGGCCCGGGCCTCTTCGATGTCCCGCGGGGTGAAGCGGTGATGGACGTAGCAGTAGCCGTCCCAGGCGATGATCGTCTTGCCCGTTTCCCGGGCGACGTAGGCGGCCAGGTTCTTGTCGGGCACGAACAGGAGCCGGTCGGCGCCCAGGGAGTTGACCACGGCCACGGCGTTGCTCGAGGTGCAGCAGATGTCGCTCTCGGCCTTGACCTCGGCGCTCGTGTTGACATAGCAGACGACCTTGAGCCCCGGATAGCCGGCCTTCCAGGCGACGAGCTCGCGCCCGTTGATCATGTCGGCCATCGGGCAGCCCGCTTCGATCTCGGGCAGGAGGACGGTCTTGCCCGGCGCGAGCACGGCGGCCGTCTCGGCCATGAAATGGACGCCGCAAAAGACGATCACGGCGGCGTCGAGAGCGGCCGCCTTGCGGCTGAGCTCGAGCGAATCGCCGACGAAATCGGCCGCGTCCTGGACCTCCGGGATCTGGTAATTATGCGCCAGGATGACGGCGTTCTTGCGCCGCTTCAGCTCGGCGATCCTCTCCAGAATATCCAAAGTCTCAGGCCTTCCCTTGGAGCGGCTGGCCGCAGTGGACGCAGGTCGCGTCGCCTTTCTTGGTGATGCCGCCGCAGGAGGGGCACTCCTCGAATTCGATCCGGCAGGCCCGGCAGACCGTCTTGTCCTCTTCCTCGAGGGCGCTGTCGCAGTAGGGGCAGGCGCAGCTCTCGCCCTCGTGGAGGTCGGCGGCCGCGGTTTCTTTCTTGGCCCGGCCGGCCTGCTTGTCCCGGTAATCCTTGATGGCCTCGTGCAGGGCGTCGGCGCCGAGGTTGGAGCAGTGCATCTTGTTCTTCGGCAGTCCGCCGAGCTCTTGGGCCACGAGGTCGTTGGTGATGGCCATGGCCTCGTCGAGCGTCTTGCCCTTGGCCATCTCGCTGACCATGCTGGAGACGGCGATGGCCGCGCCGCAGCCGAAGGTCTGGAACTTGACGTCCTGGAGCCGGCCGTCCTTGACCTTGATATAGAAGGTCATCATGTCGCCGCAGACGGGGTTGCCCACCTGCCCCACGCCGTCGGCGTCGGCGATGACGCCCACGTTGCGGGGATTGGCGAAATGATCCATCACTTTGTCGCTGTACATCATGAGCCTCTTTCCTTGAGATACTGGGTATAGAGCGGGGACATGGCCCGGAGCCTTTCGACGATGGGCGGGAAGGCCTCGAACAGGGTGTCGATGTCCCCGTCCGATGTCCCGTCGATCAGGGAGAAGACGAGCGAGCCCTGGGCGATGGCGTGATCGAAGCCCATCGCCAGGAGGACGTGGGAGGCCTTGAGGGCCTTGGACGTGCAGGCCGAGCCGCTCGAGGCGGCGATGCCCTTCATGTCCAGGAAGAGGAGCATGCCCTCCCCTTCCACGAACTCGACGCAGAAGCTGGCATGGTGGGGCAGGCGGTCCGTCCGCGGGCCGGTCACGATCACGTGCTCGATCCGGCGGGGCAGATCGTCGAGGAGCCGGTCCCTCAACGGGACGAGGGCGGCCGTCCGCGCGGCCATCTCCGCCTTGGCCAGGGCCGCGGCCTTGCCCAGGCCGACGATGCCGGCGACGTTCTCCGTCCCGCCCCGGCGCCCGCCCTCCTGGACGCCGCCGTCGATGAGCGGCAGGATGCGCGCGCCTTTGCGGACGTAGAGCGCCGCCGACCCTTTGGGTCCGTAGAACTGGTCGCCGGCCAGGCTCAGCGCGTCGACGCCGAGGGCCTTGACGTCGACCGGGATGTTGCCCGCCGCGGCCACCGCATCCGTGTGGAAGAGGATCTTCCGGGAGCGGCAGGCCGCCGCGATCCCGGCCACGGGCTCGATCGTCCCGACCTCGCTGTTGGCCGTCATCACCGAGACGAGGACGGTGTCCTTGGTGAGAGCCTTCTCGACCTCGGCCGGATCGACCCGGCCCTCCCGGTCGACGGGAACCAGGGTCGACGTGAAGCCCGAACGCTCGAGAGCCTTGACCGCGTTGAGGACCGAGTTGTGCTCGATCGCCGAGACGACGACGTGCCGGCCGCGGGCCTGCTGGCCCGTGGCCATGCCCTTGACGGCGAAGTTGTTGGCTTCGCTGCCGCTGGCGGTGAAATAGATCTCCTCGGCCGAGGCGCCGACGAGCGCCGCGACCTCTTCCCGGGCCGCGTCGACGGCGGCCAGGGCCTCCTGGCCGGCGGAGTGAAGGCTCTGGGGATTGCCGAAGACGTCCGTGAGGAACGGCCGCATGGCCTCGAAGACCTCGGGGCGCAGCGGTGTCGCGGCGATGTGATCGAGATAGGTTCTCTTCATGACCCTCCCCCTCGGACGGACCGGCCGCGGGGCGGTCCGTCGGACCGGCCTCCGCCTCCGGAGATCAGACGGCTTCGACCGACTTGACCTCGGGGACTTCCTTTTTCAGGATGCGCTCGATGCCCATCTTCAGCGTGAGCTGGGACATCGGACACCCGCCGCAGGCGCCCTTGAGCCGGACTTTCACGACCCCGTCGGCGCCGGCGTCCACGAGCTCCACGTCGCCGCCGTCGGCCTGGAGGGCCGGGCGGATCTTGGCCAGGGCTTGTTCGACCTTTTCCTTCATATAATTCTCCTCAATGTCCGGGCGCCATGTCCTCTTATCTTACCCCGCCCGGGGCGGCAAGACAAGGCATCTGATGAGAGAGGCTCTCCCGGCGCTACTTCTTGATCATCGGCGCGCCGCAGCAGATGAGCACGTGCTCCTCGGCGCAGCCGCAGGCCTCGTCGACGACCACGCGATAGCCGCAGACGCCGCACTCGAGCGCGTTCTTGGCTTTGGCCTTGGGCTTGGCTTTCGCCCTGGGCTTCGCGGCCGGCTTCTTCATCTTCTTGGTGGCCATGTCGTTCCTCCCTCCGATGATATTTTGAAGCACCGCCTGTGAGGCGGGGTCAAACGTCGCCTTTGTCTCCGGGGCGGTCCCAGTCGAGCAGGCGCCTCTCCCCGCGCAAAGCGCGGATGGCGGTCACGTCCTGGGTGACCTCGAGGGCGCCGCGATAGGCTCCCCGGCCGTCCCTGAGCGCGAAGTAGCGGATGTGGATGAATTTGCCGCCCGATTCGATCCAGAACTCGGCCGAGGATCGTTCGCCGGAATGGAACGCCCTCAGGATCTTCTCGACGACCTCGACGCTCTTGGCCGGGTGGCAATTCTGGACCTTCCGGCCGATGACGCCCGGCGATCGGGGAAAGATCCGGTCCGGCGTGGCCGAATAGTAGACCACGGTATCGTGCTCGTCGACGAAGCTGATGTCGACCGGGAGACGGGTCAGCAGGAGGTCGATCTGCTCGGCGGTCAGGACGCCGCGGTCGAGACTGATCGCCCCTTCCTCGCGGCGCGGCTCGGCGGGCTTGGCTTCCGGCGCCGGGGACGCGGGCGCTGAGGCCTCGGGGGCCCAGGTCGGGGCCGGCGCGATCCAGGCGTAGCCGATCTCCTCCTCCCCTTTCTTGACCTTGGCCCAGTCGGACTCGTCCAGCGTCTCGATGGCCATGGGGAACAGGATCTTCTCCTCCTTGGCGACCATGTCCCCGATCTCCTGGAGGACCCCCCGGCCGGTCTGGATGATGAGCTCGGTATCGTCGATATCAAGGGCCCGCCGGAAATCCTTCAGATGGGCCCGGATATCGTCATGGACCGCCCACATGACCTTGGGCGGCCCGCTGATGCCTCTGTCCTCGAGCCGGGGGAAGAGCTGGTTTTCTTTCTTGAGATAGTGCTTTTCGATCTGGCCCAGGTCGTCGAGGAGCTCGGACAGGCGCTCTTTCCCGCCGGCGAGGCTGTCCGGACCCGACGAGGTCCCGAGACGGTTCAGGACGTCGCGGGCTTCGGCCACGATCCTGGCCACGGCGATGTTCTCCTCGGCCAGGGTGTGGAGCGGGTGGCCCGGGACGTTGAGGATCTTGATCTTGCCTTCGTTCGTCATGGATGCACCTCTCGTCCCAACTATCATACATTATTCCCTACAATATTAGTAGTGTTTAGACGATGACACGGGGGACGAGAGGGTTGATGCGGGCCAGGATCTCGTAGCCGATCGTCCCGGCCCACGAGGCCAGGTCTTCGGCCGTGATCCGCTCCCGCCCGTCGGCGCCGAGGAGCGTCACTTCGCCCTCGAGCTTCAGGCCCGGCACGTCGGTGACGTCGGCCATGAAGAAATCCATGGCCACCCGGCCCCGCACGGGCGCCCGCCGCCCTTTGACGAGGACGTGGGCCGTATTGGACAGGCCCCGGTCATAGCCGTCGAAGTAGCCGACCGGGACCACGGCCAAAACGGTGGGCCGGGTCGTCCGGTAGGTGCAGCCGTAGCCGATATCGGCCCGGGCCGGGACTTTCTTGAGCTGGGCGATGCGGGCCCTCCAGGAAAGGACAGGCTCGAGCGACAGCGGCTCTTTCTTGTCGAGCAGGCAGGAGAGGTAGGTCTCCTTCGACGGCCACAGCCCGTAGAGCCCGATCCCGACCCTGGCCAGATTGAAGCCCGGCTCCGGAAAGAGGATCGTCGAAGCGGTGCAGGACATGTGCTTGAGCGGAACGCGCGGACCGTCCGCCTCGAGCTCCCGGCAGGCCGCCCGGTAGATCTCGAGCTGGCGGCGGGGATAATCGTGCTTGGTCGTGTCCTCGATATTGGCGAAGTGGGAGGACAGGCCCTCGACGACGAGGCCGGGCCGGCGGCGGATGTCCCGGACGAACGCCGTGAGGTCCTTGGCCGCGACGCCCTGGCGCCACGTCCCGGTCTCGAGCTTGACGTGGACGCGAACGGTTTTCCGCATTCGGCCGGCCAGGACGGCCAGCCGGGCGACGGTCTCCCGGTTATAGACGGTCAGGCGGAGGTCCCGGACGACCGCCTCTTCGAGCGAGGCGAGCGGCGCGTAGCCGAGGACAAGGATGGGGGCGTCGACCCCGGCGCGGCGAAGCGTCGCGCCTTCATCGACCGAGTTGACGCCGAGCCAGTCGACGCCCTCGGCGACGGCGATCCCGGCGACCTCGACGATCCCGTGGCCGTAGGCGTTGGCCTTGACCACGGCCAGGAACTTCCGCCGGGGTCCGATGAGGCGGCGGAATTCACGGATGTTGTGGACGAGGGCGGCCCGGCTGATCTCGACGCGACTGACCGCGGCGCCGCTCATGGTCATGCTCGTCAGGCGCCCGCCGCGGCCCTGACCTTGGCCAGATCGACCAGGCCCAGGAGCTCCGATTCGATGAACACCGTCTGGCCGCGTTCGACGCCGGTCGAAACGATGGCCACCCTGGTCTCGACGAGGTCCTCGAGGACGCGGACGTAATCGACGAAGGTCTTCGGCAGGGACGCCGGCTCGGCGGCGCCGTGGAGGGACTCGGTCCAACCCGGAAGCGTCCGGTATTCGGGGACGACCTGGTCGAGGATCCAGGACTCCGCCGGAAAGCTCTTGAGCAGCCGCCCCTTGTAGCGGTAGCCGGTGCAGACGGGGATGTCGCCGAGACCGGCGAGGACGTCGGGCTTGGTCAGAGCGATCCGGTCGATGCCGTTGACGCGGCAGGCATAGCGCACGGCCACGGCGTCGAACCAGCCGCAGCGCCGCGGCCGCCCGGTCGTCGCCCCGAACTCGTCGCCGCGCGCGGCGATCGTCCGGCCGGCTTCGTTCACGAGCTCGGTCGGGAAAGGCCCGCAGCCGACGCGCGTCGTGTAGGCCTTGGTGATGCCGAGGACGCCGTGGATCGTCCGCGGACCGACGCCGAGCCCGGTCGCGGCCCCGCCGGCGGTCGAGCTCGACGAGGTCACGAACGGGTAGGTGCCGTGATCCAGGTCGAGGAGGGCCCCCTGGGCGCCCTCGAAGAGAACGCGGTCGCCGAGCTTCATCCGCTCGTCGAGCAGCTCCGAGACGTCGCGGAGATAAGGAGCGAGCTTGTCCGCCCAGCCCGCGTATTCCCGGTAGATGGTCTCGACGTCGAGGGCCGGCAGTCCCAGGGCCCGGAAAACCGGGTCCTTGGCGGCGACGGCATCGGCGATCTTCTCGCGCAGGACACCGAGATCGGCCAGGTCCCCGGCCCGGACGCCAAGCCGGGCCGCCTTGTCCTCATAGGCGGGGCCGATGCCGCGGCAAGTCGTGCCGATCCTCTTCTCGCCCCGACGGTCCTCGGACGCCCGCTCGGACAGGGGGTGCCAGGGCATGATGAGGTGGGCGCCGCGGCTGACGGCGATGCGCGCCGGGCCGGCGTTGACCCCCTGGGCCTCGAGATCGGCCGTCTCCTTGAAGAACGCGGCCGGCGAAATGACCAGCCCGTTCCCGATGACGCAGAGCGTCCCGGGATGGAGGATGCCCGAGGGGATGAGATGGAGAACGATCTTCCGGCCGCGGACCCAGACCGTGTGGCCGGCATTGTGCCCTCCCTGGTAGCGGGCGACGACCTCAAAGGCCGGTGTCAGCAGGTCGACGATCTTGCCCTTGCCTTCGTCTCCCCACTGGGTTCCGAGAACGAGCAGGTTGGCCATGCCTTATCCTTTTATGACCCTGAATGCCGGGGCGAACGGGAAAGAGGAAGCGTTCCGCCGGAGGATTGTACCAGAACGCTCCCGGCGACTCAAGGCTCAGAAGCTCAGCCCGACCTGGACCTGCCATTGATTGTTCTTGAGGGCGGTCCCCTTCTCCCTGTTCCAATCGTACTCGGCCTTGAGGAAGAGCGTCGAGCTCAGGACATAGCGCAATCCGGCGGTCCAGCGGCTCTGATCGAGGGCGATGCCGCCGTTGTGGAAGGGGTCCGTGAACTTCAGCTTCTGGAAGCTGCCGACCGGCTGGAAGCTCTTGAATCCCATGCACGCCCAGATCGAATAGCCTTCCGACTTGCCTCTGGCATACGGCTGCGGGTTTTCGAGGAAAGCCTTGGTGATCTCGCCGTGGATCTCCCACTGCTCGGTCACCCAGGACAGGTCGACGCCTTCGAGGGTGAGGTCGCGCATGTTCTGAGCGTCGTACTTGCCGGTGTAGTACGAGACGCCGGCCTTGACGCCTTGCCCCATCGTGAGCCCGATCCGGCCGCCTTTGGCCTTGTCCGTATTGTTGTCGCGGAACTGCTGCACGACCGGGTCCGTGTCGCCCTCGGCCAGGCCGTTGCCGAGATAGGCCGCGTAGGACAGGACCCCGACCTGTCCCTCGACGAGGACGCCCAGATCCCGCCAGCTGGCCGGGTACAGGAATTCCAGGTTGAGGGGCGTGCGGATGAGGAGCGTTTCATGGGGACGGCTGGCCGTGTTCCAAGTGCCGAAAGGCACGAGATAGAGCCCGACGCGCACGGTGAAGGCTTGGGACGGCATGAGCCCGGCCCAGGCCTGGTCGAGGTCGAATTCGTTCACCCCGAGGGCGCGGACCTCGATCGTGAAGCCGAACTTCTGCCCCACCCGGCCCGCGGCCAGAAAGCCGGCCAGCAGGTTTTCGATGTTCCCGTGGGGATAAGGGCTCTCCGCCTGTCCCTTGATGTACTCGAGCGCGAGATAACCCCCGTACTTGACCTGGCTCCGGGCCGGAACGGCGAGGGCCAGCAGAACGGCGACGGCGATGACGGCGTGTTTGTTTTTCATAGGATCTCCGCGAAATCAAAATCGTCCTCGAGCAGGTCCTTTTTCAGGGCTTCGACGTGCCTCTCGACCGCGACAAGCCGGCTGAGCTCCGCGGCCCCCTTCTTCGTGCCCATCCAGATCCCCCCGACGAGGCGCCCCTGGCGAAGGACGATTTTCTTGTACAGCCCGGCTTCGGGATGGGAGCGGACGAGCGCCTCGGTGCCCTCCCCCTTGGCATCGATCTCGCCCACGGATGTCAGGTAGATCCCGGCGACTTTGAGCGTGTTGAACGGCACCGTGCCCCCGTAGGGCTTGTCTTGACCCGTCATGGCGAAGGCGGCCGCGCGGGCCTGCTCGAAAGCCGCCGGGATGATCCCGTGGATCCTGCCCCGATGCTCCGCGGCGTCACCGGCGGCGAAGATCGCCGGCGCGGAGGTCCGCATGCGGTCGTCGACGACGATGCCGCGGCCGACGTCGAGCCCGGCGTCTTTAGCCGTTCCGGCTTCCGGCACGACGCCCGCGGCGATGATGACGGTATCCGCGTCGAGCCTCTCGCCGGACTCGAACCGCAGGCCTTGGACGCCGCCGACGCCGAGGATCTCCTTGACGACCGCGGCCAGCCGGACGGAGATGCCGATCTTCTCGAAATGGGCCCGGAGAATGACCGCCGCCGCCGGGTCGAGCTGGCGGGGCAGGAGCCGGTCGAAGTACTCCACGACAGTCACTTCGATCTCCCGGCTGCGGATGGCCCGGGCGATCTCCAAGCCAAGGAGCCCGCCGCCGAGGACCGCGACGCGCTGATGGGTGCCGAGATGCTCGATGAGGGCGTCGGCGTCGTCGAGGTTCCTCAGCACGAAGACGCCGGCCTTGGCGATCCCATCGACCGGGGGCCGGACCGCCCGGGCGCCGGTCGCGAGCAGGAGAACGTCGTAGAAGCGCTCCAGACCCGAGACGGTCTCGATCTTCCGCTCTCCCGGCCGGACCCTGGTGACCTTCTCGCCGAGACGGATGCCGATCCTCTGCCTCTCGGCCCATCCCTCGGGGAAGGCGAAGAGCTTGGCGGCGGGCAGCCGGCCGGCCAGGTATTCGACGAGATGGGGGCGCGGATAGTAGGGGTATCGCTCCTCGCCGAAGATCTCGATCTCGGCGTCCCCGTCGAGCTCGCGCACGGTCTTGGCGGCCATCGTGCCCGCCAATCCGTTGCCGACGATGACGACGTTCACCCCGTTAGCGCCCCGGCCGCGACTCAGCCGATCTTGACGAACAAGTCCTTGGGGACCCCGCACTGGGGGCACACCCAGGAGTCCGGAAGGTCTTCGAAGCGCGTTCCGGCCGGGATGCCGTTGTCCGGATCGCCGACAGCCGGGTCATAGATATAGCCGCAGGCCGTGCATTCGTACTTGTCCATGGCGTTCTCCTTTCAGTTTTCCCGGAGGACCTGTTTCTCGTATTCGGCCTCGATCCTGAGCTTGTGCTCCCGTTCCTGGCCGGCCAGGAACAGGAACATCCTTTCGTGCCCCGACGCGCCGGCGAGCCGGGCCAGGGACTCATAGAGGGAGATCGACCGGGCTTCCTTCTTGGCGGCGAAGATGAGCATGTCCTGGATGGACATGTCGCCGGAGAGCTTCTCGTCGGCCAGGGTGTCGACGATGTGAAGATCGGCCGCGAAGGAGGTCTGGAGATCGCGGAGCGTTTCCGCGGTCAACCCTTCGAGAAGCCGCCGGTGGGCCTCCTCCTGCCGGCGGAGCTCCCCGGCCAGCTCCCGCAGTCCGGGGGTCGTGGCCAGGCCGGCGATCCGGGCATAGCCTTCGGCGGCTTCGATCTCCCTGCGGACGGCAAAAGCGATGATGTCGGCGACGGAATCGAAGCGCCTGTCGGCCATCGTCGGTCGTCCTTTCGCGCGCCGGGGTTCTCGGGGACGGCATCATTATAACGTATCGAGGCGGGGAGTCAACGCGGCTGGACGTCGGCGCCGAGATGAATTCAGGCCGCGCCGAGACGGACGAGCTTGTCCCTGAGCAGCGAGTTCCTCTTGATGGGCTTGTCGTTCTTGATGGCGATCCAGAGCGCCTTATACGAGCCGATGACGACGCTCAGCCTCTTGGCCCGCGTCAGGGCCGTATAAAAGAGGTTGCGCTGGAGCATGATGAAGTGCTGGGTCAGGAGGGGCATGATGACGGCCTGGTACTCGCTGCCCTGGGCCTTGTGGACGGACACGGCGTAGGCCAGGGTGACGTCGTTGAGCTCGTCCTTCTCGTAGCACACCGTCCGGCCTTCGAAATCGACGTAGAGGCGGTACTTGGCCCGGTCGGCGTGGAGGACCGAGCCGATGTCGCCGTTGAAGACGTCCTTGTCGTAATCGTTGCGGACCTGCATGACCTTGTCGCGGGCCCGGAAGACGCGCGTCCCGACCTGCAGGCCCTCCCCCCCGGGGTTGAGCCGGGCCTGGAGCTCGGTGTTGAGGTTATCGACGCCGACGATACCCTTGTACATCGGGCTGATGACCTGGATCTGCGGGGACAGCGGGCTCAGGCCGAGCTTGTAGGGGATGCTCGAGGCGCACATCTTGAGGATCGTCTGGAAGGCCTTCCGC
>JBAVUQ010000094.1:0-1821 GCA_049696855.1 Candidatus Aminicenantales bacterium
TACGGAGGCCGATGCCTGACCGATATCCCCCTCCGGGACAGGTTCGAGAAGGCGGGCCTCGAATTCCTGTGTTCGACCGACGACGGCAGCTTCGGCTTCGCGGGCCTGGTCACCGAGCTCGCCGCTCTCGAGTTGGACAAGGAAAGGCCGGCCATGATCTACGCCTGCGGCCCGGATCCGATGATGAAGGCCCTGGCCGCGGTCGCCGCGAGGCACATGATCCCGGCCGAGTTTTCCCTCGAGTCCATCATGGGCTGCGGCATCGGCGCCTGCTGGGGCTGCGTCCACCGGATCAGGAATGAGAAGGGGGACGGATGGGTGAAGATCTGCGAGGAAGGCCCGGTCTTCCCCGGGGAGCGCATCGTATGGTCCTGACGGCGAAGGCGGTTGATCTCTCGGCGGATCTGGGCTTCCTCAAGCTCCGCAATCCCGTCCTCACGGCCAGCGGCACATTCGGCTACGGCCTCGAGTTCGAGCCCTATCTCGATCTGGAGAAGCTCGGCGGGATCGTGGTCAAGGGACTTTATTATAAGCCTCGTGAGGGCAATCCCCCGCCCCGGCTGGTCGAGACGGCCAGCGGCCTCATCAACGCCATCGGCCTCCAGGGCGTCGGCGTCGAGGCCTTCGCCGGCCAGGTCCTGCCCAAGCTCCGCCGCATCGCCACGGCGATCATCGTCAATGTCTGCGGCGCGGACGACGATGAGTACGCGGCGGTCGTCGAGTTCCTGGACAGGCATGAGGGCATCGCGGCCTACGAGCTCAACATCTCCTGCCCCAACGTCAAGGAGGAGGGCCTGTGCCCGGCCCTCTCGCCGCGGACGACATTCGACCTGGTGAGGAGGATCAAGGCCGCGAGCGGGCGCCCGCTCATCACCAAGCTCTCGCCCAACGTCACCAGCATCGTCGAGATCGCGCAGGCGGCCGAGGAGGCCGGGACGGACGCCGTGGCCCTGGTCAACACCTTCCTGGCCCTGGCTGTCGACCTCGAGACGCGCCGGCCCAGGCTCGGCAACGTCTACGGCGGGCTGAGCGGGCCGGCCATCAAGCCGATCGCCCTGCGCATGGTCCACCAGGTCGCGTCGCGGCTCAAGGTGCCGGTCATCGGCATGGGCGGCATCATGACCGGGACGGACGCCCTCGAGTTCCTCGTCGCCGGGGCGGCCGCGGTCGAGGTCGGGACGGCCAGCTTCGTCGACCCCGACGCCGCCGTCCGCATCGTCGCCGGGATCGAACGCTGGTGCGAGGCCCACGGCGTCACCGCCGTCCGCGACATCATCGGGACTCTCAAAACATCCTGAACCTGGATCATTCGTGAAAACGCCGTGTTTCTTCATCAAGCAAGAAAAGCCAAGATCGGCGTTTTCACCCTTCGGGCAAGCCGATCCGGCCGCATCTACTTCGTTGCAAAGGGTTCGCAGCCCTAATCCTCGCCCTGTTGCGAGGATTAGGACAGCCTCACCCTTTGACGCCTCGTATCTGCAGCCGCCTCGGCTCGTGAATGATCCAGGCGACGAAAGGACCGCTCCATGACCACCTCCAACGCCGGCCGGATCATCATCGCCCTCGACGTTCAGACAAAGGAGGAAGGCCTCGCCCTCGTCGGCCGGCTCAAGGACGCCCGGACGTTCAAGGTCGGCCTGGAGCTCTTCACGGCCGAGGGCCCGGCCCTCTTCCGCAAGCTCAAGGCCCTGCGCAAGGACATCTTCCTCGACCTCAAGCTCCACGACATCCCCAATACGGTGGCCGGGGCGGTCCGCTCGGCCTTCAAGCACGGCGTCCGGATGATGACCATCCACACCTCGGGCGGCCGGGAGATGATGG
>JBAVUQ010000095.1:0-10366 GCA_049696855.1 Candidatus Aminicenantales bacterium
CCGGTCCTCGGGGGGTTCATCGTCCACGCCAGCGGCTGGCGGGCCATCTTCCTGGTGACCATCCCCATCGCGGCGACCGCCCTCGGCCTGGCGGTCTTCCGGCTCAAGGGCGAGTGGGCCGACGCCCGGGGCGAAAGGTTCGATCTCACGGGAGCGATCGTCTTCGGCGCCGGCCTGGTCTCCCTGATGTACGGCTTTTCCCGCTTGCCTGCCTTCCCCGGCTTCGCCCTGATCGCCGCCGGCCTCGCGGCCCTGGCCCTGTTCGCCGTCCTGGAGCTTCGCCACCCGGCGCCGCTCATCGACCTCGGCCTTTTCCGCTGCAACCGCATCTTCGCTTTCTCCAACCTCGCGGCCCTGTTCAATTACAGCGCCACGGCGGCCGTGGCCTTCCTCATGAGCCTCTACCTCCAGTACATCAAGGGCCTGCCGCCTTACAAGGCCGGCTTCGTCCTCGTCGCCCAACCCATCGTCATGGCCCTGGCCTCGCCGTTCGCCGGCCGGCTCTCCGACCGGACGGAGCCCCGGCTCATCGCCTCCGTCGGCATGGCCCTCTCGGCCGCCGGGCTCTTCCTCTTCTCGTTCATCGGCCCCGGGACGGGCTTCGGCTTCATCGTCGGGACCCTCGTCTGTCTCGGCCTCGGATTCGGCCTCTTCTCTTCGCCCAATACCAACGCGGTCATGTCCTCGGTCGAGACGCGCCAGCTCGGCGTCGCCTCGGCCTCCCTCGGGACCATGCGCCTGACCGGGCAGATGATGAGCGCCGGCATCACCATGATGATCTTCGCCCTGGTCATGGGCCGGGAGCCGATCAGCCCCGCTCTCTATCCGCTCTTCCTCCGCAGCGCCCACGTCGCCTTCGTCTTCTTCGCCGTTCTCTGCGTCGCGGGCATCTTCGCTTCGCTCGCCCGCGGCAACCGTCCTGCCGCGAGGATGCTTTGACAGTCGCCTGTATCCGGCTTGGCCCCGACGCAAGCCCCCTTATCGCGGCCTTGAAGGCCGAAGCGGAGGATCTATTTTCCGCCGGGCAAGAACGTCACCTTGTAGCGTTTGACCGAGAGGTATCCCTGCTCATCCTCCTCTCTCGTGTACAGCCTGCCGTCATGAAACAGCGCGGGGATCGTTCTTTCCGGGAAGATGACATTTGTCAAATATCGCCCTTGGGAATCAAAAACCTCACAAAAGAGTCTGTCCCCTTTGTCGACCGCCTCGAATCTCCTGACGAATATCCGCCCTTCGCTATCGACCATGAACGTATGGAAGGGCGGGTACTCCCTGGGAACAATGAACTCGAATTGACCGCTCGCGGGAGGGCGTCCGAACCAGGCCTTCATGAGTTTTTTGTATTCATCGCCCGTCAGATCGATGGGAGCGTATTCCTTGATGATCTTCCTGATCATTTTGCCCCGGGCATCATGCACAAAGAGCTCATAGGCCGGAGTTGTCATCGCTCCCCAGACGACCTCGTCGTTGGGCGTCACGTCCCATTGAAGGTCGTACACGAAGATATAGAGAAAAATATGGACTTTCGGGGGTCTATTCAGGGGAATCGTCGAATACGTGACGATCGGCTTCATGTCATCGTCCAATTGACACAGGATGGTTTTGAATTCTTCTCCGAAGACAGAGTAGCTCGCGACCATGGCTCCGTTCGAAAGGAATTTCGGTCCTGAGAAGAAAGGCAGATTCTGCGGCAGCTGCCGCAGATAACGGCCTTCCATGTCGAGGAAATGAATAAGACCGCGGCCCGGATCGCTGACCATGATTTCCTTCTGAGGAGTGATCGCCAAGCGCTCCGGTCTGCCGAATTCACCAGGTCCCTGCCCCCTCCGGCCCATGATCTTCAGGAACCGGCCCGAACCGTCATAGACCTTGATGTTGGCGGCCTTTCCGTCGAGGAGATAGATCCGTCCGTCTCCATCCACTCCGATCGACACGAGATTCATGAACGCCTGCTCGCCCTGCCCCCCGGTGATCCTCAGCTCCTCTTCGAAGCTGATGACGCTCCCCCCATACAACGGCTCCTTGGGGTTTCTGACGATCGTGACCCCATTCTTGTCCGTGGTCATGGAGCCCTTCCACTGGCCTTCGGTCTGAGCGCAGAAGACGATCAAGGCTATGACACAGGATATCGCGGCGATGGACCCGAGATGGGTTTCCTGTTTCACGGTCCCTCCTTTTTATGGCGCGAGGTTCACTTCAACACCGGGATGTTCGGGCTTGAGGGAATATTTGGCGCCGCCCGATAGACCTGGAACACCGGGACTTCGGCATCGATTTGATCCTTGAATGACATTTTGACGAAGTCCTCAGTGAGCCTTCCTGTCACCTTCAAGCGTTCGTCCCTCACATACCTTTGGATGTCGAGAGCCATGAACATCCACTGTTTCAGGTATTGCGACTCGTATTCGACCAGATAGCCGTCAACGTATTCCCCGCGGCGAGTACGGACAAATTCCGCATCGGAAATGATTTTCACGATCTGGGTTTGATCCGGAGCTCTCCTGGTGAAGCTCCGTTGACAGCCAATCTGGAGAGAGAGCGACCCGATGATCATCCCCGATAAAAGGGTCTTCGTGAAGCGACGCATCAGCGGTCGGCCTTCTCGGATGGCGGCCGCCCGTCTTCCCGGGTCTGATATTCCGCCATCTTCCATACGACAATAATGGCGGTCGGACGGGGCTGACCGTACGCGCTCAGATAAACCCCCGTTTCGCCGTGGTAGACAGCCGCAAAGGCAAAGCCGTAGGGACCTTCAACTTCAACACGGCATCCTTTTTCATAAGAACGGACCTGGGTGCTGAGAAAGAACTCCTGGTCATCGCTCAATTGTTTTGCCCAGTAGCCCGGGACTTTCGCCGAGTTGAGGACGATTTCCGTTTGGCCGCTCGTCAAGAGCATCAACCTGGATCGATGGCCGAAATCGCCTTTCGGCACGCCGCCGCACCGGCATAAAAGGAAGATCGACGCGACAACAAAGGACAACGCCCGCGAGCCATGTCCGGGCCTGCCCTTCGCCCTATCCGCATTCAAACGGGCTCGACATTTCTTCATTTTCAGGCATTGTCCGGGAACACGGTCATCACCGGTTCCGGTTCTTCCTCGTAGATCAGCGGATTGGCCTTAAGGAAGCGCGCGCTGTTCATTCTCAGGAGGAGCCAGGCTGTTGCCGAAACGACGAAAAAGATCCAAAAATACGAAGGGTTTCTCAGGAGCCCCTTTTCGATAAACGACAGTGCGGCCAAAAGCGCAATAAAACCAAAGAGATAAGGGACACCCCGGATCTGAAGCTTCAGCTTGCCCGGCACATGCGAACTCGCAAAGGGGATCTTTCTGAAGCGAAAAAAGAGGGCCTCGATCCCCAGTCCCGAGATCACCAATCCGAAGACCGCATGATTGAAAGCCGACCGCCAATCCGCCCAAAGCCAGAGGTGCACGAGGAATATCAGGATCGACAGAGGAAGGAGCCAGCCGAAGAAAATCGTCTTCTTCAGGCCTGCGATAGAACGGGTTCTTTGGGCGGATTCCGTCGCCCGGAAGACCCAATTGCTCTCGAGCGCCGCGGGCACGTCGACGACGACGCGGAGGCCGACAAGGAGGACGATGTCCAGCATCAATGATTGAGCCAAAAAGAGCGCATTATCCGGAGTCAAAGCCCCGAGGTTTTGCCGGTTGGCGACGATCAGCAGCATGACCAGGCCGGCGCCGACGGCCATATAATTGGCGAGCACGACCCGGTGTCTGGGGCTCGATCGGATCGTCTTCGAAAAGAAACCTGCGATCGCTCTCTCCTCGGGACTCCAGAGGATCGCCTTCCGCAACATCCCGGACGCGCTCTCACGCAGCCAAAAAAGCCGCCGCGGTCTCTTTTCCGCTTCGAGGGTCGTGCGCATCTGCTTGAAATAGCTCAGAGCACAGGCCAGACCAAAGGCGCCGATCGAAAGCGCCAAGGCCAGGCCGGCCGTCTTGGCCTGGACGATGAATACGGGATCCTTGGTTCCCAGGAGGACTTCATAGAGCCCCACGAACCAAAGCGACGGGATGCGAAAAATGAGCGGAGACCCGTGATCTTTGAACCTGGCCAGCGAGCGCATCGTGCCGCTCAGGCCCTCGGGCGCGGCCAAAAAGGACAGCAGGAGGAAGACAAAGAAGGCGACCAGAAGGAGCCGCACCAAGAGAGAGATGCGACGATAGAACGCGCGCGGAAAGACGGCCATGAGGAAGAAATTGACGAAAACGCAGGCGAAGAAAACGCAGAAGCAGGCCGCGAACGAGCTCAGCAGATGGGCCAAGACATAGCGGGCCATGAAAGCCAGGCTGTTCGACCTCCACTGGGCCAGGTAGAGAGAAAAAACGACCGAAGAGATGCTGCTCATGGCGACCGAGAAGAGCCCGATAAAGACCAGGAATGATGCCAGCTTGGCGCCAAAGACCGTGCGCAGCCTGACCGGCAAAGGCGTGAGATTGACGAAGTCCCGGCGGTCAAGGAAGAGCATCTCCCATTCGAGGAGCGTGACGATGCCGAAGATGATCATCATCAGGATGAAGATGTAATTCTTTTCCTGCCAGGACACGTTGACATCGGGCGCGAAATTGTAGTTGAGGAGGAGCATCTGCGAGCTCCAGCCGATGACGACCGCCAGGACGGAGAGGACGGCGATCAAGCGGGCTTTCATCTCGTCCTCGAAGTCCACGATGTCGTTCCGGAAAAGCCGCTCGAAGAAGTGTCTCGTGAGGATGCCGAGCTGGACGAATTCCTCCCGCATCATGGGCATTCTGGCTGACGCTGCTGGCCCCAACGTCAACCGTTTCCTTTCATCGCCTCGACGATCCGCTCTGCGGCCAGCCCGGTGTCCTCATGGACGACCAGCTGATTAAAGATCTCCGTCAGCGAAGGGAGATTCATGAGGGACCGCAGGTTCTCGACGGAGTCGTTGGCCACGATGTTTCCCTGGTGGATGATGATGATCCGCGAGCAGACTTGCTCGGTGACCTCGAGCACGTGGGAGGAATAGATGATGATCTTGTCTTCCCTGGCCAGCTTCTGGATCAGGTCCCGCATGATGAGTCCCGTCGTCACGTCCAAGCCGGAGAGCGGCTCATCCAAGAGGAGAATGTCCGGATCGTGGAGCAGGGCCGCCGAGATGAGGACCTTCTGCCGCATGCCCTTGGAATAGGAAGAAATCGGCCCATCCATATCCTGTTCGAGGCTGAAAATCTTCATGAACTCGATGATCTTGGCCTTGAGGGACCGTTCGCGCAGGCCTCGCAGCCTGCCGACCATGACCAGATAGTCGTAAGCGCTGAGATGCGGGTAGATCTCCGATTGTTCCGGAACATAACCAAGGCGCTTTTTGTAGGCGTAGATATCGGCCCGAATATCGCGCCCATCAAGGAGAATCTCTCCCTTTGTGGGCTCAAGCAGGCCGGCGATCATTCTGATGGTGGTGGTTTTGCCCGCCCCGTTTGGACCGAGGTACCCCAGCACCTCCCCGGGCTTGATGGCGAAGCTGACATTGTTGACCACCGTGAAGGCGGAAAACTTCTTGGCAACCCCTCGGAGCTCGATCATTTGATCGCTGGACCTTTTTCGAACGATCTTCTATGGCACCGGCCGATCTTCCCCGACTCAGGATACTCCCCCTGAAGCGGGATATTCAAGCCCGAGGCGCCGCAAGACCTATCAACCTTCGGTAATATCTTGAATGACGCGATCCGTTCCCTTGTCAAAAGGGCCGCCTGGCGATTAGAATGGGGGACGATACCGCCGCCCCGATCGAGGAGGAACGATGAGCCTGTCCCGCAAAAGCTTCCTGAAGATGTTCGGCCTCGGCGCGCTCGCCGCCGGCTCGAAAGCTTACGGCCTGCCCTCGAAGACGCTCGAGGAGGCCCGCGCGGCCGCCAAGAGGCTCAAGATCACCGAGGTCGAGATCTTCCTCTTCGACATCCCCATCACTTCGCCCTTCCGCATCGCCATCGGAACGATGACCGCGGCCAACGACCTGCTCATCCGCATCCGCACCGACCAGGGCATCGTCGGCCTCGGCGAGGCCTGCCCGTTCCCGCCGATCACCGGCGAAACCCAGGCCACCAACGCCGCCGCCGCCGTCAGCATGCGCGACATGATCGTCGGCAAGGATCCGCTGGCCATCGACGCGCTCCTCCGCGAGATCGGCCCCATCGTCCACGCGAACCCGAGCGCCGTAGCCGCTTTCGACATGGCCCTTTTCGACATCCTGGGCAAGGTCGCCGGCCTGCCTCTCTTCCGGCTCCTCGGCGGGACGAAGAACGTCTTCGAGACCGACATCACGACCAGCCTCGACACGCTCGAGAAGATGACCGCCGAAGCAAAGGGCTATGCCGACAAGGGCTACAAGACCCTCAAGGTCAAGGTCGGCCTCGACCCCGACGAGGACTACTCCCATATCGCCGCCATCCGGGCCGCCGTCGGCCCGCGGGTCGCCATCCGCATCGACGCCAACCAAGGCTGGACCGTGCCCCAGGCGATCTACGCCCTGCGCAAGATGGCGCCGCTCGCGATCGAGTTCTGCGAACAGCCCGTCCTGGCCTCGGACACGGCCGGGCTCAGGGCCGTCCGCCTCCAGAGCCCCATCGCCATCATGGCCGACGAGGCCCTGTTCGGGCCAGCGGACGCGATCAAGCTCATCCGCGCGGAAGCCTGCGACACCTTCAACATCAAGGTCATGAAGGCCGGCGGCCTGCTCAACTCGATCCGCATCGCCCACATCGCCGACGCCGCCAACATCCGCTGCATGGTCGGCTGCATGCTCGAATCGAAGCTGGCCCTGACGGCCGCGGCCCACGTCGTCGCCTCCCAGGCCAACATCGTCTACGCCGACCTCGACGGAAACACCGAGCACGTCATCGATCCGATCACCGGCGGGATGACGGTCAAGGCGGGGACGCTGACGCTTCCGGAGACCCCGGGCCTCGGCTGCGACGTCGACCCGGCCTTCGTCAAGAAGCTCCGGAAGGTCTGAGAGGCTCAGAAAGGCGTGAGAGAATAACCGTGGCCGCGGGAAAGATCAACTGGGGCATCCTCGGCTGCGCCGGCATCGCCGAAAGGGCCTTCATCCCGGCCGTCCTCGAGTCCCGCAACGGCGTCCTGGCCGCCATCGCCTCGCGCGACGAGGCCCGGGCCGCCGATTGCGCCCGCCGCTTCGGCTTCCTGAAGTCCCGCCGGACCTACCAGGAGCTCGTCGACGATCCGGCCGTCGACGCCGTCTACAACCCGCTTCCGAACGACCAGCACGCCGAATGGTCCATCCGGGCCATGCGCGCCGGCAAGCACGTCCTCTGCGAGAAGCCCATGGCCCTGAACGCCCCCGAGGCCCGGGCCATGATCTTGGCCGCCGAGACGAACGGCGTCCTGCTCATGGAAGGCTTCATGTACAAGTTCCATCCCCAGATCGGGAAGACGCTCGAGCTCGTCCGCGCAGGCGCGATCGGCGAACCGCGGTCCGTCCACTCCTCCTTCACCTTCCGCTTCGATCGCGACGGCTCGAATTACCGTTGGTTCCCGGCGCAGGGGGGAGGCGCCCTTTACGACGTCGGCTGCTACACGATCAGCATCGCCCGGCTCGTTCTCGGCGCGGAGCCGCTCGCGGTCTCCGCCGCCGCCCACATCGATCCGGCGACCGGGGTTGACCTGACGACGGCGGCCCTCCTCGAATTCCCCGGCGCCCGTTTCGCCCTGTGCGAATCGAGCTTCGAGACCTGCTTCCAGAGCCGGCTCCTCGTCGTCGGCGCGGACGGCACCCTCCGCCTCGACCGGGCCTTTTCGGCCAAGGACTTCGACGTCGCCGTCGAGATCGTCCGTGGAGACGCCGTCGAAACCGTGCCCATCCGGAAAGCCAACATGTTCACCCTGATGGTTGAGCACTTCGGCGAGGCCGTCCTGGGCCAAGCCCCGCTCCGCTTTCCCGCGTCCGACGCCTGGAACAACATCCGCGTAATCGACGCCTGCTTCGAGTCCATCCGGACCGGCGGGCGCGTGATGATCCCCGAAGAGAAGATCTGACGCCCGCGATGACGATCACCAAGCCGACACTCGTCCTCGACGAACGCCGGGCCCGCCGCAATATCGCCCGCATGGCCGCGCGGGCCGGCCGGCTCGGGGTCCGCTTCCGGCCGCACTTCAAGACCCATCAATCGCGCCACGTCGGACGGATCTTCCGCGAGTTCGGCGTCGAGGCCATCACGGTCTCCTCGGTCGACATGGCCGCGTACTTCGCGGCCGACGGCTGGTCGGACATACTCATCGCCTTCCCCTTCAACATCCTCGAGGCCGGCGAGATCGGCCGCCTGGCTTCCCGCCGCCACCTCGGACTGCTGGTCGAATCGCCGGACGGATTGGCCGAACTCAGCCGGAGGATTCCCAAACCCGTGGACATTTGGGTCAAAGTCAACGTCGGGTCCAACCGGGCCGGGGTCGACTGGAACGACTCGGATCTCCTGACCCGGACATGTCGTGAAGTCCGCCGCCGACCTGGGCTCCGCTTGCGCGGCCTCCTGACCCACAATGGCCGGACCTACACCGCGCGGACCCTTGGCGCCCTGGCCCGCGTCCACGCGGACGCTATGCGGAAGATGCGCCGCGCCCGGCAAGCCTTGGCCGGCGCCGGCTTCGAGGGTCTTGAGATCTCGGTCGGCGACACCCCCTCCTGCAGCCGGCTGGACGATTTCGCCGACGCCGACGAGATCCGTCCGGGCAACTTTGTCCTGCATGATGTCATGCAGCTCGAGCTCGGGACGTGCGGGGAAAAGGACATCGCGGCGGCTGTGGCCTGTCCCGTCGTATCCACGCATCCGGCCAGGGGCGAAGCCGTCATCTACGGCGGGGCCATTCATCTGTCCAAGGAAGATCTTCCGACGAGCCGGGAAGGCCGGATCTACGGCCGGGTCTGCCGGCGCCGCGGATCCGGATGGGGCGGCATCCTCCCGGCTACTGCCGTCTCGTCGGTCTCTCAGGAGCACGGCATCGTCAAGACGACCGCCTCGGAGCTGAAGAGGATCAAAGCCGGGGACGTCCTGTTCGTCCTGCCTGTCCATTCTTGTCTGACCGTCAATCTATTCAATGAGTACGTCCGCCTGGACGGTCTGCGGATCCCGACGATCCGTGGATCCGGCCCGACTTGACGTTAATGAGGAGGCATCGCCATGTCCCCTGAACACGCCGCTCCCGATGTCGAGCCCGTCGACGAGATCGACCGGCTTCCCGGCGATCTCAAACGGCTCGTCTGACATCCGGACGCGGGGAAGAGAAGAACGCCATGACCGAGCTCGTCTTCCATAAAGAGTACACGATCCACACCTACGAGACCGACGCCCGGGGCCTCGTCAAGACGGTCGCCCTGCTCAATTTTCTCCAGGATTCGGCCGGGGAGCACGCCGGACGGCTGGGCCTGTCGGTCCTCGATCTCGTCAAGCGCAACACGACCTGGGTCCTGTCGCGCTACCACATCCTCGTCCATCGCTACCCGGCCATGGGTGAGCGGCTCGAGGTCACGACCTGGCCGTCCGGGAAGGGCGGCTATTTCGCCACCCGCGACTTCGAGGTCGCCGACGCGAACGGCGGCCCCGTCCTCTCGGCGACGAGCTCCTGGATGATCATCGGGCTCGAGCGCAAGCAGCCGCTCAAGGTCGACGACATCATCGACATCCCGTATGCCCTCGACAAGCGGGCCCTCGACGACGCGTTCGCCTCGCTGCCCGTTCCCTCCGGCCGCGACGCGGAGCTCCGCTTCCGCGTCGAATCGACCCACATCGATTGGAACCGCCACGTCAACAACGCGGTCTATGTCCAGTGGGCGCTCGAAGGCGTCCCGGCCGCGGTCCTGCTGAACAAGCGGCCGATCGAGCTCGAGATCTCCTACAGGGCCGAAGCTTTCTACGGGGAGGAGGTCCTGTCCGTCGTCCAGGCCCTCCCGGACGCGGGCGCCGGTCCCGCTTACCTTCATCAGATCCTCAACGCGGCTTCAGGCACGGAGCTGACCCGGTTGCGGACGCGGTGGGGCTGAGGGCTACGCTTTCGTCGGCTTCTTCCCGGTCCCCGGGTGCCCTTCCTCGCGGGCATAGACGACGCCCATCTGCGTGAGCATGGTCCTGGCCTCGTCCTCCGGGATCTCCGTCCGGATCTCGGCCTTGATGTCCTTCCCGAAGAAAAGACTCCCGTTGAGATCGTCGACCAGGGCGTTGATGCGGATGTAGACCTTGGCCGGGGCCTTGTCGACGACGACCGTGATGCGGTCGTCCCGGACGGTGACCAGCCGGACCTCGGGGAACCGGCCCAGCTTCTTCGTGAAGGCGGCGATCTTGCGCTTTTTCCGGTTGCGCACGAACCGGTAGA
>JBAVUQ010000096.1:0-1778 GCA_049696855.1 Candidatus Aminicenantales bacterium
CCTTTTCGTCCATGCCCTTATCGACGACGGCGCTCTGCTGGAAGAAGACCATCCAGGGCGCGATTGTCGTGCCGATGTTGGCCATCAGGAAGAAGAAGATGTTGTTGTTGAATCCGCCGGGGAAACCCGGGATGAGGGCCCCCCGGAGGACTTCGGGCACGGACGGGTGGACCATGAACGCGGCCGGGATATAGATCAGGTTGAGTCCGCAAAAGAACAGCGCGAGCTTCTCCCACGTCCAATAGCGGCCCTGCAGGACCATGATGCCCATGACGATGGAGACGACGATCACGGTCACGACCGGCGGGACGTGAAAGATGCTCAGGGCCGCCGTCATGCCGATGAATTCGGTGATCAGGGTCAGCCAGTCCGTCAGGACGAGGTCGGTCAGGGAAAACCAGCCCCAGAACTTGCCGAACGTCTCGAAAATGGCCTCGGCGTGTCCCCGCTTGGTGACGGCGCCGAGGCGGACGGTCATCTCTTGGACATAGTACGCCGCGGGGCCCAGGATGATGAGGAACCAGAGAAGGCCATACCCGAAGCGGGCGCCGGTCGCGGCGTAGGTCGTGATCCCGCCGGCATCATTGTCGGCCACCATGACGATGATCCCCGGCCCGGCTATGGCCAGGAAGATGGACAGCCACTTAGCGATGCGGCGATAGCGATAGAAGAGCCGCGGGACGAGGCCGATGCTCCGTCTGCGGACGGCCGATGCTTCGACCGGGGCCATCGTCAGATCCTCTCATGGTTCTCTTGTTCCGGGTTCGTTCCCGTAATATAGACCGCGGTTTGCGGCCTGTCAATACCGCAACCGCGCTACTTCTCGGCCCGCTTATAACTGACGGATATCCCCGCCCAGCTGCCCTCGGCGAAGGTCGTCTCCATGTTGGGCAGCGAGAGGACGAAGTCGACGAAGTCCGCGCTGCCCCAGCCCCGGCCCCGCTGGCGGGGCGATACATTATGGGCGGTGAACACGCCGCCGATCGTGAGCTTGGGCAGAACGGCGACGAAATAGTTCTTGTACCAGTCCTTGTCGGCGTCGCAGAAGACGAAATCGAACGGGCCGGGGAGGGCCGGCACAAGCTCATGGGCGTCGGCCAGGCGGGCGTCGATGAACGCGTCGAGTCCCGCCTCCCGGAAATTGGCCACCGCCTCGCGGTGCCGACCCTCGTCGATGTCGATAGTGATGAGCTTGCCTCCGGTCTTGCTCAGGGCCCAGGCGATCCAGATCCCGGAGTGGCCCGTGGAGGTCCCGATCTCGAGGGCCCGGGTGCATTTGTTCTTGATGATGATGTCATAGAGGATCTTGCCGTCGGCCTCGGAGACGTTCATGTCCCGCCACTCGCGGGCGTGCCCGTCGAGGAAAGCCCTCACCTGGCTGTCGAGGTCCGGCCCGGTTTGCCCGGCCGGGGCCGCCGAGGCCGCGACGGCGAAGAGGAAAACAAGCCCGGCTACCCCGAGAAAAGACGCTTTCATGGCCACCTCCGCGGATCGGAATACCGTTTTGTTCCATGATGTTAGACGCGGCCGCCGGACCGTCTCTTCCCGCCCGGGGGGCGGGACCCCCGGGAGCCGCCCCATGCCTCCCCCGTGCAGCGCCGAATTATTTCGGTTTCCAGGGAAGAATGCGCCTGCTTCGGCGTCAAAAGACCTTATGGTATAGTAGTCTATTTAAAAGCCCCTTCGGGACCTCCGAACGGCCCCGTGTTTCAGGAGACGCGACGATGGCAGAGAATTTGCGACCGGGCCGGGCGAGACGCTTCGCCGCGGCCGCCCTC
>JBAVUQ010000097.1:0-3529 GCA_049696855.1 Candidatus Aminicenantales bacterium
ATCCATCCGACCCGCGGGGTCCGCTTCATCCTCCAGGACGACCTGGCGGGACGGTTCCTGGGAAGCCGGGACGCCGCCTTCAACCGGGTGACCCTCGATTTCCGCAGGTACCAAAGGGTCTTCGGCCTCAAGGACGTCTTTGCGGTCCGGGCCCTGGCCCAATACGTCGGGGGGTCCAACATCCCGATCTTCGACAACGCCTCGCTCGGCGGGGGCAACGTCATGGCCGCCATGCGCGGCTATGCGCTCAACCGCTTCCTTGACCGGGGCAAGTTCCTGGTCAACGCCGAGTACCGTTTCCCCATTCTCTGGCGCCTCGGCGGAAATGTCTTCTGCGACACCGGCACCGTCTGGCCCTCGCTCCGCAGGATCGACCTCGGCCGGCTGGCCTTCGACGCCGGGGTGGGGCTTCGCTTCTATATGCCCGGCTTCGTGGCCCGGGTCGACGTCGCCTGGAGCGCCGAGGGCACGGGCCTCTACTTTAATTTCGGACACGTTTTCTGATAGACTCCCCCCTCATGGAAGAAACGCCGGCCGTCCGTCGTCCAAAGAACGACGTGCCGAATCTATCCGTTCAAAATCCTTAGGAGGAATCGATGCTTACTCGTCTATCCCGTCTCCTCACAGTCTTCCTGGCCCTGGGCTTTGTCCTGGGCGCCGGGGGCGCGGTCCTGGCCCAAGCGCAGGTCACGGCCGATGATCTCAACCAGCTGACCTGGCGCTGGGTCGGTCCCGTCAATTTCTCGGGCCGGATCGCCGAATTCGCCGTGCCCCCCGGGCAAATCACGACCTATTACGTCCTGGCCGCCAGCGGCGGCGTCTGGAAGACCGAGGACGCGGGCACGCACTTCGAGCCCATCTTCGACAAGTACGGCAACATGAGCATGGGCTCGCTCGCCGTCGCCCCGTCCAATCCCAGCATCCTCTACCTGGGCACCGGCGAACCCATGCACGCCCGTTCGAGCGCCCACGGCAACGGGGTCTGGAAATCGACCGACGCCGGGAAGACCTGGACGCACATCGGGCTCGAACAGAGCTATTTCATCAACAAGGTCCAGGTCGATCCCAAGAACCCGGACGTCGTTTACGCGGCCTCGGAAGGCAAGCTCTATGATAACGGCACGGACTCCGAGCGCGGCTTCTACAAGACGGCCGACGGCGGCAAGACCTGGGAGCGCGCCTGGCCCCTCAACGACCGCGGCGTCGGCGATTTCGCCGTCGATCCGCGCGACTTCAACGTCGTCATCGCCCAGGCCTACAAGACCTATCGGAGGGCCTGGACCTTCATCGACCGCCAGCCGGGCAACGACCTGTACAAGACGACCGACGGCGGCAAGACCTGGAAGAAGCTGACCGAGGGCCTGCCGGTCAAGGCCGAAGTCGGCCGGGCCGGGCTGGCCATCTATGCGAAGAACCCGAACATCGTCTACGCCCGGATCGACGAGGAGATCGACCTCGGCCTGGCCGAGCGCGACGGCGTGGCCAACTTCCGGGCGCCCGGAAGGTTCGGCGGCGGCTTCGGCGGCGGCGGGATCTTCACCGAAGAATACAGCTTCGACAAGTTCAAGGCCTTCAAGATCAATCCCGTCATGGCCAAAGAGGCCCCCAAGTTCACGCCGATCGTCGCGGCCGACGAGGCCGAGCTCGTGAAGAAGCTCAACGAGCTCATCGCCGACAAGGATTTCCTGGCCAAGTCGGGCGTCGACCTGGCCAAGTTCGAAGCCGCCGCCCGCAAGGTCTACGCCGGCAAGAAGGAGATCGTCGACGCCACGAACGAGATCGAGGCGCTCCTCAAGCGGGAGGCCCCGAAGCCCGACTCGAGCGAGGCCAAGGGCCGCTCGCAGGTCGTCAACCGCTATGTCCTCGAGGTCCTTTACGCCGGCGTCCTGCGCAACCAGGAGCCGGTCAAGCGCTCCGGCATCGTCTACCGGTCCGACGATCTCGGCGAGACCTGGAAGAAGATCACGGAATACAAGCTCACGGGCGGCAGCGCCCTGATCAACCAGACCGAGGCCGGCTATTACGCCCGGCTCTACGTCGACGCCCAGAACGACCAGATCCTCTACGCCTGCGACACCAATACGACCGTCTCGACGGACGGCGGCAAGACCTTCAAGGTCACCGGCTGGGACTCCGGCGCCTATAAGCTCCACGTCGATCACCGCGCCCTCTGGCTCGATCCCCAGAACTCAAACCACATCCTGAGCGGCAACGACGGCGGGGCGGGGGAGACCTGGGACGGCGGCAAGCATTGGAGCCAGAAGGCGACCATCAGCGCCCAGCAGTTCTATGACGTCTCGGCCGACAACGAGCAGCCCTACAACATCATGGGCGGCACCCAAGACAACGGCGCCTGGATCGGCCCGTCGCAGAACCGGAACGCGAACGGCGTCTACGCGGCCGACTGGAACTACCTGCCCACGGGCGACGCCTTCTATGTCGTCCGCGACTGGTGGAACCCGGATTACATCTACTATGAGAGTCAGTTCGGCTCCTCGAGCCGTCAGAACCTGTCGAACGGCGAGACATCGTCCCTGACCAAGCGGACGACGCCCGAAGAGCTGGCCAAGGGCCTGCCGGCCCAGCGGTATCAGTGGAACGCGCCGATCGTCCTCTCGCCGCACAACCCCGGCATCGTCTACATCTGCTCCCAATTCGTCCACCGGTCCCTGAGCCGCGGCGAGCGCGATACGTTCGTCACCATCAGCCCCGACCTCACCCGGGCCGACAAGGCGCGCCTCGAGGAAGCGAAGAAGACCAACCTCCAGTACGCGACCATCTACACCTTCGCCGAGTCGGCCAAGAAGCCCGGCCTCTACTGGGCCGGCACCGACGACGGCAACGTCCAGATGTCGCCCGACGGCGGCGTCACCTGGACCAACATCACCGCGAAGTTCTACGACATGAAGACGGGCAAGGCCAAGGCCGGGGTCAAGGGCGCCCTCATTCCCTTCGATCGATGGGTCAAGAGGGTCGTGCCCTCCCGCTTCGACGAGAACACCTGTTACGTGGGCTTCAGCGGCTACCGGACCAACAACGAGGACAAGACCTGGCTCTACGTCACCCGCGACCTGGGCAAGACCTGGGAGGACATCTCCGGGGGCATGATGAACCCGGTCTTCGACCTCGAGGAGGACCCGGACAACGCCAACGTCCTCTACCTCGCCACGGACTACGGCGTCTTCGTCACCGTGGACAAGGGAAAGACCTGGACGCCCTTCTCGACCTCGGCGCCGAACGTCATCATCCGCGACGTGGCCATCCAGGCGCGGGACCGCGACCTGGTCATCGGCACCTACGGCCGGGGCATCTACATCGCGGACATCGCTCCGCTCAAGGAGATGACCGCCGAAAACCTGGCCAAGGACGCCTATCTCTTCGACCCCGAAGAGGTTATCCGCTGGAACCGCTACGAGCGCCGCGGGGAATCCTACGGCGAGTTCGCCAAGGCCGATAACCCGGCCGTCGGCTCGACGCTCTATTATTATCTGAAGGGCGAGCCCAAGGCGGTCAAGCTCGTCATCAAGGA
>JBAVUQ010000098.1:0-4063 GCA_049696855.1 Candidatus Aminicenantales bacterium
GAGGTCTACATCGTCCAGACCCAGGACAAGGGCCCCGGCGCCCAGTATATCGAATCCCTGATCTACAGGGCGGGGCGCTTGCTGACCTCGAAGAGGGCCTTTTACACGGCCTTCCTCGACCTGCCCGACGCCGCCGACCGGATCGCGCGGATGATGGAGGAGCAGCACAAGACCATCCTCGGCCAGATCGTCGAAGGCAGGTACGACTGAGTCCGAAACGGCTCTTCCTCATCGACGGGAATTCCCTGCTTTACCGATCGTACTACGCCATCCGCGGCCTCAGCAACTCGTCCGGCTTCCCCACCGGCGCCATCTATGGCTTCGTCAGCGCCCTGCGCAAGCTCCTCGACGCGGAGAAGCCCGATTACCTGGGTGTCGTCTTCGACGTCAAGGGGCCGACGGTCCGCCACGAAGAATACGGGGCCTACAAGGCCCATCGCAAGCCGATGCCGGACGACCTCGCCGTCCAGATCCCCGTCCTCAAGGATGTCCTCCGGGCCCTGCGCATCCCCACGGCCGAGTTCCCCAAGTACGAGGCCGACGACGCCCTGGCCGCGCTCGCGGCGCGGGCGGCCGCCAAGGGCCTCCGGACGGTCGTCGTCACGACCGACAAGGACCTCCTCCAGATCGTCGACGCCTCGACCTCCGTCTGGAATCCGTCCAAGGAAAAGATGATCGAAGCCGGCGACGTCAAGGACTTCTTCGGCGTCGAGGCGGGCGCCATCGTCGACGTCCTCGCCCTGTGGGGCGATCCGACCGACAACATCCCGGGCGTCCCGGGCATCGGCGAGAAGACGGCCAAGTCGCTCATCGAGCAGTTCGGCTCGCTCGACAACCTGCTGGCCCGCCTCGACCAGGTCAAGAACCCCCGCGTCCGCGAGAAGATCGTCCAGAACCGGGAGCTGCTCGAGCTCAGCCGCCGTCTCGTCACGGTCTGCCGCGACCTGCCGATCGACCTCGACCTCGACCGCTATGTCGTGCAGGAGCCCGACGAGAAGGAAACGATCCGGCTCTTCGGCGAGCTCGAATTCACCAAGCTCGTTTCGGATTTCCTGAAGCCGGCCCGGCCGGCGGGAAGGGATTTCCGGACGATCCAGGACGAGCGCGAGCTCCGGGCCCTGGCCGCCCGGATCGCCAAGTCCGGCGCGGTGACGTTGGACACCGAGACGACCTCCCCGATGCCGACCCGGGCCCGGCTCGTCGGACTGTCGTTCTCGCTCGTTCCGGGCGAAGCGTATTACGTTCCCGTCGGGCACGATTACCTGGGCGCCCCGGCCCAGATCCCCAAGGGCCGGGCCCTGGATATCCTGAGGCCCGTCCTCGAGGACGCCAAGATCCTCAAGACGGGCCAGAACATCAAGTACGACCTGATCGTCCTCGAGCGCGAGGGCGTCCGCCTGGCCGGGATCTCGCGCGACACGATGGTCCTGTCGTATCTCCTCGAGCCGAACTGGGGCAAGCACGGCCTCGACCGCATCGCCCTTCATTACCTCCGGGAGACCAAGACCCCTTACGAGGAGGTCGCCGGCAAGGGCAAGGCCGGGCTGACCATGGACAAGGTGCCGGTCGAGCGGGCCGCCCCTTACGCCTGCCTGGACGCCGCCCTGGCTCAGGAGCTCGGGGAGCTTCTCTGGGAGAAGATCCGGGCCAAGAAGCTCGACCGGCTCTACGAGGAGATCGAGCGCCCGCTCATCGGGCTCCTGGCCCGGATGGAGATCCTCGGCGTCCGCGTCGACCCCGTGGTCCTCAGGGCCATGTCGAAGGAGCTCGAGGGGGAGCTCGGGCGCCTGGAGAAGGAGATCCACGAGCAGGCCGGGTGCGTTTTCAACATCAACTCGCCGCGCCAGCTCGCCGACGTCCTCTTCCACAAGCTCGGCCTGCAGGCCGGCCGCCGCACCAAGGTTACGAAAGGCTTTTCGACGTCGATCGACATCCTCGAGGAGCTGGCCGCCGTCCATCCCCTGGCCCGCCACGTCCTCGACTACCGGCAGATGGCCAAGCTCAAGTCCACTTACGCCGACGCCCTGCCCCTGCTCATCAATCCGGAGACCGGCCGCATCCACACCTGCTACAACCAGACCGTGGCCTCGACCGGCCGGCTGTCCTCGAGCGAGCCCAATCTCCAGAACATCCCGGTCCGCGGGACCTGGGGGACCCGCTTCCGCCGGGCCTTCATCCCGGACAAGGGCCACGTCCTCCTGACCGCGGATTATTCCCAGGTCGAGCTCCGTATCCTGGCCCACCTCTCGGGGGACCCGACCCTCGTCGAGACCTTCCTGGCCGACCGGGACGTCCACGAGGAGACGGCCCGGCTCGTCTTCGGCGAGGCCGCCGGCGACGAGGCCCGGCGGCGGGCCAAGATCATCAATTTCAGCATCATCTACGGCACCTCGGCCTTTTCCCTGGCCCGCGAGCTGGGGACGTCCTCGGGCGAGGCCCAGAAATTCATCGACCGCTATTTCACCGAGCGGCCGAAGGTCCGGGAGTATCTCGACCGGGTCGTCGAGGAGGCCCGGGAGCGCGGCTATTCGGAGACGATCTTCGGCCGGCAGCGCCAGGTCCCCGAACTCCGCGCGCCCGACCGGACCCTGCAGCAGGCCGGACGCCGCATCGCCCTCAACAATCCCATCCAGGGCTCCGCGGCGGACATCATCAAGCTGGCCATGCTCCGCGCCGCGGCGGCGATCGAGACGCGCAAGCTCCGGACGCGCATGATCCTCCAGGTGCACGACGAGCTCGTCTTCGAAGTCCCGGACGGCGAGCAGGCGGCGGTGGAGCCGCTGGTGCGCGAGGCGATGGAAGGGGCCGCGGAGCTCACCGTGCCCCTGGCCGTCAGGCTGGGATTCGGCCCGAACTGGGCCGACGCGAAATAGTTAGAGCCGGGCCGCTAGATGAGCGGCTTCTGGAAGGCCCGGAACTTCTTGTAGACCGTCCCGCCCATGCGTTCCATCTCGGCCCGGACCTTGACGTTGGCCTCCATCTCGTGGTGCGTGTCGATCATATCCATGCCCGCCTCCGAGGCGGATTGGAGGACCTTGACCCCCATGAGAACGTCCAGACCCTGGCCCCGGTACTGTTCCTTGACGGCCCCGAGGAGAAGGTCGAGCTGTTTCGTCTTCTTGGCCGCCCGCAGGACATGGATGAACCCGAAGGGATAGAGACGGCCCCGGGCCTTGCAGATGCCCTCGGTCATGTCGGGCATGGCGATGATGAAGGACAGGATCTCGCCGTCCTTGGCGACCACCTTGACGAAGCGGGGATCGACGATCGGCAGGAAACGCTTGGCCAAATCGTCCATCTCCTGTTCCTCGAGAGGCGCGAAGCCGTAGATGTTGCCGGACATGTAGGTCTCGTTCATGAGGCCGAGGATGCGCCGGATCCAGGGCTTGATCTCCTTGCGGGTCTTGAAATCGACGATCTCGTAGGTGCCGCGCTTCATGGCCCGCTCATAGATCCTCAAGTAGAATTCGGGCATAACCTTGGGCACGGCCAGCTTATAGACGAACCAGTCGTTGTCCTTGGTGTACCCCTCCTCCTCGAGCCAGCGGGGCACCCACTCGAAATTGTAATAGGTGGCGATCGTCGCCCGATGCTCGAAGCCCTCGATCAGGAAGCCCTCGGGGTCCTGGTCGGAGAAGCCGTACGGCCCGACGATCTTGGTCATTCCCTTGGCCCGGGCCCAGTTCTCGATGAAGCCGAGGAGGGCCCGGAAGACCTCCCGGTCCTCATAAGTGTCCAGGTAGCCGAAGCGGGCCGTCTTCTCGTTCCGGTGCTCGTTGTAGCGGTGGTTGATGATGCCCATGGCCCGTCCGGCGGGCCGGCCGTCCTTCCAGGCGACGAGGAGGATCGTGTCGCAGTAGCCGAAAGCCTTGTTCTTCTTCGCGTCGAAGTATTTCCAGTCATCAGTAAAGAGCTGGGGGACCCAGTTCTCGTGGCCGGCGTGGATCTTCTCCGGAAGGAAGATGAACGTCTTCAGGTCCCTGCGGGAAACGACTTCGCGGATCTCGACGGCCATGGCTTCACCTCGTCCTGCGGATTCGTCTTTTGATGCCTTTCCTTATCC